>NZ_JAPEMM010000001.1:4800000-5161469 GCF_026342735.1 Streptomyces sp. NBC_00193
TGGCCGCCGCCTGCGCGGGCGACTACGAGGGGGAGGCTGCGGCACCGCCGCGCGCCGAGGCTCCCGAGAAGGTCGACGGGTCGGCGCGGTACACCACCGATCAGCGGCCCGAGGGGCTGCTGGAGGGGGTGATCATCCGCTCGCCGCACGCGCATGCGTACGTACGGTCCCTGGAGGCCGGGGACGGGAAGCTGGTGCCGCTGCTGCCCCCCGACGGGGTGGTGCGGTACGTAGGGCAGCCGGTGGCGGCGGTTGCCGCGGGGGACCGGGCCTCCGCGCGGGCGGCCGCCGAGCGGGTCACCGTGGAGTACGAGGTGCTGCCGGCCGCCCTCGACGTGAGCCGGGCGCGGGCCGGCGAGGGGCCGCTGGTCTACGAGGACAAGGCGTCGCGGAAGCTGGCGCCCGGTTCGGGCGAGGCTCCGCAGCTGACGCCCGCCCGCTGGCGCGGCAACCGGCGGGGCCCGTCCGCCATGAGCAAGCGGCCCGCAACGGCCGTGCGCCGGATCACGGAGGCCCGTAGGAACAGCCCCGAGCGGGTGGTCGAGGGGCTGTTCACGACCGCCGCCCAGACCCACACCCCGCTCGAACCGCACGCCTGCCTGGCGGAGTGGGTCGACGGAGCCCTACACCTGGAGGTGTCCACGCAGTCGGTGAAGCAGGTGGCCGTACTCGCCGCCGAGCGCTTCGGCGTGCCCCTCGACCGGGTGGTGGCCCGGGCCGTCCACGTGGGCGGCGGCTTCGGCTGCAAGATGGGGCTGACCTCCGACGTGGTCGCCGCGGTGGAGCTGGCCCGGCTGCACGGCGCCCCGGTGCGGGTGGTGCTGGACCGGGACGAGGAGCTCGTCGACGGCGGGTACCGGCCCGGCACCCGGATCCGGCTGGCGATGGCCGCGGACGCCTCCGGGGAGCTGAGCGCGCTGGCCATGGACGCGGACACCGACGGCGGGGTCTCGGTGGGCGGCACCGTCGCCGCGCTGGCCCGGTTCATGTACGGCAAGGCCCCGCGCCGGCTACGGGACTTCGACACCGTCACCCACCGGCCGCCGGGCGCGCCCTTCCGCGGCCCGGGCGGACCCACGATGTGCTGGGCCCTGGAACAGGCCGTCGACGAGATGGCCCACCGGCTGGGAGAGGATCCGATCGCCCTGCGGCGCCGCTGGGACGGCAACCCGAAGCGCCATGCGCTGTACGACCTGGCCGCGGCCCTTCCGGCCTGGTCGGGCACCCGCGGCGGTACCGGACGCTTCCGCCGGGGCGTCGGCGTCGCGGCGGCCAACTGGCTGTACTTCCTCGACCCCGCCACCGAGGTCGAGCTCACCGTCGAGGACGGGATCGTCGTCGCCCGCTGCGCCGTGCAGGACATGGGCACCGGCTCGCGCACCGTACTGCGCCGGGCCGTCGCCGAAGGACTCGGCGTGCCGGAGGACAGGGTGCGGGCCGAGGTCGGGCACAGCGACGCCGCCCACGGCCCCACCTCCGGCGGCAGCCGCACCACGCCGTCGATCGTCCCCGCCGCCGCGGACGCAGCCGAACGGCTGCGCGACGCGCTCGGCGCCGGTGACGGCGACGTGGCCTCCCGGCTGGGCCTCGCGCAGGGCGTACGGGTCACCGGCCGGCGCACCCGGGACCACCGGGGTTTCGTGACCCCGCTCAACCTGACCATGGGAGGCGTGGCGATCGGCCGCGGCTTCACCGGATCGGTGCAGGTCGCCGAGGTGGAGGTGGACACCAGGCTCGGCCGGATCCGGCCGCTGCGGGTGTGGAGCGGCATCGCCGCGGGCCGCATCCACGAGGAGCGGCTCGCCCGCAGCCAGTGCGAGGGCGCCGTCGTCCAGGGCGTCGGCTACGCCCTGTTCGAGGAGCGGCGCACCGACCCGGCCACCGGCCGGGTGCTGACCGACAACCTGGAGGACTACCGCATCCCCGGCATCGGAGACACCCCCGAGATCACCGTCCACTTCCACCAGGAGGGCTTCGCACACGTCCCCGGCGGCGGAGTCGGCCTCGGGGAGATTTCCACCCTGCCGACCGCGGCCGCCCTGGCCAACGCGGTCCGCGATGCGACCGGCTGGCGCCCGTACGACATGCCCATCCGGCCCGACCGGCTCCTGGAAGGACTGGCCACGTGAGCACCGAGCCCACCCTCACCGACCTCTCGGCCGCCGTCCTGGCGCGCGGCGGGGAGCTGCGCGCCGGCGGCACCGACACCACCGCCCGGCAGCGCTCGGGCATCGCCCCGGGCCCGTTCACCGACCTCGACTCCGCGGGCAGCCTGCGCGGCTGTACGCCGCTGCCCGGCGGCGGGCTGCGGATCGGCGCCCTGACCACGCTCGCCGCGCTGGCCGGCGATCCGCGGGTGCGCTCCGGCTGGCCCGCCCTGGCGGTGTCCGCCGGGACCGCGGCGACCCCGCAGATCCGTGCCGCCGGCACCCTGGGCGGCAACCTGCTCCAGCGCAACCGCTGCTGGTACTACCGCAATCCGCACTTCAGCTGCCTCCAGAAGGGCGGCTCCGGCTGCCCCGCGCGCGAGGGCGACCACCACTTCGGAGTGGTCAGCGGCGACGGCCCGTGCGTCGCCCCGCACCCGTCGACCCTCGCGATGGCCCTGCTCACCTACGACGCAGGGGCCGAGGTCCACGGCGAATCACCGCGCCCGGTGGCCGAGTTGTACGGGGACGGCGACCGGCTCCACCGGGCCGACCACCTGCTGGCACCGGACCGCATCCTCACCGCGGTCCTGCTGCCGCCGCCGCTGCCCGGCGAACGGGCCGCCTGCCACCGGGCCACCGGTCGCGCCCACGGCGAATGGCCCCTGGTCGAGGCCACCGCCCGGCTCGCGCTCGACGGCGCGACCGTCACGCACGCCGCCGTCGCCGCGGGCGGGGTGGCACGGGTTCCGCTGCGGCTTCCGGAGGTGGAGGCCGCCCTGATCGGCCGCGAGGCCACCCCCGAGGTCCTTGCGGAGGCGGCCGCGACGGTGCTCGCCCGCTGCCGGCCGCTGCCGCAGACCGGCTACAAGACCACGCTGTTCCGCGACACCGTGCTGGAGGTGCTGGAGCGGGCCGCGGCCCCTGCCCCGACCGGCTAGCGCCGGTCCCGGCGAGGACGCGCAGGCGGCCGGGGTCCGGCCCTACGGCTGCCGCGCCCGCGCCGTGGCCCGGTAGACGGTCGGCGTGGAGCCCGTGCGGCGGACCAGGTGGGCGCGGAGGGAGTCGGCCGTGCCGAGGCCGCTGCGCGCGGCGACCTGGTCCATCGGGAGGGTGGTCGTCTCCAGGATCTCGCGGGCCCGGTGCAGGCGCTGGTGCAGGAGCCACTGCAGGGGGCTGAGACCCGTTTCCGAGCGGAAGCGGCGGGTCAGGGTGCGCACGCTCAGGCCCGCGTGCCGGGCCAGGTCGGCCAGAGCGGTCGGCTCGTGCAGGCGGGCCAGGGCCCAGGCGCGGGTCGCGGCGAGGGAGGTGCCGCGGTCGGCCGGGAGCGGGGTCTCGATGAACTGGGCCTGGCCGCCCGGCCGCACGGGGGCCGCGACCACCAGGCGGGCGGTGGCGTTCGCGACGGCGGCCCCGTAGTCGCAGCGCACCATGTGCAGGCACAGGTCGATCCCCGCGGAGAGCCCCGCCGAGGTCAGCACCCCGTCGTCCTCGACGAACAGCACGCCCGGCACGAGGTCGACCCCGGGGAAGCGCTCCCTGAACTCCTCCGACATGCTCCAGAAGGTCGTGGCGCTGCGGGAGTCGAGGAGACCGGCCTGGGCGAGGACGAACGCACCCGTGCAGATGGACGCGATGCGCCGGCCCTGCGAGGCCGCGGCCCGCAAGGCGTCCAGGACGCGCGGGTCGGCGCTGACCCGCGCGCCCGTCCCCGTCACGATCACCGTGTCGGCCCGCTCGATCGCCTCCAGGCCGTGGCGCACGACGACGTCGATGCCGATCGCCGCGGGGACGACGCCGGGGGTGGGCGTGCAGATCGTCACCTCGTAGGCCGGGTCCTCCCCGATCCGCGTCGCGCCGAAGACCACCTCCGGGATCGACAGGTCGAAGGTGGTCACCGGGGGGACCGCGATGACCGTCACGCGGTGCGGGCGGTGGGCCGCGGGAACGGGTGCGGGAGGAACGGGCGCAGGAGAAACGGGTGCGGGTGGAACGGGTGCAGGGGGAGTCGTCATGGCTCGAATCTCCGGATTGCCGTCATTCAGGCCACTACTGTACGGCGCCGCACCGAGCGAGGGTTGATCCATCGCGTGAACAACTCGCGCTCCAGGCAGGGGAGTACAGCCATGTCCGTGCACGTCGTCACCGGCGCCGGCCCGATCGGCACCGCCACCGCCCGCTTGCTCGCCGCGTCCGGCGAACGCGTCCGTGTCGTCACCCGCAGCGGCGGCGGGCCCGAGCACCCGCTCGTCGAGCGGGTCGCCGCCGACATCACCGACACCGACCGCCTCACCGAACTGCTCCGGGGCGCGCGCACCCTCTACAACGCGGCCGCCCCCGCGTACCAGGACTGGCGCACCGCCTTCCCGCCGCTGGCGGCCTCCCTGCTCACCGCCGCCGAGCGGACCGGCACGGATTACGTGATGCTGGGGAACCTCTACGGGTACGGACCGGTGGAGGGGCCCCTGACCCCCGGTCTGCCTCTGCGGCCGACCTCCGGCAAGGGGCGGGTGCGCACCGCGATGTGGGAGCAGGCCCTCGCCGCCCACGAGGCCGGGCGCGTGCGCGTCGCCGAGGTCCGGGGCAGCGACTACCTCGGGGCATCGGCGCTCTCGCTGTTCACCTGGACGGCCGTCCCGGCCGTGCTCGCGGGCACGGAGGCGGTGCTCCCGGTCGGCCTGGACGAGGCGCACGCCTGGTCCTACGTGGACGACGTGGCCCGTACCCTCATCGCCGTCGGCGGCCAGGAGGACGCCCGCGAGGGCGGCTGGGGCCGCGCCTGGCACGTGCCGTCCACCTCGGAGCTGTCCATCCGGGCCCTGGCCGGCCGGCTCGCCCGGGCCGCCGGTGCGCCGGACCCGCGGCTGCGGCGGATGACGCCCGGGGAGCTGGCCGAGCAGGTCGCCGGGGACCCGGTGACGGCCGAGATCCCGGAGATGGCGTACCTGTACGACAGGGCGCTGCGCGTCGACGCCTCCGAGACCGAGCACGTGCTCGGCGTACGGGCCACCGCGCTGGACCTCGTCCTCAAGGAGCTGGCGGAGCACGGGAGCTGATGCCCGCGGTCGGTCCTACCCGCGAGTATTGACTATTAGTCAATTCGGGCCCACGCTCGACGCGAGCCGTCGTGTCGTCTTTGGTGTGGGAGGTCGTCCCGTGCGTACAGATGAGGAACTGGGCCTTTTGACTGGTGAGTTGGGGGGTGTCCGGCCTCCCGCGTCGTTCGCGGAGCTGGACGCCGGGGAGCTCGCGCGGCTCGCCGGGGCGCTCAAAGCGGAGCGGGCGCGCCAGGCCGAAGGCCTGAACCAGGCCGCGGAGGAGGCGCTGGGGCTGGTCCCCGCCCTCGCCCGCGGGGCCGTGCGCAAGGTGCTGTTCCGGTGAGCCGCGCCGAAGTGGAGAAGATCGCCCGGCTGGTGGGCGCGGACGCCGGGGAGCTCGGCTTCCTGCGCGGGCTGCCGGACGAGGACGTACGGGCGTTCCGCGAGCAGGTCAGCGGAGTACTGAACGACGGCGCACCCGAGATGCTCGACCGGATCGCCGCCGCGACCAAGCTGGTCCCGGCCGGAGTGGCGGCCGCCATCTCGCAGAAGGCGCTCGGACCCCGGCTGGCCGCCGGGGTGGCCGGCCGGCTGGAGTCGGGCCGGGCCGCCGCCATCATCGAGAAGCTGCCCGTCGCCTTCACCGCCGAGGCCTGCGGACACCTGGACCCCCGGAAGATCTCCGGGATCGTCGACCGGCTCGACGAGGGGCTCGTCGTACGCATCGCCACCACCCTCGCCGAGAACCGCGACCACCTCACCATGGGCCGGTTCGTCGGCCACATGCGGGACCAGGTGCTCCGCCGGATCCTGGACCAGGTGGACGACGCGGCGGTGCTGCGCGCCGGCTTCTACGTCGACCAGCCCGAGCGACTGCCCCGGATCCTGGAGCTCATGGGCGACGACCGCCTCGGCGCGATCGTACGGGCCGCTGCCGCCGAGGGGCTCTGGGAGGAGGCCCTCGGCGTCGCCGCCATGGTCGGCGGCGACCAGCGGCTGCGGATCGCCGAACTCACGGCCCGCCTCGACGCGGCCGCGCTCGACTCGCTCGTACGCGTCACGCACGCCGAGGGGTTGTGGGAGTCCCTGCTCCCGCTCGTGGCACTGCTCGGCGAGGAGGACCGGCTCGCGGTGGCCCGGCTGGACTCCCTGCGGGACCCGCTCGTGCTGGCCGGAGTGGTACGGGCCGTGGTGGCGACCGCGCTGTGGGGAGCGTTCCTGCCGCTGGTCGGCGTACTGCCCGAGGAGGCGCGCAAGGTGGTGGCCGATGCCGCCGCCGGGCTGGGCGACGCGGAGCTCGACGGACTCGTGCGCGAGGTCGACAAGCAGGACCTGTGGGAACTGGTGCTGCCGCTCGTCGAGCTGATGGAGGAGTCGGGGAAGGAGCGGATCTTCGCCCTGCCCGCCTTCCAGGAACAGCGGGCGTAGCGGGAGCAGCGGGAGCGGCACCGGCGCGTTAGCGGCTGAGCAGGGTCAGCAGCGTGCGGCGCGGGAGCAGGCGGGCGGCGAGGACGAAGAGGGAGTTCGCACGCCCGGGGACGACGGTGGGGCGGGTGCTGCGCCGCTCCAGGGCGCGCAGGGCGGCGCGCACCACGGCCTCCGGGCTCTGGACCAGGGCGGCCGGAGCGTCCTGGTGCCGCCCGGGCGGGGATACGGGCGGGGGCGGGGCCGTGGACGTCGGCTCGGCCCCCGCCCCCGCCCCCGCCTCCGTTTCCGGCACGGGCACGGGCACCGGCACCGGCTCCGATTCCGGCTCGGTCCCGGTCCCCGGATCCGAGGCGGTGGGACCGGGGCAGAGGGCCATGACGTGCACGCCGCGGGGGCGCTGCTCGTGCCAGAGCGCTTCGGAGAAGGCGGTCACGAAGGCCTTGCCGGCGCTGTAGACGGCGAGGCCGGGGGAGGGGGCGCTGCCGAGGGTGGAGGAGACGTTGACGAGGGCGTCTCCGCGGCGGGCCCCGGAGAGGAAGGCGTGCGCCAGCGTGATGACGGCGTCGCAGCCCAGGTGGGTGGCGGCGAGGGCGTCCCGCGGGTCGGACCCGGCGAAGGGCCCGTGGTGGGCGGTGCCGGCGCTGTTGACCAGTAGGTTGACGGGGTGTCGGCGCAGCTCGGCGGCGACCAGCTCCTGCCCCTCGGGGGTGGACAGGTCGGCGGCCAGAGGGCGGTGGCCGGGTCCGAGCTCCTCCGCGAGGGCGCGCAGCCGCTCCTCGCCCCGGGCCACGAGGGTCACGGTCCAGCCGGCCCGGGCGAGTTCGCGGGCGAAGGCCCGCCCGATGCCCGAACTGGCCCCGGTGACCAGGGCGGTGCGGGCGGTCACTTCTCGGCTCCGGGCACCGTGCCGGGCGACAGCAGGAAGGACGCCCGCTCCATGACCGGCTGCCGCTGGGTGTTCTGGAACGCGGCGATCCGCCACTGTCCGTCGCTCTCGCGGGTCAGCGTGTACGTCTGGACCTTCGACAGCTCCGCCGGCCGCCCGCCCTCGTACGTGTCGCCGCGGCTGGTGACCACGGCCGCGTCGGGGCCGAGGAAGCGGATGCCCAGGATCGAGTCGGCCAGCTCGGTGCCCTTGACGAAGCCGCCGAAGAGGGCCCGGTGGGCCTCGGTGATGTCGCCGCGGCCCTGGTAGTGGGTGCCGACGTACGTCGTGTACGTGGCGTCCGGCGTGAAGAGGGCTCCGTACGCGTCGGCATCGGCGGCGCCCCAGGCCCCGGCGAGCGAGGCCAGCACGCCGCAGACGGCGTCGCGGTCGCCCGTACGGCCACCGGTGCCGGCCTCCGTGGCGGTGACGGCCGTGCAGGCGGCGGAGCCGGCGGCCTTGACCTCCGAGGTGGCGTCGAGCCACAGGTAGCCGCCGCCGGCCGTGAGGCCGAGGGCGAGCGCGGTGCCGATCAGGGCGCGCTTGAGGGTGCGTCGGCGGGAGCGGGGCGCGGGCGGGGCCGCCGGGTCGGCGCCCGGGCGGGCGTCCGGGCCCGTGCTCGGGGCGGTGGCGCGGTCGTCGGTGCGGGTGTCGGTCCGGGCGTCGGTGCTGACGGTGGTCATGCGGGATCTCCGTAAGTTCGTCGGGGTCGGGGTCGGGGTCGGGGTCGGTGTGGGGGTGGGCGCGGGGTCGCCGTGCACGGTCAGCGCTCGGCGGCCGGGACGAGGCCCGGGGCGAACCGGTAGGACACGGCCTCCATCAGGGGCTTGCGCTTGGTGTTCTGGAAGGCGGCGATCCGCCACGACCCGTCCTGTCCGCGGACGAGGGTGTACGTCTGGATCTTGGTGAGCTTCGCCGGGCGCTTGCCCTTGTGGGTGTCCCCGCGGCCGTTCACCACGGCCACGTCGGGCCCGTAGAAGCGGACGTCGAGGATCTCGTCCGCCAGCCGGGTGCCCTTGAGGAAGCCGGCGAAGAGGGTGCGGTGGCTGTCCGCGATGTCGCGGCGGCCCCGGTAGAAGGTGCCGACGTAGGTGATGTACGTGGCGTCCTCGGTGAACAGCTCGCCGTACGCCTCGGCGTCGTGGCGCTCCCAGGCTTCGACGAGCCGGTCGAGCACGGCCCGGACGGAGGCCGTGGCGGCGGCATGGGACTCGCTGGTGGGCTGCTGCATGACGGACCACTCCCCATTGGTTAGACTGAGGCAGATACTGAGCGAACACAGTATCTGCATGCGTGCAGATATGACGGTAGGAGGCGATCCCGAAAATGGCAACAGGTGGCGGCGTCCCGGACGCGCACACGACCTTCCGGCAGTACCTGGACGCCGTCGGGCTCCAGGGCCTGGCCAGCGCCGAGGCGGCCGGACTGCACACCTCCGAGTGGTACGCGCTCAGTCTCATCACCCTGGAAGGAGGGCTCTCCTCCGGCGAGCTCGCCACCCGCACCGGGTTGACGACGGGCGCGACGACCCGGCTCATCGACCGCCTCGAACGGGCCGGTTACGCCCGCCGGGCCGCCGATCCGGGGGACCGGCGCCGGGTCATCGTGGAGCCCGTACCGGACGCGCTGGACCGCATCGAGGGCGTGGTCGGACCGGCCCGCCGGCACATCGCGGCCGTGATCGGCTCCTACACCCCGGAGCAGCAGGCCCTGCTCTTCGACTACTTCGCCCGCGCCGCGCCCGCGTTCCGCGCGGCCACGGAGGAGATCCGCGGCGCCACCGCGCCCCGCCGGAGCAAGGGCCGCCCGGCGGCGGAGTAGAAAAGACGGCCCAGGGGGACCGGCCGCACTGCCGTGCGGCCGTCCCGTCAACAGGTGGCCGCGGGCTCTCGTGCCTCTGCGTCAACCTCCGGGCCTTCTGGTAACAGTGGGTCACATGCTCCCCTCCCACATGATGTTGAGCTGCCTGCTGGGCGCCGCGCTGCTCGCCCCCGTCCCCCTCGGCGCCGCCGACGGCCGCACCGGCACCGGCGGTGGTACCGCCGACGGCCGCACCGTCGACTACCGCGGGCTGCGCCTCACCGTCCCCGCCGACTGGCGGGTCGTCGACCTCGACCGCAACCCCGACGCCTGCCTGCGCCTCGACCTGCCCACCCTCTACCTCGGGCACGCCGGCGCCCAGGGCGAATGCGGAGCCGCCCGCGCCGCCGCCCCCCGCTCCGACACCCTGCACCTGGAGCCGCTCGACGGCGCCCCGCCGCGCGCCGACATCCCCACCGTCGGGGGCGACGAGGGCGACCCCCTGCCCAAGGTCCGGGGCGACAGCAACGAGATCCGCTACGCCCTGCGCCGCGCCGGGGTGATGGCCACCGTCTCCTACGCCTCCACCCCCGAGGCCGTCCGCGGGGTCCTCACCCGGGCCCGCTCCCTCGCACCCCCGGCCGCCCCCGGCCCGGTCCCCGTCGATCCGGTCGGCGTGGTCGGCGGGGGTTCCCGTACCACCGTCCAGACGCCCTTCACCGGCGAGGGCTTCGACGCCTGCACGGCCCCGACCCAGCGCACCATGAACGCCTGGCGGGCCGACTCGCCCTTCGGCGCCGTCGGCGTCTACATCGGCGGCCGCGCCCGCGCCTGCGCCCAGCCGCAGCTCACCGCGGGCTGGGTGAGCCGGCAGGCCGAGGCGGGCTGGCACCTCATGCCGATCTGGGTGGGCCCCCAGCCCTGGAACAGCTCCTCCACGGGGCTCTCCACCGACCCCTCCGAGGCCAACGAACAGGGCCGGGCCGAGGCCGAGGGCGCCGCCCACGCGGCCGCGGCGCTGGGCATGGCCGAGGGCACGGTCCTCTACAACGACCTGGAGAACTACACGGACCGCGCCACCTGGGACGCCCCGGTCGTCGCCTACCTCACGGCCTGGACGACCCGGCTCCACGAACTGGGCTACGGGGCCGCCGCCTACGTCGCGGCGAGCTCCGGTGCCAAGGCGCTGAGCGCCCACTACGACCAGGCCCCGGAGGCCATGCCCGACGTGCTGTGGGTGGCCCGCTGGAACGGCGCGGCCTCGGTCACCGACGCCGACCTGGGCCTGCCCGCCGGGACCGCCCGGTGGACGGGGGGCCGCCGCGCCCACCAGTTCCGGGGAGACCACGACGCCACGTACGGCGACGTGACGCTCAACATCGACCGGAGCTGGCTGGACGTCGGCGCCCAGACCCCGGCCCCCGCCAAGGCCCCGAAGACCCCGGGCAAGACCCAGAAGGCCCCCGCCAAGTCCCCGGCGAAGGCCTCGGCGAAGTCCCCGGCGAAGGCCTCGGCCAAATCCCCGGCCAAGGCCCCAGCCAAGGCCTCGCCCAACTCCCCGGCCCAGGCTCCCGCCAGGACGCCGGTCAAGGCCCCCGCCAAGACGCCCGGGGTCGTCCCGGCGAAGACCCCGGCCAGGGTCTAGGTGTTCTGTCCAGGGAGGTTGTGGACGGGTGATGCAGGTCTCGGCTGAGGGTTCTTGAACGGGTGAGGGCCTTCCGGGTTCGGTGTGGATTGCGACGTCTACACCAACCAGCAGAAGGCCCTCATGCCCCACCGTAATGCACCCCTGACCGAGACCGGACGCCTGCGGCTGGCCCGCTGCGTGGTCGAGGACGGCTGGCCGCTGCGCCGGGCCGCCGACCGCTTCCAGGTCTCACCCACAACTGCCCAGCGGTGGGCCGATCGCTACCGTGCGAACGGCGAGGCGGGCATGAGCGACCGGTCCTCCCGCCCGCACCACAGCCCGAAGCGGACGCCCACCCGCACCGAACGGCGGATCATCAAGGTCCGCCTCGCCCGCCGGTGGGGGCCGGCCCGCATAGCGCACCTGCTCGGCCTGGCGCCGTCGACCGTGCACCGCGTTCTGACCCGCTACCAGCTGGCCCGCCTGACCCACCTCGACCGCGCGACGGGCCGCGTCATACGACGCTACGAACGCGAGAAGCCCGGCGAACTGGTCCACGTGGACATCAAGAAGCTCGGCAACATCCCCGACGGCGGCGGCCACAAAGCCCTCGGCCGCCAGGCCGGCCGCAAGAAGCGGCCCCGCCTGGGCTACAGCTACATCCACACCGCCGTCGACGACCACTCCCGCCTCGCCTACAGCGAGATCCTGACCAACGAGAAGAAGGAGACCGCCACCGCCTTCTGGACCCGGGCCCAGGCCTTCTTCGCCCAGGCCGGGATCACCGTCGAGCGGGTCCTGACCGACAACGGCTCCTGCTACAAGTCCCATGCCTGGCGGGACCTGCTGGCAGCGGCCGGGATCACCCACAAGCGAACCCGGCCCTACCGACCCCAGACGAACGGCAAGGTCGAACGCCTCAACCGCACCCTGCTGGAAGAGTGGGCCTACGCCCGCCCCTACCAGTCAGAACAGGAGCGACGCGATGCCTTCCCCAAGTGGCTGCACACCTACAATCACCACCGCGGACACACCGCGCTCGCAGGCAAACCACCCGCCAGCCGCGTCCCCAACCTCACTGGGCAATACATCTAGGCGGCGGTCGGGCCGCAAGACACCCCCCTGGTTCAGCCCGCCGCAGGCTCCTCGCGGGCCGGCTCGTCGTCGTTGCCCCGGCGCAGGGTGCGCAATCCGTGCTCCGGGGTCCACGAGCGGACCACCAGGTCGTCGCCCTCGACCCCGACGTGGACCACCTCCGTCAGTTCGGCGCGGAACAGGTCGAAGGGGTGCGGGGTGTCGTTCTCCTCGGCCTCCTCCGCGTACCGGTGGAGCTCGGGCTGTTCCACGATCTCCACCGCGCGCCCGGCGATCCGCACGTCCCCGTCGGGCATGGTCTCGCCCGGCCCCGGGTTGGTGTGCAGGGCGAAGCGCCCGTCGCGCCGCAGGTCCTTCCCCTTCATCGACCCCGGCATCATGCCCAGCCACAGCTCGCCGCCGCGGATCTCGACGTTCAGTCCGGTCGCGCGCGGGGAGCCGTCCTTGCGCAGGGTCGCCAGGACGTGGTGCGGGAACTGAGCGAAGCGGGCCTGGACGGCCGCCGCGAATTCCGGTTCCGCCTTTTCGAATACGGCCCAGTTGTTCGTCGTCATGCGTCCATGAAAGCGCGAGGTGCTCGTACCCGCCGGTCAGGCGCGCACGATTCCCGCCTCCCGGGCCGCCGTCAGCCAGGCCGGGAACTCCCCGACCAGGCGGTCGTAGAGGTCCGGGTCCGCGACGGTCCGCGGGTCGGGGCCGGCGTGGAAGTAGCCCGCGTTGTCCACCACCCGCTTCTGCGGTACGGGCAGTTCGTCCAGCCGTCGCAGGAAGTCGAACTGTGAGCTGCGGGTGTTCCCGAAGCCGACGAACTGCCAGAAGAGCGGCAGCCGGGCCGCCTTGCACAGGTACTTCTCGGCGGCGAGCTTGTTGATCGGGCCGCCGTCCGTCTGGAAGACCACGAGCGCGGGGAGGGCGGATCCCGAGTCCAGGTAGTGGTCGATCACCGCGTCCATCGCCGCGTGGTAGGCCGTCTTGCCCATGTGGCCGAGGCCCGCGGCGATGGCGGTGACCCGCCCCTCGTGGCCGGCCAGGGAGATCTCCTCGACCGCGTCGACCTCGGTGGAGAAGAACACGACCGGCACGCGGGCGTCGTCGTCCAGGTGCGCGGAGAGGCCCAGCACCCGGTCGGCGAGGGCCTGCACGCTGCCGTCGTCGTAGTACGGGCGCATCGAGCCGGAGTAGTCGAGGACCAGGTAGACGGCGGCCCGGCCGCCCTCCAGACCGTGTTTGCGGAGCGAGGTCCCGGCGCTCTTGTACAGGCTCACCAGCGCCGGGGCGGTCTCTTCGATCTTCCGGAGGTCTATCGCACTGCCCGTCATGGGCCGAGCGTACGACAGCCCGTGACCTCCATGACGTCGTTCGGGAGGAACCCCAACCGTGCCGCCAGCCGTTCGCGGTGTGCGGCGGGGGAGCCGAAGAGCAGGGCCGATCCGTGGGCCCGCTTGAAGTACTCGTGCGCCTCGTGCTCCCAGGTGATGCCGATGCCGCCGTGCAGCTGGATCACCTCGCCCGCCACGTACGCGGAGGCCTCCGAGCAGGCCGACTTGGCGGCGGCCGCCGCTTCCGGGGCCGCGTCGGCGGCGGCCGCCGCGAAGGCGAGGGAGCGGGCTCCCTCCACCGCGGTGTGCAGGTCGGCGAGCCGGTGCTTGACCGCCTGGAAGGAGCCGATGGGCCGCCCGAACTGCATCCGTTCCTTCGCGTACCGGACCGTCACCTCCAGCGCCCGCGCCGCCGCCCCCGCCTGCTCGGCGGCGAGCGCCGTGCAGGCCAGGTCGCGGACCCGGGCGAGGACCCCGGCGCCGTCGGCCGAGAGCAGCCGGGCCGGGGTCCGGTCCAGGGTCAGCTCCGCGAGGGGGCGGGTGCGGTCCATCGTGGACCGTACGGTGAAGGCCGCCGGCGCGGCGAGGAGTTCGAACAGCCCGAGCCGGCGCACGCCCAGGCCCTGGCCGGGCGGGACGGGGGTACCGGGCGCGGTCGTTCTGTCCGCGTCCGCGCCGCGCTCGACGTCGGCTCCGACACCGGAGCCGGTATCCGGTCCGGTGGCCGGACCCGGAGCCGGGTCCATCCAGGCGAACGCGAGCAGCAGGGACGGTTCGCCCGGGCCGGCCAGGACGTACCGCTTGGTGCCGGTGAGCAGCCAGTCCGCCCCGGCGGGTTCGGCCCGGGCCGACAGGTCGCCGGGCTCCCACCCGCCTCCCGGGGCGAGCGGGTCGCTCGAAGCCTCCGCCCAGGCCAGGGCGCCCACGACCGTGCCCTCCGCCAGGTGCGGCAGGTGCTTCGCGCAGGCCTCCCGGTCCCCGGACGCGAGCAGGGCCGCCACCGTCAGCACCGCCGATCCCAGGTACGGTACGGGGCTCAGCGCGCGCCCCAGTTCCGCCATGACCACCCCGACTTCGGCCGGCCCGCAGCCCAGCCCGCCGTACTCCTCGGGGACCGCCAGCGCGGCCGCGCCGATCTGCGCCGTCAGCGGAGCCCAGGCCGTGTGGCCGGGGTGGCGGGCCAGGACCGCCCGTACCGCGTCCCGGAGTTCCTCCTGCTCGCGCGTCAGCTCCAGCGTCCTCACGCCGACTCCCCTCGCGCCGTGCGGCGCAGCTCCGCCTTCAGCAGCTTGCCGCCCGCGTTGCGCGGGAGCTCCTCCATCCGGGTGAACCGCCGCGGCACCTTGAAGTTGGCCAGCCGTTCCCGGGTCCAGGCGGTCAGCTCCTCGGAGGTGACCGGCCCGGTGGTGACGACGTAGGCCACCCCGACCTCGCCGAGCCGCTCGTCGGGGGCGCCGACGACCGCCGCGTCGGTGATGGCGGGGTGGGTCAGCAGTACGTTCTCCACCTCCGCCGGATAGGCGTTGAAGCCGCCGACCACGTACATGTCCTTCAGCCGGTCGGTGATGGCGAGGTAGCCGCGCCCGTCGAGCACGCCGATGTCCCCGGTGCGCAGCCAGCCGCCGGGCAGGACGGCTTCGGCGGTGCTCGCCGGGTCGTCCAGGTAGCCGGGGGTGACGTGGTAGCCGCGGACCTGCACCTCGCCCGGCTCCCCGGCGGGCAGCACCGCGCCGAGCGGGTCGGTGATCCGTACCTCGGTGTCGGGCAGCGGCAGGCCGACGGTGTGGGCGAGGGTCCGGGCGTCGGCGTCGGTGGGGCAGACGGACACGACCCCGCCGGACTCGGTGAGCCCGTACGCGGTGAACACGTCGGGCGCCCCCAGTTCGGTGCGGATCTCCTCGACCAGGGAGGCGGGCACCGAGGCGGCTCCGGTGCCGGCCAGGCGCAGCGCGGACAGGTCGTGCGCGGCCCGCGCGGGGTGGCGGATCAGGCCGTGGAAGACGGTCGGCGGGCCCATCAGGCAGGTGACGCGCTCGGCGGCCATGCGGTGCAGGATGCGGTCGGTGTCGTAGACCGCCTCGGGGAGCATGGTGACCCCGCGCAGCAGGCAGGCGAGCACTCCGGCCTTGTAGCCGAAGGTGTGGAAGAAGGGGTTGACCAGCAGGTACCGGTCGCCGGGGCGCAGGGTGACGAGGCCGGACCAGGAGGCGTAGAGCCGGACGGTCTGGCCGTGGGTGGTCATGACGCCCTTGGAGCGGCCGGTGGTGCCGGAGGTGTAGAGGATGTCGCTGAGGTCCTCGGGACGTACGGCGGCCGCGCGCGCGGCGCGCTCCGCGTCGGGTACGGCCTCGCCGGCGCGCAGGTACGCCTCCCAGGAGACGGACCCGGGCGGCCCGTCGGGGCCGGTGGCCTCATCGCCCTCGTTCCCCTCCCGCCCGTCGCGCAGGATCACCGTCGAGGCGAGCGCCCCGAGGTCCTCGCCGGAGGCGTGCAGGTCACGGGCGTAGTCGGTACCGAGGAACCCGCGCTCGGTGAGCAGGACGCGGGAGCCGCTGCGCCGGATGATGTCGGCGGCCTCCGCGGGCTTGTAGCGGGTGTTGACCGGTACGAGGACGGCTCCGGCGCCGACCGCGCCGAGGGCGGCGGTGATCCACCGGCGGCTGTTGGGGGCCCAGATCGCGACCCGGTCGCCGGGGCGGACGCCGTGGGCGATGGCGGCTCGGGCGGCCGCGGAGATCTCGGCGGCGAGGCGGGCGAAGGTCCAGCGGACCTCCCCGTCGGCGAGCGCCTCGCGCTCCCCGTACGCGGCGGCGGCGTACTCGGGGAGCCGGGCGAGCGTGGCGGGCGGCTGAGGCGGGGGCGGTGGCATCGGGGACCCTCCCTACTTGACGAGCGAGCGTGGGCGGTATCCAATCACAGGTGTTTCGGTTAGGCATATACCTAGTAGAAATAATCAGGGAGGTTCTCATGAGGGAGGCAGTCATGTCCGACATGAAGTCGGTCCTGTCCAGCTTCTGCACCGGCGTCGCCGTCATCACGGCATGCGGAGCCGACGGCCGTCCCGTCGGGATGGCCGTCCAGTCCTTCTCGTCCGTGTCCCTGGATCCGCCGCTGGTCTGCTTCTGCCCGGCGCGCACGTCCACCACCTGGCCCCGGATCCAGGCGGCGGGGGCCTTCGCCGTCAACATCCTCGCCGCCGACCAGCAGGAGCTGTGCCGCCGGTTCGCCGTCACCGGGGGCGACAAGTTCGCCGGTGTCCCGTGGCGGGCCGGCGGCAACGGGGCGCCCCTGCTGGACGGGGTCCTCGCCACCGTCGAATGCGATCTGGAGGCCGTCCTGGACGGTGGCGACCACGCCATCGCGCTGGGCCGGGTCACCGCCCTGACGGCGCACCGCGAAGGCGCGCCGCTGCTCTACTTCCGGCGCACCTACGGGCGCTTGCCGGGCTCGCCCGAGGCCGGGGCCGCGGTCGGGGCCGATTCCGGGGAGGGAGCCGCGCCGCGCGCGCTCTCCAGTTCCGCGATGTCGTCGAGCATGGCGGCCGCCAGGTCGCGCTCGGAGGCGTAGTACCGCTCGGCCCACTTGAGGGTGAGCGTCGGGTACGCCCACGAGGCCTCTTCCCGGGCCCCGTCCGCGTCGGCCACCGCGCGCCGCCGCATCTTCTCCGCGAACTCCTGGTGCTGTACGAGGACTTCGCGCATCTGCTCCGGCTCCAGCAGGTGGCCGAGCCACAGCCGCAGCATCGGCCCGTGCTTGAGCACCGGCGGGTCGACGGGCGCCTCGCGCGCCCAGCGCCGTACGGCCGTCATGCCCTCGTCCGTGATCCGGTACACCCGCTTGTCGCGGGTGCCGGTCTCCTGGGCGACCATCCGCGAAGAGGCGTAGCCGGCCTTCTCCAGCCGCTTGAGCTCGCTGTAGATCTGGCTGAAGGACGGGCTCCAGTAGAAGAAGCGCAGCGACCAGTCCGACCACTTCTTCAGGTCGTAACCGGAGAGCTCCTCCCCGAAGGAGAGCAGCCCGAGCACCGCCCAGCTGGTCGCGGGGAGCGTGCGCCCGTTCGTCTCTTCTGCCGCCTCGTTGGTCACGCAGCGCAGTCTACGACCGGTCTTCGCGGCGGCCCTTCCCCCGGCCCGATATGACTGCTAGAAGTATTCCTATTCGAAATACACCACCGACGTGCCGTGCGCAGCGCACGGCTGGGAGGCACCCCGTGAAGTTCTCGATGATCTTCGAGGCGCAGCTCGTCGACCCGACGCCCGAACGCGAGCGCCAGGTCATCCACGACTGCGTCGAACAGGCAGTGTTCGCCGAGGAGATGGGCTTCGACCGGATCTGGGCCGTGGAACACCACGCCCTCACCCAGTACGCCCACATGAGCGCCTCCGAGATCTTCCTGACCTGGGTCGCCGCCCGGACCCAGAAGATCCGCATCGGCCACGGCGTCGTCACCATGCCCTTCGGCTACCAGCACCCCGTGCGCGTGGCCGAACGCGCCGCCATGCTCGACGTGCTCTCCGGCGGCCGCGTGGACATCGGCGCCGGCCGCGGGGCCACCCGCCAGGAGATGTCCATGTACGGGGTCCGCCCCGAGGACACCTACCCGCAGATGGAGGAAGCGCTGCGGATCTTCTCCTCCGCCTGGCGCGAGGAGAAGTTCGAGTGGCACGGCTCCATCGACATCGGCCCCGGCGCGATCCTGCCCCGGCCGGTCCAGGACCCGCACCCGCCGCTCTTCATGGCCTGCTCCAAGCACGACACCCTCAAGCTCGCCGCCGAACTGGGCATCGGAGCCCTCGTGATGGGCTTCGCCGGCGCCGACGACGTCCGTACGATGCGCAAGGTCTACGACGAGGCCATCGCCACCCGCAGCGGGGACCGCTTCGTCTCCACCGAGGTCAACGACCACCTCTCCGCGCTCTGCCCCACCATCGTCCTCGACGACGCCGAGCGCGCGCTGCGCCTGGGCACCCGCGGCCAGCGCTTCTTCGCCGAGTCCATCGCCCACTGGTACGGCAACGCCCCCGAGCCCACCGGCTACTCCGAGGACGAGACCGCCGAGGAGCACGTGGCCGCGCTGGAGAAGGGTCGCGAGGAACTGGTCGCCAAGCTCCACGAGGCGAACATCCCGGCCCGCCCCATAGACACCGGCACCTACAACGCCGAGCATGCCTACGGCAACGCCCAGACGGCCATCGCCTACGTCGAGCAGCTGCGCGAGATCGGCGTCGACGAGGTCATGTGCCTGATCCAGATGGGCACCGTCCCCCAGGAGGCCTGCATGGAGACCATTCGCCAGTGGGGCGAGACGGTCATCCCGCACTTCCGCGCCCTGGAGGGCTGACCGGTGACCCCCTCCCTCAACGGCAAGGTCCTCGACGGCAAGGTCGTCGTCATCACCGGCGCCGGACGCGGCCAGGGCGCGGCCGAGGCCCGGCTGTGCGCCGAGGCCGGCGCGCGGGTCGTGGTCACCGACATCCGGGAGGAGGAGGGCCGCGCGGCCGCCGCCGAGCTCGGCGACCAGGGACTCTACGTCCACCACGACGTGGCCGACGCCGACAGCTGGGCGGAGGTGGTCCGCGAGGCCGTACGCGCCTTCGGTACGGTCTCCGCCCTGGTCAACAACGCCGCGCTGTGGCGCACGGCCCACGTGGAACGCCAGGGCCTGGAGGACTTCGAAGCCCTCCTGCGGGTCAACCTGCTCGGGCCGTTCCTCGGCATCCAGGCGGTGGCCCCGGTGCTGCGCGCCGCCGGAGGCGGCTCCATCGTCAACGTCTCCTCCACCGCCGGGCTGGTCGGCATCCCGGGCCACGCGGCGTACGGATCGACGAAGTTCGCCCTGCGCGGGCTGACGAAGTCGGCCGCGCTGGACCTGGCGGGGGACCGGATCAGGATCAACTCCGTGCATCCGGGGGCGATCGACACCCCGATGGTCAGCGAGGCCGTCGCGGGGCGGGACTGGTCGCACCTGCCGCTGGGGCGGATCGGGCGGCCCGAGGAGGTCGGGGAGCTGGTCCTCTTCCTCTGCTCGGACGGCTCCTCGTACATCACGGGAGCGGAGTTCACGGTCGACGGCGGGATGACGGCGCGATGAGCGGCACCGATCGGCTGTCCCCGGCGGCCCGCGAGCTGTGCGACGCGATGACGGCCTTCTTCCCCGGACCGGGGGACCCGGCCGCCCTGCGGGCGGCCGCGTCCGGCTCCCGCGGCGGCGGCGTCGAGGTGGCCTCCGTACGGGACGCGGACGCGGACGGAGTCCCCGTCCGGATCTACGACCCGGCGCCGGGCACCGCGGGCCGTCCCCTCGCCGTGTTCCTCCACGGCGGCGGCTGGGTGATGTGCGGCCTGGACACCCACGACGCGCTGTGCCGGGCGCTGGCCGTGGCCTCGGGCGCGGTGGTGGTCTCCGCGGACTACCGGCTCGCGCCCGAACACCCCTGGCCGGCCGCGCCCGACGACGCGCTGACGGTGCTGCTGTGGGCCCGGGCCCGGGCGGCCGCACTGGGCTGCGACCCCGCGCGGCTGGTCGTCGCCGGGGACTCCAGCGGAGGCAACCTCGCGGCCGTGACGGCCCTGCGGGCCCCCGAACTGCTCGCCGGCCAGCTGCTGTTCTACCCGGCGCTGGACGCCTCGATGGACCAGCCCTCGGTGGCGGAGTTCGGGGAGGGCTACTTCCACACGGCCGCGCACATGGCCTGGTACTGGGACCAGTACGGCGGCGACCCGGACCACCCCCACGTCTCCCCGCTGCGGGCCCCCGACCTCTCGGGGCTGCCGCGCACACTGCTGGTCCTGGCCGACTGCGACGCCCTGCGGGACGAGGGCCTGGCCTACGGGCGCCGGCTGGGCGGGGCGGGCGTGGACTGCGGGGTCCACCTGGTCCCCGGGGTCTTCCACGGCTTCCTCGGCCTGCCGCTCCCCGCAGCGGCCGCGGCGATCGAGGCGGCGGGCGCGTGGGTGGCGGCGACACCCGCGAAGTAGGGGGCTGGGCGGCCGGATTCGAACCGGCGTCCTCCTCCATGCTGTGTAGGCGCACTACCTCTGTGCTACGACCCAGCCCTTGCCCCGGATCCTAGGAGCAACCCCGCCGGACGCGCACGCGAATATCCCCGGCATGATGTGCGCATGTCGATATCGGTCCCGGGGGCGCTGGCGCGCAACTCCCTCGCCCTTGCAGCGGAGTTCGCCGTCGCCCTGCTGATGCGCGGCTCCCAGCCGCACTGGCTGCCGATCCTGCTCGGCCTGGTCGCCCTCGTGTCCGGACTGCCGCACGGCACCGACGCCGGCTTCGTCCACCGGATCGTGCTCGCGCTCGGCGCGGTGGCGATCGCCCTGTGCGCGGCCCGCGCCCTGGACGCCGCCGACCCGCTCCTCTGGCAGGTCCTGGCCGGGGCCCTGGCCCTCACCCAGACGGTCTCTCTGACCCGGCTCTCCCGCCGGGCCCCGGCCCGCTGAACCGGCCGGCCGCGGCGGCGGTCCCGCTGCGCGGGGCGAAGTCCCCTACCCGCCCTTCGCCCGTTCCCCGGGCTGTGCCCGGACCCCTCCTGGGGCTCCGCCCCAGACCCCGCGCCTCAAACGCCGGCGGGGCTGGAATTGCCCTCCGGGCAATCCAGCCGGGGCCGGCCCCCGGCAACGGCGCCGCGCGTGGGCTTCAGGCCATGGTTCGCGGAGCCGTCGGTGCGGCCCAGGGTGTGGCCCTGTCGGCGCGCGGCAGCAAGGCGATGGCAGGCAAGGTGAAGGCCGCCGCCACGGCGAAGAGCGGCGGGTACCCGTGGCCCGCGATCAGCGCGCCCGCCAGGGGCGGGACGAGGACCACCGCGGCGTGCTGTCCCACCTGGTGCACCCCCAGCAGCCGCATCGGCCGGACCCGGCTGGCCGACCAGGCGTCCCGAGGCCCAGCTGACGGAGGAGCCCGCGGCCCCGGCCAGTACGAGCAGCGCGCCCAGCGGCCGGACCCCGGGCGCGGCGGCCGCCAGGGCCATCGCCCCGGCAGCGCCAAGCAGTCCGGCCGACAGTGCCAACCGCTCCCCGTACCGGCCGGCGACCACGCCCCAGCCGATCAGGCCGAGCAGCACCCCGGCGATCGGGCAGGAGACGAGGACCCCGGCGCCCACCAGCGACAGGCCGAGCTCGCGCTGGAGCGCGGGGAGCAGGTAGGGCAGCGCGTAGAGCACCGTCGTACTGGCGGTCTGGCCACCGGTGCCCAGGGCGAGCATGAGCCGACTGCGGGGTATCCGCTCCTCGGTCATGCCGGCACTCTAGTGAGCGTTCCGCCATGCGAGATGAAGATTTCGCATGGCAAGACCCCGCGCTGCGCCCCGCCCCGCCCCGCCTAGCGCTTGCCCTGGTCGCCGATCCCCGGCTGTCCGAAGGTGTCCGGGACCGGCAGGGTCGACCAGCGGGTGACGGGCCAGGCGACGACGACGGCGCGGCCGACGACGTCCGACACCGGTACGAAGCCGTGGGTCTTCGGGTCGTTCTGGTGGTAGCGGGAGTCCGAGGACTTCTGGCGGTGGTCCCCCATGACCCAGAGCTTCCCGGCCGGCACGGTGACCGGGCCGAACGGCTTGTCGCCGCAGGGAGTGTTCCCCGGGAAGACGTACGGCTCGTCCAGCGCCTTGCCGTTGACCTCGACCGGCCCGTTCCCGCGGCATTCGACCGTGTCGCCGCCGACCGCGATGACCCGCTTGATCAGGTCCTTCTCGTTGGCGGAGGGCATCAGGCCGATGGCGCTGAGGGCGTTCTGGACGGCGTTGCGCTCCGGGACGGGCTCGCCGTCCAGCCAGTCGCTCGGGTCGTGGAAGACGACGACCTCGCCGCGTTCGGGCTCCGAGCCGAACCAGGGGGTGAGCTTGTCGACCAGGACCCGGTCCCCGCGCTGGAGGGTGTTCTGCATCGAGACGGAGGGGATGGAGAACGCCTGGAAGAGGAAGGTCTTGATCAAGAACGCCACCACGAGGGCGATGGCGACGAGCAGCGGCAGTTCCTTCCAGAACGGCCGCTGCTTGGACCTGGACGCGGTCTGCGCGTCGGCTGGGGCGCCCATCGAGGCCTCCGATCACGTGTCGACCAGGCCTACGAAACACCATGAGGCGGTGTGACGGCGGTAAGGACGGCCCCCGGGAGCGGTGCCCCGGGGGCCGTTCCGGCAGGGTGCTAGAGCCGCTCGATGATGGTGACGTTGGCCTGGCCGCCGCCCTCGCACATGGTCTGGAGGCCGAAGCGGCCGCCCGTGCGCTCCAGTTCGTGGAGCAGGGTCGTCATCAGCTTGACGCCCGTCGCGCCCAGGGGGTGTCCCAGGGCGATCGCGCCGCCGTTGACGTTGACCCGCTCCGGGTCCGCGCCCGTCTCCTTCAGCCAGGCCAGGGCCACCGGGGCGAAGGCCTCGTTGATCTCGACCAGGTCGATGTCGGCGAGGGACATGCCCGTCTTCTTCAGGGCGTACGCCGTCGCCGGGATCGGCGCCGACAGCATGCGGATCGGGTCCTCGCCGCGCACCGACAGGTGGTGGATGCGCGCCCGCGGGCGCAGCCCGTGTTCCCGTACCGCCCGCTCCGAGGCCAGCAGCATCGCCGCCGCACCGTCCGACACCTGCGAGGAGACCGCCGCCGTGATCGTGCCGCCCTCCATGACCGGCTTGAGCCCCGCCATCTTCTCCAGGGTGGTGTCGCGGCGCGGACCCTCGTCCACCGACACCGACCCGTACGGCACGATCTCCCGCTCGAAGCGGCCCTCGTCGATCGCGCGCAGCGCCCGCTGGTGGGAGCGCAGGGCGAACTCCTCCATGTCGAGGCGGGAGATGCCCCACTTCTCGGCGATCAGCTGGGCCCCGTAGAACTGGTTGACGGGGGAGTCCCCGTACCGGGCCCGCCACCCCTGCGAGCCGAGGTACGGGCCCTCGGTGAAGCCGAGCGGCTCCGCCGCCTGCCGCGAGGCGAAGGCGATCGGGATCATCGACATGTTCTGGGTGCCGCCGGCGACCACCAGGTCCTGGGTGCCGGACATGACGCCCTGCGCCGCGAAGTGCACGGCCTGCTGCGAGGATCCGCACTGACGGTCGATGGTGACGCCGGGGACCTCCTCGGGGAGCCCCGCCGCGAGCCAGGCCGTCCGGGCGATGTCGCCGGCCTGCGGCCCCACCGTGTCGAGGCAGCCGAAGACCACGTCCTCGACGGCCGACGGGTCGATCCCGGACCGTTCGACGAGCGCCTTGAGGACGTGTGCCCCCAGGTCGGCGGGGTGGACCTCGGACAGGCCCCCCTTGCGCCGCCCCACGGGGGTGCGTACCGCTTCGACTATGTAGGCCTCGGGCATCGGAACTCCTCGGGAATATGCGAGTTACGTACGGGTGGCGATGCCGTCCAGGACCATCGACAGGTACTGGCGGGCGATCTCCTCGGGGCTGTGCTGGCCGCCCGGCCGGTACCAGGACGCCGCCACCCACACCGTGTCGCGCACGAAGCGGTAGGTGAGGCGGATGTCCAGGTCGGCACGGAAGACCCCGTCCGCGACCCCGCGCTCCAGCGTCCCCAGCCACGCCTTCTCGAACTTGACCTGCGAGTCCGAGAGGTAGTGGAAGCGGGGCTGGACCGACAGGGTCCGGGACTCCTTCTGGTAGATGGCGACGGCGGCGCGGTGCCGGTCGATCTCCCGGAACGATTCGGTGACGAGGGCCTCGATGGTCTCCCTGGGTCCGAGACCGGCGGCGAGGACGGTGTCGTACCCCTCCCACAGCTCGGTCAGGAAGGCGGAGAGGATCTCGTCGAGCATCGATTCCTTGGAATCGAAGTGGTAGTAGAGGCTGCCGGCGAGCATGCCGGCGGCGTCGGCGATCTTGCGGACGGTGGTGGCGTTGTAGCCCTGCGCGGCGAAGACCTCGGCGGCGGTGTCGAGGAGTTCGCGGCGGCGTTCGGGCGACGCCGTCACCTGGGGCTTCTTCTTGGCCGTCGGTGTGATCGGCTTGTTCGTTGGCACGCGTCCATTCTGGTCCCCCGCCGGCTGCTCATCGGCCGTCCTACGCGTGCTGACTGCTGACCGACACGGTCTCGCCCGTCATGTACGACGAGTAGCCGCTGGCCAGGAACACGATGACGTTGGCGACCTCCCAGGGCTCGGCGTACCGGCCGAAGGCCTCGCGGGCGGTGAGTTCCGTGAGCAGCTCCTCGCTGGTGACCTTCACCAGGTGCGGGTGCATGGCCAGGCTCGGCGCGACCGCGTTGATCCGTACGCCGAACTCCGCGGCCTCCAGCGCCGCGCAGCGGGTCAGCGCCATCACCCCGGCCTTGGCGGCGGCGTAGTGGGCCTGCCCGGTCTGGGCGCGCCAGCCGACGACGGAGGCGTTGTTGACGATCACCCCGCCCGTTCCGGAGGCCTGCATGGAGCGCATCGCGGCGCGGGTGCAGCGGAAGGTGCCGTTCAGCGTGACGTCGAGGACGCGGGACCACTGGTCGTCGGTCATGTCGACGAGGCTGGCGGTGCCGCCGAGCCCGGCGTTGTTGACGACGAGGTCGAGGCGGCCGTGGAGCCGTTCGGCGAGCGCGAAGAAGGCGCCCACCTGCTCCTCGTCGGTGACGTCGCAGGGCAGGGAGGCGACCCGGTCCGCGCCGAACTCCGCGGCCAGCGCCTCCTCGCTCTCCTTGAGGCGTCGGGCGTGCGCGTCGCCGATGAGGACGCGGGCCCCCTCCTCCAGGAAGCGGCGGGCGGTGGCCCCGCCGATGCCGGCTCCGGCGGCCGCGGTGATCACGGCGGTCCGGCCGGTCAGCAGGCCGTGCCCGGCCACGTACTCGGGTGCATTGCCGATCGGGTTCACGCCCGTACCTCCTTGGGAAGGCCGAGGATGCGCTCGGCGACGATGGTGCGCTGGATCTCGTCGGAGCCCGCGTAGATCGTGTCGGCGCGGGAGAAGAGGAAGAGCCGCTGCCAGTCGTCGAGGTCGTACGGGTCCCCGTGCGTCCCGGCCGCGAGCAGCGAGGCGGCTCCGCAGACGTCCATGGCGAGTTCGCCGAGGTCCCGGTGCCAGCGGGCCCAGTACAGCTTGGCCGTGGACGGGGCGACCCCGGGCCGCAGCGCGGAGGCCCGCATGGTCTCCAGGCCGATCCAGGCCCGGACGAGCCGGTCGCGGATCAGCGGATCGGCCATCGCGCCGTTGTGCTTCGCCAGCGCGGCCAGGTCCTCCAGCTCGCGGCGGAAGCCGACCTGCTGGCCGAGGGTGGAGACGCCGCGCTCGAAGCCGAGGGTGGCCATGGCGACGGCCCAGCCCTCGCCGGGCGCGCCGACCACGTGGGCGGCGTCGGTGCGGGCCCCGTCGAAGAAGACCTCGTTGAACTCGGAGGTCCCGGTCAGCTGCACGATGGGCCGGACCTCCACCCCGGGCTGGTCCATCGGGACCAGGAGGTAGGACAGTCCGGCGTGCCGGCGGGAGCCCGGCTCGGTGCGGGCCACGACGAAGCACCACTGCGCCTCGTGGGCCAGGGAGGTCCAGATCTTCTGGCCGTCCACCACCCACGCGCCGTCCACGAGGGCGGCCCGGGTGCGGATGTTGGCCAGGTCCGAGCCGGCGTCGGGCTCGCTGTACCCCTGGCACCACAGCTCTTCCACGGCCCGGACGGGCGGCAGGAAGCGCCGCCGCTGCTCCTCGGTGCCGTGCGCGATGAGGGTGGGGCCGAGGAGCTGCTCGCCTATGTGGTTCACGCGCGCGGGCGCGTCGGCCAGCGCGTACTCCTCGTGGAAGGCGATCTGCTGCGCCGTGCTCGCGCCGCGGCCTCCGTACTCGACGGGCCAGCCCACGCAGGTCCAGCCGTGCGCCGCCATGTGCCGTTCCCAGGCGAGGCGTTCGGCGAAGGCCTCGTGCTCCCGGCCCGGTCCGCCGCGGCCCTTGAGGGCGGCGAACTCGCCGGTGAGGTGGGCCCGTAGCCAACTCCGAACCTCGGTGCGGAACTCCTCGACGCTGCTCATGGCCGTACGTTAACCTACCAAACACTTGTTAGGGAAGGATGCAGCGATGCCCGGAGAGATGTCCGACGAAACCCCCGTGCTCTACGAGCGCCGCGGCCCGGTCGCGTACGTGACCATGAACCGCCCCCGGTACCGCAACGCCCAGAACAGCGCGATGACCTACGCCCTCGACGACGCCTTCTACCGGGCCGCCGACGATCCCGCGGTCAAGGTCGTCGTCCTGGCCGGGGCCGGCGAGCACTTCTCGGCGGGCCACGACATCGGCACCCCCGAGCGCGACGCCCACCTGCCCTTCGAACGCCGGGCCGGCCTGTGGTGGGACCACTCCCAGCGCTCCGGCGCCGAATCCCGCTTCGCCCGCGAATCCGAGGTCTACCTCGGCATGTGCCGGCGCTGGCGCGAACTGCCCAAACCCGTCATCGCCTCCGTCCACGGCGCGTGCGTGGCCGGCGGGCTGATGCTCGCCTGGGTCTGCGACCTGATCGTGGCCAGCGAGGACGCCTTCTTCGCCGACCCGGTCGTCCGCATGGGCATCCCGGGCGTCGAGTACTTCGCCCACCCCTGGGCCATGCCCCCGCGCATCGCCAAGGAATTCCTCTACACCGGCGACCGGATGCCCGCCCGCCGCGCCCACGAGATCGGCATGGTCAACCGGGTCGTCGAGCGGGCCGAACTGGCCGAAGCCACCGACCGGCTCGCCCTGCGGATCGCCGAGATGCCCTCCTTCGGACTCGCCCTCACCAAGCGGGCCGTCAACCAGGCCGAGGACCTCCAGGGACTGCACACCGGCATGGACTCCGTCTTCGGCCTGCACCACCTCGCGCACGCCCACAACGCCGAAACGGCGGCGGACTCGCTCGGCGGAATGAACATCGCCGCGATGAAGATGAAGGAGGCGAACAGCTGATGGACCTGAACCATGCGGCGGACGTGGAGGCCTTCCGGGCCGAGGCGCGCGACTGGCTGGCCGCCCACGTGCCCGCCACCCCCCTGCCCTCCCTGGAGACCCGCGAGGGCTTCGCCGCGCACCGGGAATGGGAGGCGCTCCTGCACTCCGCCCGCTGGTCGGTGGTGTCCTGGCCCGAGGAGTACGGCGGCCGCGGCGTCGACATCGAGCACTGGCTGGTCTTCGAGGAGGAGTACTGGGCCTCCGGCGCGCCCGGCCGCGTCTCGCAGAACGGCATCAACCTGCTCGCCCCCACCCTCTTCGACCACGCCACCGACGAACAGCGCGCCCGCGTCCTGCCCTCCATGGCGAGCGGCGAGGTGATCTGGGCGCAGGCCTGGTCGGAGCCCGGATCCGGCTCCGACCTCGCCTCCCTCACCTCCCGGGCCGTGCGCACCGAAGGCGGCTGGCTGCTGTCCGGACAGAAGACCTGGTCCTCGCGGGCCGCCTTCGCCGACCGGGCCTTCGGCATCTTCCGCACCGACCCCGACGCACCCAAACCCCATCAGGGCCTCACCTACCTGATGTTCGACCTGCACGCCCCCGGGGTCACCGTGCGGCCCATCGGCCGCCTCGACGGCAAGCCCGCCTTCGCGGAACTCTTCCTCGACGAGGTCTTCGTCCCCGACGCGGACGTCATCGGGGAGCCCGGACAGGGCTGGCGGATCGCCATGTCCACCACCGGCAACGAGCGCGGGCTCACCCTGCGCGCCCCTGGCCGCTTCCTCGCCGCCGCCGACCGCCTCGTCGAGCTCTGGCAGAGCCACGGCGACCCGGCCGACACCGCCCTGCGCGACCGGGTCGCCGACGCCGTCGTCGGAGCCCGCGCCTACCAGCTGTTCACCTGGGCCAACGCCTCCCGCTTCGCCGCCGGAGAGACGATCGGCGCCGAGTCCAGCCTGAACAAGGTGTTCTGGTCCCAGTACGACATCGCCCTGCACGAGAGCGCCCTCGACCTGCTCGGCCCCGACGCGGAACTCGCCGACGGGGAATGGGCCGAGCCGTGGATCTTCTCCCTCGCCGGTCCCATCTACGCCGGGACCAACGAGATCCAGCGCGACATCATCGCCGAGCGGCTGCTCGGCCTCCCGAAGGGCCGCCGCTGATGCGCTTCCTGCCGTCCGAAGAACAGTCGGACTTCGCCCGCACCCTGCGCGGACTGCTCGCCGCCTCGGACGTCCCGGCGGCGGTACGGGCCTGGGGCGCGGGCGACCACGCACCGGGCAAGGCGCTGTGGGCGCGGCTCGCCGCCACCGGGCTGTTCGCCCTCGCGGCCGACGAGGCCCACGAGGGCATGGGCCTGATGCCGCTGGAGCTGGCCACCGGCTTCGTGGAGCTGGGCCGCGCCGGGGTCCCCGGCCCGCTGGTGGAGACGGCCGCCGCCGCCGTGCTCCTGACCCGGCTCGGCGACGAAGCACCGGCCAAGCGGTTCCTCCCCGGGCTGGTCGCGGGGGAGACCTCGGCCACCCTCACCCTGCCCGGCGCGGGCCCGTACGCCCTGGACGCCGACGCGGCCACCCACCTCTTCACGGTGTCCCCGGCCGGGGAGCTGCGCCTGGCCCCCGGCGCCGGACCGCTGCGCACCTCCATCGACCCCGCCCGCCGCCTGGCCCTCCCGGACGGCGGCGGCGAACTCCTCGCCGCCGGCCCGGCGGTCACCGCGGCGGCCCGGGACGCCGCGGACTGGGCCCGGCTGCTCACCGCCGCCCAGTGCCTCGGCACCGGCGAGGCCCTCCTCGCGCGCACGGTGGAGTACGCGAAGCAGCGCACGCAGTTCGGCACGGCGATCGGCGGCTTCCAGGCGGTGAAGCACCGGCTCGCCGACACCCTGCTCGGCCTGGAGTTCGCCCGGCCCCTGCTGTGGGCGGCCGCGCTCACCCTGGCCCCCGGGGAGATCGCCGCGGCGAAGCTGACCGCGGGCGAAGCGGCGTACGCGGCCGCCATGACCGCGCTCCAGCTCCACGGCGCCGTCGGCTACACCGAGGAACTCGACCTCTCCCTGTGGCTGCGCAAGGCCCGCCCGCTGCGCGACGCCTGGGGGAGCCCCTCGCAGTGCCGGGCGGCGGTCCTTCAGGAGCGGCTGCGGGCGCTGTAAGTCCGAAACGTGGCGGAGAGGGCCGTGTTCACGACCACGGCCACCGCGAACCACAGGGCCGGCTGCCGCTGCCCGAGCGCGAACAGCGCCAGGGTGGCGGCGCCGTACACCACGGCCTTGACCGCGAGCTGCGCGGCGAGCGGGACGGCGTACCGGGCCTTCGGCGCGGCGAACATCCCCCAGACCACGGCGGCGGCGGCCGGCGCGGCCACCGCCAGGGCGAGGGAGCCCACCCATCCGACGTCCCGGCTGAAGCCCCACCAGGCCAGCACGACCAGGATCAGCAGCTCCAGCAGGAAGGCGATGCCCTCGTTGACGAGGAAGAACACGTGGACGGGCCGGGACAGCCGGGAGGACGACGGAGTGGGTGACATGGCGGTCAGCCTCACGTGCCCGGGGCGCCGTCCGCTAGTGCTGCGACCGCACCGTCTCGGATGACGGCCACACTGAGCGTGACCACGTAGGGCTCCTCCACCGTCCCGTCCGGAAAGAGCGGATCCAGCCGCTCCCGCTCGGCGTCCAGGAACTCCCGCGTGCCCGCCTCGCCCAGCAGCAGGAAAGCGGAGTGGCTGGCCAGGTTCGCCAGGTGGGCCTCCAGCGGGATCCGCCGGGACCACGGGACGCTCCGCGTGGCGAAACCGGAGTCGAGGCCGGAGCCGAGGCCGCGCGGCAGCGTCCGGTAGCCCAGCGCCTGGGCGCTCCCGCCGACCGCGCCGGACCCGCCCGCGACCGCGCCGCCCGGGCCGCCGGCCCCGAAGAAGGCACGGATCCGCTCGGCCTGCCCCGCGACCCAGTCGGCCGACTCGTCCAGGTCGTTCCACCAGATCGCGAGCGCCCCGCCGGGCTTGAGCACCCGGCGCGCCTCGGGCACGGACCGCGCCGGATCCGTCCAGTGCCAGGCCTGGGCGTACGTCAGGAAGTCGAAGGCGGCCCCGGCCAGCGGCAGCCGGTCCCCGTCCCCGCGCACGATCGGGATCCCCGGCCGGGTGCGCCGGAACTCCGCCGCCATCCCGTCCCCGGGCTCCACCGCCACCACCTCGGCGCCCCGGGCGCGCATCGGCGCCGTCCCGATCCCCGTTCCCGCCCCCACGTCGGCGACCCGGGCCCCGGCGAACCGGCGCCCGGCCAGCTCCTCGACGGCGTCGTACAGCGCCTCGGGATAGCCGGGCCGGTGCTGCCCGTAGAGAGCGGCGGCGCTGTCGAAGGACCGGGCCCGGGAGCGGGGAGTCGTCGTCATGGCGCCCATTGTTTTCGATCACGCACTGCTCCGGCCAGACCGCTTCGGGACAGCGGTCAGGCGGCGCGGACCAGCCCCGCCTCGTAGGCGAGGATCGCGGCCTGGGTCCGGTTCGAGAGGTCGAGCTGCGTCAGGATCCGCGAGACGTACGTCTTCACGCTCGCCGGGGACAGGTGCAGCGCCTCCGCTATCTGCAGGTTCGTCCGGCCCTCGCCGACCAGCGCGAGGACGTCCCGCTCGCCGGGGGACAGGGTGGAGAGCTGCTCCGCGTGGTCGGGCGCCTCGGTGCGGGTGTCCGCCCGTTCCAGCAGCACCCGCATCACCCCGGGCGCCAGCGCGCTGCCGCCCGCCGCCACCGTGCGGATGCCGGCGAAGAGCTCCTCGGGGCGCAGGTCCTTCAGCAGGAATCCGGCCGCTCCGGCCCGCAGCGCGTCCAGGACCAGGTCGTCCGCCGTGTAGCCGGTGAGGACGAGCACGCGCGGCGGCTCCGGCAGCCGCAGCAGCTGCAAGGTGGCCTCCATGCCGTCGACCTTCGGCATGACCAGGTCCATCAGCACCACGTCCGGCCGGTACGTGCGCGCCAGCGGCACCGCCTCGGCCCCGTCGGCGGCTTCCGCGACCACCTCGATGTCGGGCGCGCTCGCGAGCAGGGTCACCAGTCCCGACCGTATGAGGCTCTGGTCGTCGACCACCATCACGCGGATCGTCATGTGACCCACCTCTCCAGAATCCCCTGAATGCCCATCTTATTGCGGACATTACCGCCATATAGGGACTTAAGTCCGCCCAACCCTCCCTCCCCAGTCCCCTTTTGCTGCCCGTCCTGTCCTCTTTCGGCGACTTCGGCGACCCCCCGTCCTCCCGGACGGTGGTTACCGAGGCAGAACGCACCACCGCTTCACCCGGTGCACCGGCCTCCGCAATGTCCCCGAAGTCAGGAACTCCGCATGTCTTTCCCGTCTGCTCGTACCCTCGCCGGTCTCGTTGTCGCCGGTATCGCCGCACCCGCCGCCGTGGGTCTCGTGGCACAGCCCGCGTCCGCCGCGTCGGTCGGCACGTGGGACAAGGTCGCCCAGTGCGAGTCCACCAACGACTGGAGCATCGACACTGGCAACGGCTACTACGGCGGCCTGCAGTTCTCCTCCAGCACGTGGGCGGAGTTCGGCGGCCGGCAGTACGCCCCCCAGGCCGACCAGGCCACCAAGGCGCAGCAGATCGCCATCGCCGAGAAGGTCCTGGCGACCCAGGGCCCCGGCGCCTGGCCCTCCTGCGGCAAGCTCGCCGGCCTCCAGCGCGGCGGCCCGGCCCCCGAGGCCCCGGCGGCCGCCAACAGGGGTACGGGCACCTCGACCGCGAACAAGAACGCCGAGGCCCCGGCAGCCCCTGCGGCCCCGAAGCGCGCCCAGGGCGCCAACAGCTACACCGTCGTCAGCGGCGACACCCTCGGCACCATCGGTTCCGAACTGGGCGTCAGCTGGCAGACCCTCTACTCCGAGAACCGCTCCGTGATCGGGTCCAACCCGGACATGATCCTCCCGGGCCAGCGCCTCGCGTACGGCTCCGGCGGCTCCTCCGACTCCGGCAGCAGCACCCCGGCCGCGCCGAAGTCCTCCAGCTCGTCCGGCTCCTCGAAGTCCTCCGGCTCCTCGAAGTCCTCCGGCACCTCGAAGTCCTCCGGCTCCTCCGAGTCCTCCGAGTCTTCGGCCAGTCGCTCCAGCAGCAGCGCCGAGGGCGTCCTGCCCGTCTCGGGCGGCAGCATCTCCGCCCGTTACCACCAGGCGGGCGGCTGGGCGGCCGGGTACCACACCGGCATCGACTTCGCGGTGTCCACCGGCACCCCGGTCCGGGCCGCGGCCGCGGGCACCGTCGTCTCCTCCGGCTGGCAGGGCGCGTACGGCAACGCCGTGGTCATCAAGCACGACGACGGCCGCTACACCCTCTCCGCCCACCTGTCCTCGGCGACCGCCTCCGAAGGTGAGCGCGTCTCCGCCGGCGAGCAGATCGGCCGCTCCGGCAACACCGGCAACTCCACCGGCCCGCACCTCCACTTCGAGGTGCGCTCCAGCAACAGCTACGGCGCCGACATCAACCCGGTCACCTGGCTGAACGGCCTCGGCGTCTCCCTGTAACGGACGGCCGAGCCACCCAGAACACGTCCCCCCGGGATGCCCCTTCGGCGGAAGAAGGGCAACCTGGGGGGACGTTTTGGCATGCTCTGCGCACTTTTATGCGCAGAGGGGGAGGGGTGGAGTCATGCAGGCCGTGCCCGGTCGCACCGGACAGCTGCTGGAACGGGGTCTGCGGACCCTGACGGGGGAGAGCGGCGGGGCTCCGGACCCGGTACGGGCCCGCCGCACGGACAGCTGGCTCGCCCTGCTCTGCGGACTGCTCACCACCCTCAACCTCCACGACGTCCACCGCTTCGGCCTCGTCACCGACTACCCCACGAGCCTGGCCGCCGGCTGGCTCGCGGCCGTCTCGCTGCTCTGGCGCCGCTCCCACCCCTGGATCCCGGCCCTCGCGGCCACCGCCGCCACCGTCGTCTCCGACGACCGCGGCCCCCTCGTCTTCGCCGCCTACGCCCTGGCCGCGTACGGCCGGTCCCACCGCTGGGTCGGGGTCCTGCTGATGGGCGTCGTCTACGCCACCACCCGGGACCTGTTCCTGCCGCTCGGGTACGCGGGGCGCGACCCCGCCTCCTTCGTCCTCGGCTCCATCCTCGTGCCCGCCCTGTACGGGGAGACCGTGCGGCGCAACCGGCACGTCATGACCGCGCTGCGCGAGCGGGCCCGCCAGGCCCACGCCGCCGTGGACCAGGCGGCCGACCTCGCCGTCGTCCAGGAACGCACCCGTTTGGCCCAGCGCACCCACGACGGGCTCGGCCACCGCCTCACCGCCCTCACGATGCAGGCCGCCGCCCTGCGCCTGGACGCCGAGGCCGACCCCCGGGTCCGGGAGGCCGCCGGCGCCGTGGAGGAATCGGCGCGGGCCGCGATGGCCGAGGTCAGGGAGGTGCTGGACATGCTGACCGACCCCGCGGGCAGCCGCGCGTACACCTCACCCGTGGACGTGGGCCGCTTCCTCGGCTCCCTGGCCCGGAACATGCGGGCCACCGGCATGGAGATCACCCACCGCACCCAGCCCGGCCTGGGGTCCTTCCCGGCCGCCGACGGGCGGCTGCTGCTGCGGATAGCCCGCGAGGGGCTCACCAACGCGGCGAAGTACGCCCCCGGCTCCGCCGTTCGGATGAATCTGTACGCCGAGGACGGGGAGGTCCGCCTCGACGTGGTCAACACCGCCCCGGAGGGGGAGAGGATCGTCCTCGACTCCGGTGGGATGGGCATTCCGGGGCTCCGGCGCGCCCTCGCGGAGGTGGGCGGGAAGCTGCGCGCCGGATCCACGCAGGACGGAGGTCACATGCTCGCGGCGACACTCCCCGACCGACGTGTGCTAGCTTAGAGCTCGTTGCAGTTGTGGTACCCATGAACTTTATGTGCGCCTGACGGGAATGCTCCGACAGGCGCTTTTATTGTTTTGCCGGAATCTCCGGATGGGGCCCTTTGCCGCCTATTCAGGAGATTCAAAAATGGCACTTGGCACCGTGAAGTGGTTCAACTCGGAAAAGGGCTTCGGCTTCATCGAGCAGGACGGTGGCGGCCCGGACGTCTTCGCCCACTACTCGAACATCGCCACCCAGGGCTTCCGTGAGCTCAACGAGGGCCAGCGCGTGTCCTTCGACGTCACCCAGGGCCAGAAGGGCCCCCAGGCGGAGAACATCCTCCCCGCCTAAGGCAGTCAGCACGCCGGGGTCCGCACCGAGTAGGTGCGGGCCCCGGCTTGTCTGCTGTTTCGAACCATTTGCTTGCAGCGTTTTCTGCAGTACCTGCCGGTTTCAGGAGGGCTTTCTCGCATGACCAGCTCCAGCTCCGCACGACCCAGCCGCCGCCCCACCCGGGGTCGAGGTGCGGCCCAGGGACGTCCGAAGGCTGGCGCGGGACGGCAGAAGTCCGCCCCCGTAGCCAGGCCCCAAGAATTCACCATGCCCGAACCGCTGACCCCGGCCCTGCCGCCGGTGGACTCGTTCGGGGACATGGACATGCCCGAGGCGCTGCTGAAGACCCTCGCCGCCCAGGGCGTCACCGAGCCGTTCCCGATCCAGGCCGCGACGCTGCCGAACTCCCTCGTCGGCCGTGACCTGCTCGGCCGCGGCCGTACCGGCTCCGGTAAGACGCTGGCCTTCGGCCTGGCCGTGCTGACCCGCACCGCCGGCCGCCGCGCCCAGCCGAAGCAGCCGCTCGCCCTGGTCCTCGTACCGACCCGTGAGCTCGCGCAGCAGGTCACCGACGCGATGTCGCCGTACGCCACGGCCGTCAACCTGCGCATCACGACCGTCGTCGGCGGCATGTCGATCAACCGGCAGTCCGGCGCCCTGCGCCGCGGCGCCGAGGTGCTCGTCGCCACCCCCGGCCGCCTGAAGGACCTCATCGACCGCGGTGACGCCGACCTCTCCCAGGTCTCCATCACGGTCCTCGACGAGGCCGACCAGATGACCGACATGGGCTTCATGCCGCAGGTCACCGCCCTGCTCAAGCAGGTCCAGCCCGAGGGCCAGACCATGCTGTTCTCGGCGACCCTCGACAAGAACATCGACAAGCTCGTCAAGATGTTCCTGCACGACCCGGTCGCCTTCTCCGTCGACCCGTCCGCCGGCGCGGTCAGCACGATGGAGCACCACGTCCTGTACGTCATGGACGAGACCGACAAGAAGGCCGTGGCCACGCGCATAGCCGCTCGCGACGGCCGGGTGATCATGTTCGTCGACACCAAGCGCGGGGTCGACCGCATGGTCAAGAAGCTCCTCGCCGACGGCGTCCGCGCCTCCGGCCTGCACGGCGGCCGCTCGCAGCCGCAGCGCAACCGGACCCTCGACTGGTTCAAGACGGGCGAGGTCACCGCGCTGGTCGCCACCAACGTGGCCGCGCGAGGCATCCACATCGACGACCTCGACCTCGTCGTCAACGTGGACCCGCCGACCGACCACAAGGACTACCTGCACCGCGGCGGCCGTACCGCCCGCGCCGGCGAGTCCGGCAGCGTCGTCACCCTGGTCCTGCCCGACCAGAAGCGCGACATGACCCGCCTGATGTCGGACGCCGGGATCTCCCCGCGCACCGCGCAGATCAAGTCCTCCGACGAGGAGCTCGCGCGCATCACCGGCGCCAAGGAGCCCTCGGGCATCCCGGTCGTCATGGACGTCCCGCAGGCCACCCCGCCGCGCCAGCGCTCCGCCGGCCAGGCCGGCGGCGGCTCCGGCGGTGGCGCGCGCCGCCGCTCGGGCGGTCCGCGCACCGGCTCCGGCACGGGTGCGGCTCCGGCCGCCGGGGGCGGCCGCGGCCGTCGTACCGGTGGTGGCGGCGCCGCCGGGCAGGCTCCGGCCTCCGGTTCCGGCCAGGCCCGCCGTGGCCAGGGCGGTCAAGGCGGCTCCACGGGCGGTTCCGGCGAGCGCGGCCGACGCACCGGAGGCGCCCCCTCCGGTGGTGCGGCCGCAGCTTCGGCCCGCAGCCGCGTGGGCGGCGCCGGCCAGGGACGCCGCCGCTCCGCCTGATCGGATCGGACCCGTACGAACCACTGCGCCGGGCGGCACACGCCGCCCGGCGCAGTGGTGTTTTGGGCGCCGTGGTGTTTCCGGGTACAACCGGTTCGGTGCCTAGCGGACCATCTTCACCTGGAGCTTCGCCAGGGTCCGCAGGTCCAGGCCGAGGCCGTCGGTCAGGTAGCCGTAGAGGCTGCCGTAGTCGGCCTCCATCTGCGTGGTCGCCGCGTCCAGGTAGTCCTGGCGGACCTCCTGGAGCGGGATCAGCAGATCGGGGTTCTGCATCCGGCCGGATGCCTTGATGCCCGCCCGCACCTGGGCGTCGTACGCCGCGCGGAAGGTGTTCGAGGCCAGGTAGTCGCGCTCGGCCGTGGCCTTCGGGACGGCCAGGGCGTTCAGCAGGACGTAGCTCATCCAGCCCGTCCTGTCCTTGCCCGAGGTGCAGTGGTACAGCAGCGGGCCCTGGTTCCCGTCGGCGATCTCGCGGAGGGTGGTCGCGAACTGCGCCCGGTTCTCGGGATTGGTCACGAACGCGCGGTAGACGTCGCGCATGTACGCCTCGCCGCGGCCGCCGCCGAGCATCTGCTCCTGCTTCACGGGATCACCGCTGCCTATCGCGGACATCAGCAGCCCGTACAGGCCGTTGTCGTTGACCGGGCGGGCGGTGGAGGCCAGACCGGCGGGCAGCTTGTCGGCGCCGTCGTACTGGACCTCCATGGGGATGCGGAAATCGAGGACCTTCTTGAGGCCCAGACCGCCCACGGTGGTGATGTCCGAGGGGGTCAGCTTGCCCAGTGCATCGGAGCGGTAGACCAGTCCCTGACGAACGCGGCCTCCCGTCCAGGTGCGGTAGCCACCGAGGTCGCGGACGTTGACCGCGCCCTGGAGGGGGATCTGGCGGATCGTTTCCGCCGGCTGCGTGTGCCAGGGGTGACGCGAGGCGGCGGCACTGTCGGCCGGCGCGGCGTACGCGGCGGCGGGCAGGGTCCCGATGGCGAGGGCGGAGGCGAGCACCGCGGTCGCCAGGCGGATTCGGGCACGGCTCATCTGGGGCAACTCCTGTAACGGAGAAGGGGAATCACCCTGGTGGTGGCAGGGTGCCGAGCGGGTGAGGGGGGAGGGGGCGATGCTGTGGGGGAGTGAGGCCGTGCAGCCGTTCCAGCACGGCGTGCGCCTCGGCCATGACGCGGGTGACGAGCTCCGCACAGGACGGCAGATCCTCGATCACGCCCGCGACCTGGCCCGATGCCATGACACCGAGGTCCGTACGGCCCTCGACCATGGACGCCTTGAGGAGCATGGGGGTGTTCGCGGCGAGCAGCACCTGGCTCCAGGACAGGTCCTTGCCGTGTTTCATCGCGAGGCCGTCCCGGACCATCTCCGCCCAGGTCAGACCCGAGAGCTTCTTGAAGCCGGCCGCGTGCCGCACCGCCTTGGCCAGCGCCTTCGCCCGCCCGGCCCGCTCCAGGGAAGCGACCAGCTCGCTGCGCAGCATCCGGTGCGGGAGCCCGTCCACGGCCGTGGTGACGGTGACGTCCTTCACGGTCGCCTTCAGGTACTCGGCCTTCACCGCGTCCGGGACCGTCGAGTCGGAGGTCAGCAGGAACCGGGTGCCCATCGCGATGCCCGCGGCCCCGTAGGCCAGCGCCGCCACCAGACCGCGGCCGTCGCTGAAACCGCCCGCCGCGATCACCGGGATGTCCACCGCATCGACCACCTGCGGCAGCAGCACGGTCGTGGCCACGTCACCGGTGTGACCGCCGCCCTCGCCGCCCTGCACGATCACCGCGTCCGCACCCCACGCCGCGACCTTCTCGGCGTGCCGGCGGGCCCCGATCGAGGGGATCACGACCACGCCCGCGTCCTTGAGCCGCGCGATCAGCTCCTTGGACGGGGCGAGCGCGAAGGAGGCCACCCGGACGCCCTCGTCGATGATCAGCTGCGCCCGCTCGGCCGCGTCCCCGGCGTCCGCGCGCAGATTCACCCCGAACGGGGCGTCCGTACGGGACTTGACCTCGTGGACCGCCGCCCGCAGCTGCTCCATCGTCATGGTCGCCGAGGCCAGGATGCCGAGCGCCCCCGCGTTGGCCGCCCCCGACACCAGGCGCGGACCGGCCACCCAGCCCATGCCCGTCTGCACGATCGGATGCTCGACCCCGACCAGCTTGGTGAATGCCGTCTCCATCGGTCAGACCCGCACTTCCCGGTCGCGCAGGCCCTTGGGGTCGATGACCTCACGGATCAGCCGCAGCTCCTGCGCCGTCGGCTCCCGCGTGTACGGGACCTCCGCGGGGAGGTCCAGCTCGAAGCCGGTCGCCGCCCGGAGCTGCTCCACCGTGACCCCGGGGTGCAGGGAGACCAGGCGCATGGCGTGGTCGGGGCCGGAGAAGTCGAAGACGCCGAGATCGCTGACCACACGGGGGAGCCGGTGGAACCGGGTCACCCCGGCCGCCTCCGCGCGGTCGTAGCCCACGCCGCTCACCATGTCGACGCGCTCGACGAACACCCGGGTGGAGTGCTTGGGGATCCAGTAGCTCACCGGGTTGTTCAGGGTGTTCACCGGGGCGCCGCGCACGCCGAGGAGCTGGCGGGCCGGCTGTTCCCAGTCACCGATGCAGGAGATGTTCTGGTTGCCGAACCGGTCGATCTGGCTGGCGCCCATCATCACGTGCCGGCGGCCTCCGGTGACCATCGTCAGGTGACGGCGGTACGGGAGCCAGCCCTCGGCCGAGCCGTCGAGCCCGACCAGCATGGCTTCGCCGTCGGTCAGCAGCAGGTCGGGGGAGAACGTCCGCTTCGCCAGCCGGGCCCCGAAGGAGGGCACCAGGCCCATCGGGCTGGCCAGCACCTCGCCGTTGTCCCGCCAGGCTTCGGCGCAGGCGATCACGCAGTACTCGGCGCGGGTGACCGCGGCTGTCGTCGTCGTGGAGGGCGTGCTCACTTCTGCTCCTCGTGCCAGGCCTGGACGGCCGACTGGTAGGCGTGCTCGCTGCCGCCGGAGAGGAAGCGCTCGGCGAACTCGGGCCAGGGGGTGGTCGCGTACAGCTTCTGGAAGGCCTCGTCGCGGCCGTAGTCGGGGGCGCAGGAGGTGAAGTGCGCACCGTTCGGGGTCTCCACGACCCCGGTCACCGAGTGCCGGCTGACGAGCAGGGACTGCGGCGGCCCGGACTTGGAGAGCTCCGCGGTCTCCACGATCTGCTCGCAGGAGACGTAGGCGGCGTCGGCGGCCTCGCAGAAGAGGTCGTCGAAGTACGGGTCCGGGCCCAGGTACTGGGCGTTGCCGAGCCGGTCCGCGCGGTTGAGGTGGACCAGCGCGGCGTCCATGCGCAGGGCGGGGACCGCCACGAACTCCTCCCCGTCGGCGTACGGGGAGGTGACGGTGCGCAGCTCGGGGTTGACGCGCATGACGTCGGAGCCGAGGCCGGAGCGGACCGGGAGGAAGGGCAGCCGGTTGACGGCCGCGTGCAGGCCCCACATGAACATGGCCTCGTCGAGCTCGGTGAGGGCGAAGGCGCCGCTCTCGCGGGCGGCCCGGTAGTGCGGCTCCAGCGGGATGGAGTCGAGGGTGACGAAGGGGGTGACCAGCTTGCGGATCCGGCCCGCGGCGGCGAGGAGGCCGACGTCGGGGCCGCCGTACGAGATCACGGTGAGATCGGTGATCTCGGAGCGGAGCAGTGCCCGCACCAGGGCCATGGGCTTGCGCCGCGAACCCCAGCCGCCGATGCCGACGGTCATCCCGCTGCGCAGTCGGCCGACCGCCTCGTCGGGGGTCATGGTCTTGTCGGTCATGCCGATTCCGCCTTTGCTCCGCTGGTTTCGGTGGGTCCGCTGGTTCCGCTGCTGCCGAAGGTGTCGCGGACCCGGTCGGCCACGCCGCTGAGGTTGGCCTCGAAGGTGAAGCCCTGCTCGAAGCGGTAGCTGCGGCGCACGTCCACGGGGTCGATGCCGTTGATGGCGGCCTTGGCGAGCCGGATGAGGTAGCCGTCCTTCTTGGCGATCTCGGCTGCCAGCTCCAGTGCCGCCGCCCGCAGTTCCTCGCGCGGCACGACCTTCCACACCGAGCCGTGCGCGTGCAGTTCGGCGGCGGTGGCGGTGCGCGAGGTGTAGTACAGGGTCCGCATCATGTGCTGCGGGACGAGCCGGGCCAGGTGGGTGGCGGCCCCGAGGGCGCCCCGGTCCAGTTCCGGCAGTCCGAAGGTCGCGTCCTCGGAGGCGACGATGGCGTCGGCGTTGCCGACCAGGCCGATCCCGCCGCCGAGGCAGAAGCCGTTCACGGCCGCCACGACGGGGACCTCGCACTCGTAGACGGCGGCGAAGGCCTCGTAGCAGCCCCGGTTGGCGCCGATGAGCGAGGCGTGGCCGGTGTCGCGCTGCATTTCCTTGATGTCGACGCCGGCGTTGAACCCGCGGCCCTCGGCGGCGAGGACCACGCAGCGGACCTCGGGGTCGCGGCCGGCCGCGCGCAGGGCGTCGGCCAGGTCGTACCAGCCCTGCACGGGCAGTGCGTTGACGGGTGGGAAGTCGACTGTGACGAGTGCGATGCCCTTGTCGGGGCTTGAGGTGGAGACACCCATGAGCGGATCAGCTACCTTTCCACCAAACATTTGTTAGGTGAGGAAGGTAGCAGTCGATGGAGCTCAACGGGAGGGTTGTCGTCGTCACCGGCGGAACCCGGGGCGTCGGCGCCGGGATCGCGCGGTCGTTCCTCGCGGCGGGGGCCGAGGTCGTCGTCTGCGCGCGCCGGCCACCGGAGGAACCGGTGGCGGTGGAGGGCCGCTCGGCGTCGTTCACCGCCGTCGACCTGCGCAATCCGGCCGCCGTACAGGACTTCTTCGGCGCCGTCGCCCGGGGCCACGGGCGGCTCGACTGCCTGGTCAACAACGCCGGCGGAACCCCGTACCGGCTGCTGGGGGAGGGCGAGGCCGAGCGCCACGCGCGCGTCGTCGAGCTCAACCTGATCGCCCCGATGACCGCCTCGGTCGCCGCGTACCCCTGGCTCCGGGAGAGCCGGGGCTCGATCGTCATGATCGGCAGCGTCAGCGGGACCCGGCCCTCGCCGGGCACCGCGGCCTACGGGGCGGCGAAGGCGGGCCTGGAGAACCTGGCCCGCTCCATGGCCGTGGAATGGGCCCCCGAGGTACGGGTCAACTCGCTGGTCCTGGGCATGGTGCGGACCGAGCTGTCGCACCTGCACTACGGCGACGAGAGCGGGATCGCGGCCGTCGGCGCGACCGTACCGCTGGGACGGCTGGCGGAACCCTCGGACGTGGGCGAAGCGGCCGTCTTCCTGGCCTCCGACCGGGCGGGGTACGTGAGCGGGGCGAGCCTGCTCGTGCACGGGGGCGGCGAACGGCCGGCGTTTTTGGATGCGGCAACTGCGAACAAGGAGAGCTGACATGGGACTTGCCGAAGGCCGTGTGGTCATCGTGACGGGCGCCGGACGGGGGCTGGGCCGCGCCCACGCGCTGGCCTTCGCCGAGGAGGGGGCGCGGGTCGTGGTCAACGACCTCGGCGTCGGCCTGGACGGGCTCCCCGGGCCGGAGAGCCCGGCGGCGCTCGTCGTCGCCGAGATCCGGGCCAAGGGCGGGGAGGCGGTGGCGCACGGCGGTGACATCGCCACGGCGGAAGGCGCGGCGTCACTGGTCGAGACGGCCGTCTCGACCTTCGGGCGGCTGGACACCCTGGTCAACAACGCCGGGTTCCTGCGCGACCGGATGCTCGTGAACCTGGACGAGGACGACTGGGACGCCGTGATGCGGGTCCACCTGAAGGGGCACTTCCTGCCGCTGAAGCACGCGGCGGCCTACTGGCGGGCCGAGGCGAAGGAAGGCCGCCAGGTGGCCGCGCGGGTCGTGAACACCTCCTCGGGGGCGGGGCTCCTCGGGTCCGTGGGCCAGGGCAACTACAGCGCGGCCAAGGCCGGGATCCTGGGGCTGACCCTGGTGTCGGCCGCGGAGATGGGCCGCTACGGGGTCCAGGTCAACGCGATCGCCCCCGCGGCGCGGACCCGGATGACGGAGCAGACCTTCGCGGACACCATGGCCGCCCCGGAAGCCGGGGCCTTCGACGCCATGGCCCCCGAGAACGTGTCCCCGCTGGTCGTCTGGCTCGGCTCCGACGCCTCGGCCGGGGTCACGGGCCGCGTCTTCGAGGCCGAGGGCGGCCGCATCACGGTGATGGAGGGCTGGCGGCCGGGCCCCACGGCCGACTGCGGAACGCGGTGGACTCCGTCGGAGGCGGGGGAGGCGACGACGAAGCTCCTGGCGGAGTCGGAGCGACCACGGCCGGTGTACGGGGCCCGCTGAGGCGGGGGCGGGGGCAGGGCCAGGATCAGGGCCGGGGTCAGGGCCAGGGCCGGGGAGGGCGTCGGCTGCGGCCCTGGCCCGGGCCCGCTGATCGGGTCCGTGGCCCCCGGGTGCGCATCGTGGTGCGGCCCCGCTCCGCGCCGATCGCGGCTGCGGGGCGGGTCGGCGCGGTGCAGGGCGGGTCCGCTGCGTCAGCGGGTGGCGGGCTTCGGCGTGGGGGTGGGCGTGGGCGTGGGGGTCGGCTTCGGGGCGGGGGCGGCCGGTTCCACCACGAAGTCGTACTCGTGGATCGTCCCCGCGTGACCGCAGACGCCGTCCGGGCCGGCGTACCGGGCGAACTCGAAGGCGAAGCCGTCGCCGGCCTTCGACCGGCGGTCGGCCATGACGCGCATGCGGACGTCGGAGCGGGCGCCGGGCTTCAGGACCCCGGAGACGGTGGCGAAGTCGGACACGCGCGTGGGCATCGGCCGCCACTTCTTCGCGGCCCGGTCGTACCACTGGACGGTGAGCCCGAGGCGCGCGGAGGGGACGCCGGCTCCCCAGGCCGAGACGTCCACGTTCGTCCCGACGGCCTTCAGCGGGCCCGTGGAGACGTTCACCGTGCGGAACGTGAAGGTGGACCAGGTTCCCGCGACGAGCCGGGTGGGGAACCCCAGCAGCTCGGTGGTGACCCGGTCGGCCTGGGTCCAGGACGTGCAGGACGCGAACGGGTCGGTGGGCGCCGTCACGGCCGTCGGAGCGGCAGCGGTGGCAGCAGCGGCGGAAGCAGCGGCGGGCGTCGCGGTCAGGAGTACGGCAGGCGCCACGACGGTCGTCGCGGCCAGGGTCGCCAGGGTGCGGCGAAGGTTCATCGGTCTCTCTCTGCTGGTGGTGGCCACGGTGCCGGTCCGGACGCTCCGGCGGCACCGGAGGCTCGCGCGCGGCGCGATGGCGCGAGCGCGAGCCGTAGGCAAGACCCCGGAACGGCCTGCGGGGTTGCCCGCGACCCACGGATTTCCGTCCGGACGGGCCTTTCCCGGTGGCCGGGAAAACGCCCTCCCGGCGCCGGATGCGGGCCGTCTAGCCTCGCCGCACCGAACCCGCCCCCCCCCGCACGCACGCAAGGACCCGCACATGCTCTCGGACCGCCACCGGCTCCACGTCGCGCAGCAGCTGCGATCCGCCGAGCACGGGCGGACGCCCGTCGCACCGCTCGGCGCCCGCTTCCCCGGGATCGACACCGAGGACGCCTACGAGATCCAGCTCCTCAACATCCGCCACCGCCTCGCGGCCGGCGACCGCGTCACCGGGCACAAGGTCGGGCTGTCGTCCCCCGTCATGCAGGCCATGATGGGCGTCGACGAGCCCGACTATGGGCACCTGCTGCACTCCATGGAGCTGTACGAGGACACCCCGGTGCCCGTGGCCGCGTACTGCGCGCCGCGCGTCGAGGTCGAGGTCGGCTTCGTGCTCGGCGCCGACCTCCCCGGCGAGGGCTGCACCGTCGCCGACGTCCTGGCCGCCACCGAGCGGGTCGTCCCGGCCCTGGAGCTCATCGACAGCCGGATCGCCGACTGGCGGATCACCATCGCCGACACCATCGCCGACAACGCCTCCTCCGCCGGATACGTCATCGGCGAGGGACGCGACCCGCGCGAGCTGGACCTGAAGGCCGTCGACGCCACCCTGACCAGCGGATCCGAGACCCTGGTGAGCGGCCGCAGCGACGCCGTGCTCGGCGATCCGGCCGCCTCCGTCGCCTGGCTGGCCCGTACCGTCGCCCGCTTCGGGGTCCAGCTCCGCAAGGGCCACCTCATCCTGCCCGGGTCCTGCACCCGCGCCGTGGACGTAGCCGCCGGGCGGACGTACACCGCCGACTTCACCGGGCTCGGCCCGGTGTCCCTCTCCTTCATCTGATCCATCTGAGGTGCCATGACGAACACGCCGAAAGCGACCGCCGCCATCGTCGGCTCCGGGAACATCGGGACCGACCTGCTCTACAAGCTCCTGCGCTCCCCGCACATAGAACCCCGCTGGATGATCGGCGTGGACCCCGACAGCGAGGGCCTGGCCCGCGCCCGCCGCGCCGGACTCGAAGCCTCCCACGCGGGCGTGGACTGGCTGCTGGCCCAGGACGAGCTGCCGGACCTGGTCTTCGAGGCCACCTCCGCCTACGTGCACCGCTCCAACGCCCCGCGCTACGCCGAACTCGGCATCAAGGCCGTCGACCTGACCCCCGCCGCCGTCGGTCCCGCGGTCGTCCCGCCCGCGAACCTGACCGCCCACCTGGACCGGGCCAACGTCAACATGATCACCTGCGGCGGCCAGGCCACCATCCCCATGGTGTACGCCGTCTCCCGCGTGGTCCCCGTCGCCTACGCGGAGATCGTCGCATCGGTCGCCTCCGTCTCGGCCGGCCCGGGCACCCGCGCCAACATCGACGAGTTCACCCGTACCACCTCCCGGGGCATCGAGGAGATCGGCGGCGCCGCCCGCGGCAAGGCCGTCATCATCCTCAACCCCGCCGATCCACCGGTCATCATGCGCGACACCGTCTTCTGCGCGATCCCCGCCGACGCCGACCGCGAGGCCATCGCGGCCTCCGTCAAACAGGTCGCCGAGGACGTGGCCTCGTACGTACCCGGCTACCGGCTGCGCACCGAGCCGCAGTTCGACGACCCCTCCCCGCTCAACGGCGGCATGGCCCGGGTCGCGATCTTCCTGGAGGTGGAGGGCGCCGGCGACTACCTGCCGCCCTACGCCGGAAACCTCGACATCATGACCGCCGCCGCCACCAAGGTCGGCGAGGAGTTCGCGAAGGGACTGCAGGCATGACGGACCGCCCGAGCTACTCGGCCACCCTCGACATCCGGATCACCGACTCCTCCCTGCGCGACGGCTCGCACGCCAAGCGCCACCAGTTCACGGGCGAGGACGTACGGTCGATCGTCTCCGCCCTCGACGGCGCGGGGGTCCCCGTCATCGAGGTCACGCACGGCGACGGACTCGGCGGGTCCTCCTTCAACTACGGCTTCTCCAAGACCCCCGAGCAGGAGCTCATCAAGATCGCCGCCGAGACGGCGCGCCAGGCGAAGATCGCCTTCCTGATGCTTCCGGGCCTCGGCGTGAAGGACGACATCCGCGCCGCCCACGGCAACGGCGGGCAGATCTGCCGGATCGCCACCCACTGCACCGAGGCCGACATCTCCGTCCAGCACTTCGGGCTCGCCCGCGAGATGGGCCTGGAGACCGTCGGCTTCCTGATGATGGCCCACTCCACCACCCCCGAGAACCTGGCCCGGCAGGCCCGGATCATGGCCGACGCCGGCTGCCAGTGCGTGTACGTGGTCGACTCGGCCGGCGCCATGGTCATGGACGAGGTCACCGACCGGGTCGCGGCGCTCGTCGCCGAACTCGGCGACGACGCCCAGGTCGGCTTCCACGGCCACGAGAACCTCGGCCTGGGCGTGGGCAATTCGGTCGCCGCCGTCCGCGCCGGCGCGCTCCAGATCGACGGCTCCACCCGGCGCCTCGGCGCGGGAGCCGGGAACACGCCCGTCGAGGCCTTCGCCGCCGTCTGCCGCAAGATGGGCATCCGCACCGGCATCGACGTCCTGAAGATCATCGACGCGGCCGAGGACGTGGTCCGCCCCGTCATGGACGACGAGTGCACCCTCGACCGCATGGCCCTGCTCATGGGCCACGCCGGCGTCTACTCCAGCTTCCTCAAGCACGCCTACCGGCAGGCCGAGCGCTACGGGGTCTCCGGCGCGCAGATCCTCCTGCGCGCGGGCGAACGCCGCCTCGTCGGCGGCCAGGAGGACCAGCTCATCGACATCGCGCTCGAACTCGCCGCCGAAGCCCGCTAGTCACCCCCCCCATCCCCGCGCAGCACACCCACAACGAAGTGGAGGGCCACCCCGTGACCGCAATCGAAGAAGAGCCCCGCGTCATCGAAGCCGCCGCCGTGCCCGCGAGGTTCGCCCGCGGCTGGCACTGCCTGGGACTCGCGGCCTCCTTCAAGGACGGAACCCCGCACGAGATCCAGGCCTTCGGGACCAAGCTCGTCGTCTTCCAGGGGGCCGACTCCGGCGAGCTGAGCATCCTGAACGCCTACTGCCCCCACATGGGCGGCAACCTCGCCCACGGCACCGTCAAGGGCGACACCGTCGCCTGCCCCTTCCACGACTGGCGCTGGTCCGGGGACGGCCGCTGCGCCGCCATCCCCTACGCCCGGCGGGTCCCGCCGCGCGCCAGGACCCGCGCCTGGACCTCCCTGGAGCGCAACGGCCAGCTCTACGTCTGGCACGACCCGGAGGGCAACCCGCCGCCGCCCGAGGTCACGATCCCCGTCATCGAGGGCGTCGGCGACCCCGAGTGGAGCGACTGGAGCTGGAACTTCCTGCGCGTCGAGAACTCCAACTGCCGCGAGATCGTCGACAACGTCGTCGACATGGCGCACTTCTACTACGTGCACTACGCCTTCCCGCACTACTTCAAGAACGTCTTCGACGGTCACGTCGCCACCCAGTACATGGAGTCCACCCCGCGCGGCGACGTGGACCTCGGCACCCTCTCCACCGGCGGCGGCCTGCGCTCGGACGCCTCGTACTACGGTCCCTCGTACATGATCGACAAGCTGTGGAGCGACATCGGCGGCGGCGTCGAACTCGAATCGGTCCTCATCAACTGCCATTACCCGATCGACGAGAACAGCTTCATGCTCATGTACGGGACCATCGTCAAGAAGCTCCCCGGCATGAGCGACGAACAGGCCGCCGAGGCCGCCCGGCTCACCTCCGAGGGCCTCGCCGTCGGCTTCGAGCAGGACGTCGAGATCTGGAAGAACAAGACCCGCATCGACAACCCCCTCCTCACCGAGGAGGACGGCCCCGTCTACCAGCTCCGCCGCTGGTACGAGCAGTTCTACGTGGACGCCGCCGACGTCAAGGACGAGATGGTCCGCCGCTTCGAGTTCGAGATCGACACCGCCCGCGCCACCGCCGCCTGGAAGGCCGAGGTCGCCGAGAACCTCGCCCGCCGCGCGGCCGGGACCCCGTGATGACCCCCGTCGCGTGCGGGGAGTGCGCCGCCGTGGTGCTGTGCGAGAAGTTCAGCCCCGCCCACACCCAGGTCCAGTGGACCGAGGAGGCCGGAGCGGTCTGCCCGCGCATCGCGGCCGAGGTCGCGGCGGGCCGGCCCAGCGCCCGCGTCCGCTCCTGCGAGGCCCTGCGCGCGGGCATCGAGGCCGCCGTCCTGGCGGGCCGCCTGGAGGTGCCGGCCGATGTCTGACACCGACGCCTCTACGAAGTCCCGCGCCGCGGGGGTACGGAGCCCGGCCCCGGCTGCCGCCCCGGGCGGAGCCGGCGGCAGGCTGCCGGTCCGCGTCACGGACCGGATCCAGGAGACCCCCGAGGCGGTCTCCCTCGTGCTCGACGCGGAACTCCCGTACCGCCCGGGACAGTTCCTGACCGTCCGGGTGCCCTCGCCGGGCGGGGCGGGCGCCGAGGCCCGCTGCTACTCCCTGGCCGGCTCCCCGCACGCGGGGGACCCGCTGCGCATCACCGTCAAACGGGTCCCCGGCGGCGTCGGCTCCGGCTGGCTGTGCCAGGACGTGCGCATCGGCGACGAGCTGGAGATCCTGCCCCCCGCCGGCACCTTCACCCCGCCCGACCTGGACCAGGACCTGCTGCTGGTGGCGGGGGGCAGCGGGATCACCCCGGTGCTGTCGATCGCGAAGTCGGCGCTCCTGGCCGGCCGGGGCCACGTCGCGCTCGTGTACGCCAACCGCGACCCCGGCTCGGTGATCTTCCGCGACGAGCTGTGGGGGCTCGCCGAGGAACACCCCGGGCGGCTCACCGTCGTGCACTGGCTGGAAACCCTCCAGGGACTGCCGACCGCCCCGCAGCTGGGCCCGCTCGTGGCCCCGTACGCGAACCGCGAGACCTACCTGTGCGGACCCGCTCCGCTGATGGACGCGGCGGAGACGGCGATTCGCTCCGCGGGCGGACGGGGGCGGGCGATCCACCGCGAGCGGTACTTCTCCCTCAGCGGGGACGTCTTCGCCCCGGCGGGGGCGAACCCGGGGGAGGCGGCCCCGGACCCGGGCGGCGCGACCGCCGAGGTGGAGTTCGAGGGGGTCTGGCACACCGTCGGCTGGGGACGGCAGACCCCACTGCTGACCGCGCTGCTCGCCGCGGGCGTCCCCGCCCCGTACTCCTGCCGGGAAGGCGCGTGCAGCGCCTGCTGCTGCCGGGTGCTGGAGGGCGAGGTCAAGATGGTCCGCAACGAGGTCCTGGCCCCCGAGGACCTGGCCGAGGGCTACGTCCTGGCCTGCCAGGCCCTGCCGCTCGGCGACCGCATCCGCATCAGCTACGACGGCTGAACGCCGCCGACGACCGCGGGCCCGGCCCCCTGGCGAGGGGTCGGGCCCGTAGTCGTTCACTCGTGCGTTGGGATACCACTACCCACTACATCCACTCGCTGAACCGCAGCCACCCCATCATGTTGTCCAGCGCCTGCGCCGAGACCGCCGGCTCCAGGTCCCGCGCCGGCGCGGCAGCCGCCCGCCCCGGCCGGCCCGGCCCGTACAGCTCCCGCCATACCGACCGCGCGCAGGCCAGTACCGCCGGCGCCAGGCGGGCCGTCTCCCGGTCGCCCCGGCAGGAGGACACCGACACGGCGGCCACGGCCCGCCCGGCGCCCCGCAGCGGAGCGGCCACGCAGGAGATGCCCCGGAAGCTCTCCTCCCGGTCGTACGCCACCCCGCGCTCGCGGACAGCCGCCAGCTCCGAACGCAGCGCCAGCGGCCGGATCAGGGTGCGCGCGGTGCGCGGGCGCAGCCCCTGCGCGAGGACGTGCTCCACCGCGGCGGGATCGCTGAACGCGAGGATCGCCTTCCCGGCGGCCGTGCAGTACGCCGGCATCCTGCCGCCGACCCGCGAGGGCACCGTGGTGGCCTCCGAGCCGCCGATCCGCTCCAGGCACACCACCTCGGCCCCGTCGAGCACCGACAGGTGCACGACCCGGCCCGTCTGCTCGTGCAGCGCGTGCAGCAGCGGCAGCGCGGCCCGGCGCAGCCGGTTGTGGTGGGAGGCGAGCGCGCCCAGCTCCAGCATGCGCATGCCCATGCGGTAGTCCCGGCCCTCGCGGTCCAGCCAGCGCAACTGCACCAGCTGGTCGAGGATCCGGTGGGCGGAAGAACGTGGGATTCCGGAGCGGCGCACGACCTCGGTGAGCGACAGCCGCGGCTGTGGACCTTCGAAGGCACCCAGCACTTTCGCGGCCTTCTCCAGCAGCGAAAGCGGTGCGAGCTCGGTCTCCGCGACCTGCTCCATGAACTGGTCAAGCACGACAAAACCCCCTGCGTGAGGCGTTGGGGCGACCCTGCCACGCGCCCCCGACCGGAGGGAAGCACCCGGAGGTGTCTATTTCATTCAGTAATACTTCAAGTAGTCGTTCCGAGGAGTTCCGGGGGAGTTCCGAAGAGCTCGGACGAGCTTCCCGCTCAGCGGGAACAGCTCGTTCCGCGCCCGGAGCACCCGGCGTACGTTCCTCGCCATCGATCCCGAACACCCGAAGATCCTTGATCTGAGAAGGGGACACCATGAGTGACGAAGAGGTCCTCGCAGCGGTCCGCGCCCTCGCCCCCGCCCTCCGCGAGCGCAGCGCAGAGGCCGAAAGCCTGCGCAAGGTCCCCGAGGCGAGCATCAAGGAACTCGCCGCCACCGGCTTCTTCCGGCTGCTCCAGCCCAAGGCCCACGGCGGGTACGCCGCCGACCCCGCCCTCTTCTACGCCGCCGTCAAGGAGATAGCCAAGGCCTGCGGCTCCACCGGCTGGGTCGCCTCCGTCGTCGGCGTCCACCCCTGGCACGTCGCCCTCTACGACCCCCGCGCCCAGGAAGAGGTCTGGGGCCAGGACCGCGACACGCGCATCTGCTCCTCCTACGCCCCCACCGGCAAGGTCACCCCGGTCGACGGAGGCTTCACCCTCAGCGGCCGCTGGCACTTCTCCTCCGGCTGCGACCACACCGACTGGGCCCTGCTCGGTGGACTGGTCGCCGACGCCGAAGGCCGCCCCGTCGACATGCGGACCTTCCTGATCCCGCGGTCCCAGTACCGCATCGACGAGGTCTGGGACACCGTCGGCCTGCGCGGCTCCGGCTCCAACGACATCGTCGTCGAAGAGGTGTTCGTCCCCGAACATCGCGCCCTCAGCTTCGGCCCCGTCACCGCCCTCCAGGTCCCCGGCCACCGCCTCAACCCCGAGCCGCTCTACCGGCTCCCCTACGCCTCCGTCTTCACCACCACCATCTCCACCCCCATCGTCGGCATCGCCGAAGGCGCCTACGAGGACTACGTCGCCGCGACCCGCGAACGCTTCCGCATCTCCTACGGCCAGCAGGTCGCCGAGGACCCCTTCGCCCAGGTCCGCATCGCCCGCGCCGCCAGCGACATCGACGCCTCCTGGCTCCAGCTCCAGCGCAACGTCTCCGAGCTCTACGCCCTCGCCGAACGCGGCGAGGAACTCCCCACACCGCTGCGCACCCGGGCCCGCCGCGACCAGGTGCTCGCCACCGAGCGCTGCGTCGCCGCCGTCGACCTCCTCATGGAGAACGCGGGCGGCAGCGCCATGCGCACCGGCCCCAACCCCGTCCAGCGCGCCTGGCGCGACGTCCACACCGGCCGCGGCCACGCCGCCAACGACCCGGAGCGGGCCCTGGTCCTGTTCGGACAGGGCGCCCTCGGCCTCGACATCCAGGACACGATGCTGTGAGCGCGCAGGGCCTGACGTACGAGAACACCTCCCGCACCGCCAAGGCCGGCGGGATGACCCTGCACTACCACGAGGCCGGCCCGGCCGACGGGCCCGGCGGATCCGGCGCCCCCGTCGTGATCATGCTGCACGGCGGCGGGCCCGGCGCCTCCGGCTGGTCCAACTTCGGCGGCAACCTGCCCCACTTCGCCGCACGCTTCCGCACCCTGCTCGTCGACCAGCCCTGCTACGGCCGCTCCGACAAGCCGGAACCCGACCGCGACTACTTCGGCTTCAGCGCGAACGCCGTCATCGCCCTCATGGACGAACTCGGCATCGAGCGGGCGCACTTCATCGGCAACTCCCTCGGCGGAGGCACCGCCACCCGGCTCGTCCTGGACCACCCCGGACGCGTGGACAAGCTCCTGCTCATGGGCCCCGGCGGGATCTCGCTCAACCTCTTCTCCGCCGACCCCACCGAAGGCATCAAGCGGCTCTTCGAGTTCAGCCTCGCCCCCGAGCCCACCCGCGAGCAGATGCGGACCTTCCTCACCACCCTCGCCCACGACCCGGCGATCGTCACCGACGCCCTCGTCGAGGAGCGCTACGCCCAGGCCACCGACCCCGAAGCCAGGCTCGGAAACGCCCGCATGGGCGCCTCCTTCGCCAAGTGGCCCGAGGCCGCCATGCTCTGGCGCGAAGCGCACCGCATCAGCCGCCCGGTCCTGTTGACCTGGGGCCGCGAGGACCGCGTCAACCCGGTCGACGGCGCCTTCCTCGCGCTGAAGACCATCCCCGACGCCCGTCTGCACGTCTTCCCGCACTGCGGGCACTGGGCGCAGACCGAGGCCGCCGACGAGTTCAACCGCCTCGCCACCGACTTCTTCCTGCACTGAATCCGCATCGATTCCGGCATCGATCCCGGCACTGATCCGCGCATCGATCCCGGCATCGATCCCCGCACTGATCCCGCACCGATCCCCCCGAGGAGTTCCCGCATGGACATCCGCGCACTCGGCTACCTCCGCATCGAAACCGCCGACCTCGCCGCCTGGCGCACCTACGTCCTCGACATCCTCGGCATGGCCGAAGCCGCAGGCACCACGGACACCCTGCTGGGCGTCCGCATCGACGACCGCACGCACCGCTTCCAGTTCGTCGCCGGCGCCCAGGACCGGCTGCTCGCCGCGGGCTTCGAGGTAGCGGGCGCCCGCGCTCTCGAAGACGCCGCCGCCGAGCTGGAGAGCGCCGGTCACCCCGTCAAGCAGGCGGACGCCGAGACCCTCGCCGACCGCCGCGTCCAGGGCCTCATCCACTGCGAGGACCCCAGCGGCAACCCCCTGGAGATCTACTGGGGCCAGGCCCAGGACCACACCCCGCTCGCAGCCCGGTACGGCAACCGGTTCGTCACCGGCGGCCGCGAAGGGAGCCTCGGCCTCGGCCACGTCGTCCTGCCCGCCGCCGACACCGAGGCCACCCTCGACTTCTACGAGAACCTCCTCGGCTTCCAGCTGCGCGACTCGATGCGGCTGCCCCCGGTCGCCGTCCCCACCGGCAAGCCCGGCCAGGACTTCTACTGGATGCACTTCCTCAGCCCCAACCGCCGCCACCACAGCCTCGGGCTCTACCCCGGCGCGCTGCCGCCCGGCATCGTGCACTTCATGGTCGAGCTGGAGACCCTCGACGACGTCGGCTACTGCCTCGACCGCATGAACAAGGCGGGCATCCCCATCGCCTCCACCCTCGGCCGGCACTCCAACGACCACATGGTCTCCTTCTACGCCCAGGCCCCCGGCGGCTTCCAGGTCGAGTACGGCTGGGACGGCCTGCTCGTCGACCCCGCCACCTGGACCGCGAAGGAGATCACCGCGGACAGCTTCTGGGGCCACCAGTGGAACGGCTGACCGGCCCCGCCGCCGCGGTCGACCCGGCTGTCCCGGTCGATCCGGTGGCCCCGGTCGATCCCGCCGCCTTCCGCGAGGTCCTCGGCGCCTTCGCCTCCGGCATCACCGTCGTCGCGGCCGTCGCGGACGACGGCCGCCCGGCCGGGCTGGCCTGCCAGTCCTTCGCCTCCCTCTCCCTCGACCCGCCGCTGGTCCTGCTCTGCGTGGGCAAGGGCTCCTCCAGCTGGCCCAAGGTCCGGGCCGCCGGCCGCTTCGGCGTCAGCATCCTCGCCGAGGAGCAGCGCGCCGTGTGCGAAGCCCTCGGCCGCCGCGGCGAGGACAAGTTCGCCGGCGTCGACTGGGAACTCTCCCCCCACGGCGCCGTCCGCGTCGGCGGCGCCCTCGCCACCGTCGACTGCGCCCTCGAAGAGGTCCACGAGGCGGGCGACCACTACCTCGTCACCGCCCGGGTCCTCGAACTGAGCGCCCGCGACGGCGGATCCCCCCTCCTCTACTACCGCAGCGACTACGCCACGGGAGCCTTCGGATGACCGCCGAGCACGCCACCGAGCACCTCACCGAGTACGCCTACGACGTGGTGGTCGTCGGCTCCGGCGCCGCCGGATTCGCCGCCGCCGTCACCGCCCGACTGCGGGGCCTGAGCGTCCTCGTCGTGGAGAAGACCGACTCCTACGGGGGTTCCACCGCCCTGTCCGGCGGCGCGATCTGGGTCCCCGGCAACTTCCACCTCGACCGCGCCGGCCTCGCCGACACCCGCGAGAAGGCCCGCGCCTACCTCGACGCCACCGTCGGCGACCGCGTCCCGGCCGCGCGCAAGGACGCGTACCTCACCCACGGGCCGCGCATGGTCAAGGAGTTCCACGACCGCACCGAGATCCGCTTCATGTACACCCCCGGCTACTCGGACTACTTCCCCGAGGCCCAGGGCGGCATGGCGCAGGGCCGCTCCATCGAACCGTGCATCGTCGACTTCAAACGGCTCGGCGACCTCGGCGCCTCCATGCGCCGGGCCGGACTGCCCACGTACGGGCTGACCATGACCTCGTACGACTTCCGCTTCCTGAACATGGTCAGCCGGACCTGGGCGGGCAAGAAGACCTCCCTCAAGGTCGGCCTGCGCGCGGTCAAGGCGCTGGCCACGGGCCGCAAGCTGCTCTCCCTCGGCGAGGCGCTCATCGCCCGCATGCGGCTCTCCCTGGAGGCGCTCGGCGGCGAACTGTGGCTGTCGGCGCCCCTGACCGGCCTGGTCACGGACCCGGCCGGCCGGGTGACGGGCGTACGGGTCCTGCGCGCCGGGCACGAAGTGACCGTGGCGGCGCGGGGCGGGGTGGTGCTGGCCTCGGGCGGGTTCTCGCACGACCAGGCCCTGCGCGAGAAGCACCTGCCCGCGCCCACCTCCACGGCCTGGACGCACTCCGCGGAGGGCCAGACCGGCGACGCCCTGAAGCTCGGTGAGGAACTGGGGGCCGCCACCGATCTGCTGGACAAGGTCTGGGGCGCGCCGTCGGTGTGCCCGCCGGGGGAGAAGCCCTTCTTCCTCGTCGCCGACCGGGGCATCCCCGGCATGGTCATCGTCAACGAGGCGGGGGAGCGCTACGCCAACGAGGCCCTGCCGTACCACGCGTTCGTGGACCGGATGTACGCCGCGGACCGGCCCGACGCCAGGACGGTGCCGTCCTGGCTGATCCTGGACGCCCGCTCCAAGGCCCGGTACATCTTCGCCGGGCTCTTCCCCGGGCAGCCCTTCCCCAAGAAGTGGCTGGAGAGCGGCTTCCTGAAGAAGGCCGACAGCGTGGAGGAACTGGCCCGGCAGATCTCGGCCCCCGGGCTGCCGGCCGCGATCGCCCGCTTCAACTCCTTCGCGGAGGTGGGCACCGACAAGGACTTCGGGCGGGGCGAGAGCGTCTACGACCGCTACTACGGCGACCCGACGCTGCCCACCCCGAACCTGGCGCCGATCGAGAAGGGCCCCTTCTACGCGGTCCCCGTGCACCCCGGGGACATCGGCACCAAGGGCGGCCTCGTCACCGACACCGACGGCCGGGTGCTCCGCGAGGACTCCACCCCGATCCCGGGCCTCTTCGCCTCCGGCAACTGCTCGGCGGCGGTGATGGGGGAGACCTACCCCGGGCCGGGCGCGACGATCGGCCCGGCGATGGCCTTCGGCTGGGCGGCGGTCAACGCGATCGCCGCCCAACTCGCCTAGCTCGCCTAGGAGAGCTTGCCGCCGTAGTCGGGCAGCTTGACGGTGCGCTCGGCGTGGCCGCCCACCAGGTCGCTCTGGTTGTTGCCGATGTTGGCGATGATCGTGTAGCCGCGGGCCTCGATCTCCGCCCGCTTGGCCGTCTTGTAGGCGCTGACCTCGCCGAACAGTGCGGGCAGATCGCGCACGTAGAGGCCCGAGACGGGGTAGCCGACCGCCTTGAGGTTGCGCTCGGTGAGGGAGTACACGATCCCCGGGCGGGCGGTGACGAAGAAGATCGCGACCCCGCGGTCGTTCGCGTACCGGGTCAGCTCGCGGACCTGGGCGATCGCGGGGGTCGGGAAGGTCCAGAACCAGTGGAAGTCCGTCTCCAGCGACGAGTTGTCGATGTCGAGGACGATCGCCGGCTTCTCGCCGGCCGGCGAGGCGGCGATGCGCTGCTCGATCCCGGGGCGGGCCGCGTCGATGACGGCGGAGACGTCGCGCTGCCAGGTGGCGTAGTCGATGCCCAGGATCGCCGCGTTGCCGCCGGGCGCGGAGGCGGTGACGGCGGTGACGGGCGCGACGGCCGTCCGGGCGGGGGCCGCCTGGGCGGTGGCGGCCGGAACCAGGGCCAGTACGGCTGCGGCTACGGCCACTGCGGCGGCAGTGGTACGGGTGCTGCGCATGGGGGACGCTCCTCGATCACATGTTGGCATGTACGTGACCAGGCTGGGGATCGTCCGCCCTCATGTCTACTGGCTGGTAAGTAACTTTTCATGGCCGGGCGGTGAACCTCCGTCATGCGGCCCGCCCGGCGCCGGCGGGCCGTCGGCGGAGGCGGCTGCGGCGGCTCCGGGGGCTGTGGCGGCGGCGACTGACCGCTCAGGTGTCGCAGTCCAGCACCGTGTGGCACAGCCCGCACCGGGCCCGGACCGGCCCGCGGTGGGCCGGCAGCCGCAGGCGCTGCCCGCACACCGGGCACGGGAAGCTCACCCGCAGCCCGCCCGCGTGCACCTCGAAGCCGTACGCCGCCCCGGGCGCGGCGGACCCGGTCCGGCGGGCCGCCGCGTACCGCAGCCGCTCCGTCCGGCCCGCGGCCGCCAAGGGGGCCCGGCGCAGCTCCTGGTCGGCCCGGTCGCGGCCGCGCACGTACGCCTCGTAGGCCTGCGGGCTGGTGAACCACGCGGAGAGGTCCTCGCCGCCGAGGAACCGGCCGCGCCGGGCGAGGACGTAGCCGAACTCCTCCGGGGTGAGGTAGCCGAGCTTCTGGTGGGTGAGCTCGTCCTCCCGGTAGGCGTCGAGCAGCAGCCAGCCGGCGCCGAGGTAGGCGGCGGCGGTGTCGGTGAGGATCTCGTTGCCGGGGGTGGTGGGGAAGTGCAGGTCCAGCCGGTGCAGCAGCACGTGCGTGACCTCGTGGGCGAGGGCGGCCGCCAGATCGCGGCGGTGGACGCGGAAGCGGTCGTTGACCTCGACGAAGTACTCGGGCCCGGCGGCCAGTTCCACGGTCGCCGCCTCCTCCATCGCGCGGAAGCCCACGATCAGGCGCGCGTCGGGCAGGCGCAGGGCGCGGACCATCGCGGAAGCCACCCGGTGGGCACCCGGGTACAGGTCCTCGGACGCGGGGAAGGCCGCGTCGGCGGGGGCGAAGGGGGTGTCGTAGGCGCGGATCCCGTCGGCGGACAGCCGTCGGAACAGTGCGGTGACGGCCGCGCGGACCGTCTCCAGATGAGGAAATCCGTGCTCGATCGGGCTGCTGCGCCGCCCGTTGTGCGTCATGGGGCCCCTTCGGCCGGAAGTTGTCCGAAAACGCGTTCTTGATGGCCTCCGTGCGCAGGGTGTGTCATGTCCCCGTCACCCAGGCGGTCCATCCCACCCGCCCCGGGGTGACGCGCACGGCCCAACCCCCCACGAAAGGCAGTGTGTCGACTGTGTCCAGCCTCGTCACCACCCTCAAGCGCGTCCTCGCCGTCGGAGCGGTGGCCCTCGCGGCCGTCAGCCTCCAGCCCGGCACCGCCACCGCAGGCACGGCACCCGTGGTCGGCGGAACCCGCGCCGCCCAGGGCGAGTTCCCCTTCATGGTCCGGCTCTCCATGGGCTGCGGCGGCGCCCTCTACACCCAGCAGATCGTGCTCACCGCCGCCCACTGCGTGAGCGGCTCCGGCAACAACACCTCCATCACCGCCACCGCCGGAGTGGTCGACCTCAAGAGCTCCAGCGCCATCAAGGTCAAGTCCACCAAGGTGCTCCAGGCCCCCGGCTACAACGGCACCGGCAAGGACTGGGCGCTCATCAAGCTCGCCCAGCCCATCAACCTGCCCACCCTCAAGATCGCCGACACCAAGGCCTACGACAACGGCACCTTCACCGTCGCCGGCTGGGGCGCCGCCCGGGAAGGCGGAGCCCAGCAGCGCTACCTGCTGAAGGCCACCGTCCCCTTCGTCTCCGACGCCTCCTGCCAGGACTCCTACGGCAGCTCGCTCGTGCCCGCCGAGGAGATCTGCGCCGGATTCGACCAGGGCGGGGTCGACACCTGTCAGGGCGACTCCGGCGGTCCCATGTTCCGCCGGGACAACGCGAACGCCTGGATCCAGGTCGGCATAGTCAGCTGGGGCGAGGGCTGCGCCCGTCCCGACTACCCCGGCGTCTACACGGAGGTCTCCACCTTCGCGGCGGCGATCAAGAGCGCGGCCGCCACCCTCTGACCGCCTCCCGGGCCCGCTGTAGGCCTTCCGGCCCCTCCGATGGGGGCCGGAAGAATGAGGCACGATGCCCCACATGTCCGTAAGGTCGACCGAAGTACCGTGAGGCCGGAACGACGCCGTTCCGGCCTTGCGGCATGCTCCCGGCGGTCTGCTGTGCGGTTGCGGGCCGAGGCGCCCGCAGGTCCCATGGAGAGATCCCACCGGGTGGGAAAGCCGGGGAAGCCGGGACGGCACAGGCAACGGGCGACAGTGGGGCAGGCGGCGCATGGCGATCAGAGTGATCATCGCGGACGACCAGGAGATGGTCAGGACCGGCTTCCGGATGATCCTCGAAAGCCAGCCGGACATCGAGGTGGTCGCCGACGTCGAAGACGGTGAAGCGGCCCTCGCGGCCGTCGCCGCGCACCGCCCCGACGTCCTCCTCCTCGACATCCGCATGCCCAAGCTCGACGGGCTCGAAGTCACCCGCCGGCTCTCCGGGCGCGACACCCCCCGCATCGTCATCGTCACCACCTTCGACCTCGACGAGTACGTCCACGCGGCGCTCCAGGGCGGAGCGTCCGGCTTCCTCCTCAAAGACGCGAGCCCGGCCATGCTGGTTGAAGCGGTACGGGCGGCAGCCGTCGGGGACTCCCTCGTCTCACCCGCCATCACCGTCCGGCTGCTCCGCGAAATGGCCCACCGCACCCCGGCCGCCGCCGCAGCGGCCCGCCGCCCGGCGGAGCCCCTCACGGACCGGGAACGCGAGGTCGTACGCTGCCTCGCCCGCGGGCTGACCAACGCCGAGATCGCCGGCGAGCTCTTCGTCTCCCTCTCCACGGTCAAGACCCACCTGGCCAACGTCCAGGCCAAACTGGACGCCCGCAACCGCGTGGAAATCGCCGCCTGGGCCTGGGAAAGCGGCCTGGCAGGCACCCCGGCGTGACCCACCCCCACCCCCCGACCACCCCTGACCGCCACCCGGGCGGCCCGGGGCGCAACCAGCCCTGCGGCTGTCCGGACGGCACGGGGCGGAACCGGCCCCGAGGCTGTTCGGGTGCCGCCGGGCAGAATCAGCCTCGCCGGCGTTTGAGGCGCGGGGGCTGGGGCGGCGCCCCAGGAAGCCGGCGCACGCCGTTCCCGACGACCCCGGCCACCACGGGTACGGGCAGCCCCCGGGCGAACCGCGGCCTCCGCATGCGCCGAAGCCCCCACACCTACGGCGGAGCCGTGCAGCCCCAGGGCGGAGCCACCCGCACGGAGCCCCGTACCCCCGGCGGAGCCGACGAGGCGCTCCGGGGCTCGGTATGAGCCCCCTGGGGCCATGGGCCCGCCGCCACCCCTACGCCGCGGACTGGATCCGCATCATCCTCTCGCTCACCCTCCTCTCCCTCGTCACCTTCGAGGGCGTCGTCCTCGCCCGCCAGCCCAGCACCCCGCACGCCGCCGTCTGGGTGTCCGGCATCCTCGTCTGCCTCAGCGCCGTGCCCTGGCCGCGCATCCCGCTGCTCGCCCGCGCCTGGTTCGCCGCCGCCGTCACCTGGGCCGTCACCCTCTCCCTCCTCTTCAGCAACCTCCCCCTCGTCGTCTGGGGCGGCGGCGAGGCCGTCGCCCTGCTCGTCCTCCTCGCCCAGGTACTGCTGCGCGCCCCCGCCCGCACCGCCGCCGTCCTCGGCCCCCTGCTCGCCCTCGGCTCCATGGCGGCGCCCGTCCGCGACGCGGACCCGGGCCGCTTCACCCTGCTCTTCTCCGTGCTCGCCGTCGTCGTCACCGCGTACTCCCTGCTCCTGCGCCTGCAGTCCGTCCAGCGGGTCCGCGAGCTGCGCGCCGTACGCAGCGCCGAACGCCTGGAGCTGGCACGCGAGCTCCACGACCTCGTCGCCCACCACGTGACGGGGATCGTCGTCGAGGCGCGCGCCGCGCGCTACACCAAGGTCTCCGCGGAACGCGCCGGCGAGATCTTCGGCCGCATCGAGACGGCCGGCGACGAGGCGCTCGGCTCCATGCGCCGCCTGGTCAAGATCCTCCGCGAGGGTGCCGAGGACGCCGACCCGGAGAAGGGCAAGGGCGGCAGGCCCGGCTCCGCCGGCACGGCCCCCGTCGCCGGCCTCCGGGAGATCCGCGGGCTGATGGAACGGTTCGCCGCCACCGGCCCGCCCGTCGTCCTCTACGTGGAGGAGGGCCTGGAGGCCCGGCTCCCCGCCGACGTCGCCGCCACCGCCCACCGCATCGTCCTCGAAGCCCTCACCAACATCGGCAAGCACGCCGCCACCGCCACCGCCGTCCGGATCGGCCTGCGCACCGTCCCGGCCGGCCTGGAAGTCCGGATCGCCGACGACGGCGGCCGCCCCGCGAAACTCTCCGAGAACGCCCGCGGCGGCGGCTACGGCCTCGTCGGCATGGCCGAACGCGCCGAAGCCCTCGGCGGCTCCCTCACCGCCGGCCCCGCCCCCGAAGGCGGCTGGCTGGTCACGGCGCTCCTGCCCCTCTGACAGGCACCCACTTGTCGATTATCGATATGGTCCGCTAGGGTCTGGCATATCGAAAATCGATAGGGGGGAACGCGATGAACACGCGATTCACAAAGATCCTGGCCTCACTGACCTTTGCGCTGGCGATCCTCTGGGGGCTCACCTTCATCGGCACGGCCGTCTCGCACCTGGCCGACGACGGGGCGGTCTGCGTGAAGACCGACTTCTGGGCCAACGCCACCCTGGACGGCGGCCTGCCGGTCGGCCAGGGCGTGGAAGCGTCCAGCAGCACCGCACGGCTCTGCCAGAACGCCCCCTCCACGGCGCAGCGCGCCGCCGACCTCGGGGGCCAACTGCCCTGGATGCTGTTCGCCTCCGTCGCCCTGCTGCTCTTCTCCCGACTGCTGAAGGCCGTCGTCTCCCAAGGGCCGTTCACCGACGAGGTGGCGCGACGGCTCACCGTTCTCGGCTGGTTCGTCACTGCGGGCACACCGCTCGCGGGCCTCGTCGTAGGGTGGTCGCAGTCCTGGCTCGCCGCGAGCATGGTGCCCATGCTCGACTCCGGTCCGACGGTCTCCGAGCCCCAGGTGCTCATCCTCGCCGGCCTCGCCGCCGTCATCATGGGGAAGATCATGCGCGAGGGCGTGCGCATGCGAGAGGACCTCGAAGGGACGATCTGATGCCCGAAGAGGAACTCCACGCGATCCGGATCCACCTCGACCGGATCCTGGCCGACCGCGGCATGACGCTCACCGAACTGGCCGCCCAGGTCGGCATCACCGTCGTCAACCTGTCCGTGCTCAAGAACGGACGGGCCAAGGCCATCCGCTTCTCCACCCTGTCCAGGATCTGCGACGTCCTCCAGTGCCAGCCGGGCGACCTCATCACCCACGACCCCACCGAGCCGCAGGCCTAGGCGGTATCCCGTCCGTCTCAGTGGCCGACCGGCCGAAGAAGCGTCGCCGCACGCCACGTATTCTCGGTGACCATGAACACCAGGGACATCGACGAGAACGTCACCGCCGAGCTGGCCCGGCTCAGGGACAGCATCGACAACATCGACGCCGCCGTGGTGCACATGCTCGCCGAGCGGTTCAAGTGCACCCAGCAGGTCGGCCACCTCAAGGCCCGCCACCAGCTGCCCCCGGCCGACCCGGGCCGCGAGGCCAGCCAGATCGCCCGGCTGCGCCAGCTCGCCGAGAACGCCAAGCTCGACCCCGCCTTCGCCGAGAAGCTCCTCAACTTCATCATCGCCGAGGTCATCCGCCACCACGAGACGATCGCCGCAGGCGAGGGTGAGGGCGAGAGCGCAGGCGCAGGCGCCGAATAGGAACTGGGGCCCGGCGCCGCCATCCGGCAGCATGGGCCCCATGTCCGCACTGACGCGCAACGAAGCGCAGATCCGAGCCCGACTCCTCGACGTCCGGCACTACGAGGTCGCCCTCGACCTCACCACCGGCGACGAGACCTTCGAGTCCTGCACCGTCATCCGGTTCACCGCACGCACCGCCGGCGACACCTTCGTCGAGCTGAAACCGGACGAACTGCGCTCCGCCGCCCTCGACGGACACCCCCTGGACCCGGCCGCCCTCACCGACGGCCGCCTCCCCCTCACCGGCCTCACCGAAGGCCCCCACGAACTCCGCATCGCCGCCCGCATGCGCTACTCCCGCACCGGCGAAGGCCTGCACCGCTTCACCGACCCCGCGGACGGCGAGACGTACGTCTACACCCAGATGTTCCTCGACGACGTCCAGCGCGTCTTCCCGGCCTTCGACCAGCCCGACCTCAAGGCCGTGTTCGAGTTCACCGTCACCGCCCCCGCGCACTGGACCGTCCTCGCCAACGGCATCACCACCCGCATCGGCGAACGCCCCGGTGACGGCGACGAACGCCCCGGCGACGGCGGCGACGGCTCCGCCCCCGAAGCCGGCATCTGGGCCTCCGCCCCCACCCCCGTCATCTCCACCTACCTCGCCGCCGTCGCCGCCGGCCCCTGGCACAGCATCCGCACCGAGCACGCCGGGCTCCCCTTCGGCATCCACTGCCGCCGCTCCCTCGCCCCCCACCTCGACGCCGACGCGCAGGAGATCCTCGACCTCACCACCGCCTGCTACGACCGCTTCCACGACAAGTTCACCGAGCCCTACCCCTTCGACTCCTACGACCAGGCCTTCGTGCCCGAGTTCAACGCCGGCGCCATGGAGAACCCCGGACTGGTCACCTTCCGCGACGACTACGTCTTCCGCTCCGCCGTCACCGACGCCGAACGCCAGCGCCGCGCCGTCACCATCGCGCACGAGATGGCCCACATGTGGTTCGGCGACCTCGTCACCCTCAGCTGGTGGGACGACATCTGGCTGAACGAGTCCTTCGCCGAGTTCATGGGCTACCAGACCCTCATCGAAGCCACCCGCTTCACCGAGACCTGGACCGGATTCGCCATGGAACGCAAACCCTGGGGCTACGACGCCGACCAGCGCCCCTCCACCCACGCCGTCGCCCCGGACGCCGCCGCCGTCCCCGACACCGCCTCCGCCCTCCTCAACTTCGACGGCATCTCCTACGCCAAGGGCGCCTCCGCCCTGCGCCAACTCGTCGCCTGGCTCGGCGAGAAGGACTTCCTGGCCGGCATCAACACCCACTTCGCCCGCCACAAGTTCGCCAACGCCTCCCTCGCCGACTTCGTCGACTCCCTCGCCGCCCACACCGACCGCGACGTCCACACCTGGGCCGAGACCTGGCTGCGCACCACCGGCGTCGACACCCTCACCCCCCGCCTCCAGGAGAGCCACGGAGGCTGGACCCTCACCGTCGACCGCACCGGCAGCCGCCCCCACCACATCGCCGCCGGCCTCTACGACCGCGCCCCCGACGGAGCCATCGAACCGCGCGAGGTCCTCGCCCTCGACGTCCCCTCCGACGAGGTCCTCTCCGTGAGCGGCCCGCGCCCCGCCCTCCTCGTCCTCAACGACGGCGACCTCACCTACGCCAAGGTCCGCCTCGACGAGACCTCGCTCGAAACCGCCCTGCGCGGCATCTCCCGCATCCCCGACCCGCTCACCCGCGGCGTCGTCTGGAACTCCCTGCGCGACATGGTCCGCGACGGCGAACTGGCCGCCGCCGACTACCTGGCCACCGCCGAAGCCCACGTACCGGACGAAACCGACCTCGCGATCGTCCAAGGCGTCCTCGGCTTCACCCGCGCCCAGATCGCCGACCGCTACCTCACCCCCGACCGCCGGGGTGACGCCCTCACCACCCTCACCACCATCGCCCGCGACCTGCTGCGACGCACCGAGGACGGCACCGACCCCGGCCTGCGCCTCCTCGCCGTCCGCACCCTCGTCGACAGCGCGACCCAGCCCGACACCATCGCCGGCTGGCTCGCCGAAGGCACCGTCCCCGGCGGCCCCGAACTCGACCCCGAACTGCGCTGGCGCATCCTCGCCCGCCTGTCCGTACTCGGCGCCGCCGACGAAGCCGGCATCGACGAAGCCCTGGCCGCCGACCCCAGCGGCACCGGCCGCGAAGGCGCCGCCCGCTGCCGCGCCGCCCTCCCCACGGCCGAGGCCAAGGCCGCCGCCTGGGAGCGCCTCTTCCACGACGACTCCCTGTCCAACTACCTCTTCACCGCCACCGCCCAGGGCTTCTGGCAGCCCGAACAGGCCGACCTGGTACGGGAGTACGTACCGCGCGCCTACACCGAGGCCGTCACCCTCGCCGCCCGCCGCGGCCCCGCCATCGCCGAAGCCGCAGGCCGCTGGGCCCTCCCCGGCCACGAGATCACCGAAGCCAACCTCGAGGCCGGCCACACCGCCCTGACCGCCCCCGACATCACCCCCCTCCTCCACCGCAAACTCGCCGACCACCTCGACGACCTCACCCGAGCCCTACGAGCCCGCCGCTGACCCACCCCACCAGGGGGGCCGGGGACCACCTCCCCGACCGGCCGCCGGCCTCCCGAAGGCCCGGCTTGCCCCACCCGTCGGCGGTGCGGCCGGCGCGCCCTGCGGGGCGGAAATCCCCTACCCACCCTTCGCCCGTTCCCCGGGCTGCGCCCGGACCCCCTGGGGCTCCGCCCCAGTCCCCGCGCCTCAAACGCCGGCGAAAATCCAGCCCCTCCGGCGTTTGAGGAGCGGGGGTCCGGGGGCTGGCCCCTGGCAACGGCGCCGCACGCGGCAACGGGTCCGGGGCGCAGCCCCGGGGAACGGGCGAAGGGCGGGTAGGGGACCCCGCCCCGCAGGGCCCACCCAGCCGCACCCGCCCACCGGTCCCGCCCCGAGGACGGACACCCCGACGGCTTGAAATCAACCACGCATAAACCCGGGCGGTTACCCCATTCGGGTCGGATCGTTGTACCCCCGGGTGCCCCACCCCAGCCGAGCGGCACCACCCGCCGCCGATCCGTTCCCGTGAGGACAACCGCATGACAGCGCCCCCCGGCACAGGCAGACGCGGCACCGCCCCGCTCGCCGGCGGACCCCACGGCCCCGACGCCCTGCAACCACTCCTCGCCACCGTCCTCGACGCCCTGCGCACCGGAGCCCGCGCCCGCGGCGGACCACTCCCGGCCGGCGGACCCGAGGCCGTCACCGCCCGCGTCACCGCCGCACTCGGCGAGGTGTTCCCCGACCACGGACACGGCGACCACGAAGCACTACGGACCCTCGTCCACACCCTCACCGCCGGCGCGGCCGACCCCGCCGACCCCCTGTGCGCAGCCCACCTGCACTGCCCGCCCCTCGCCGTCGCGGCCGCCGCCGACCTCGCCGCCAGCGCCCTCAACGCCTCCCTCGACTCCTGGGACCAGGCCCCCGCCGCCTCCGCCCTCGAAACCCTCCTCACCCGCACGCTCGCCGCGGAGTTCCACGACACCCCCCACCCCGACGCCGTCCTCACCACCGGCGGCACCGAGGCCAACCACCTCGCCCTCCTCCTCGCCCGCGAACGCCACGGCCCCCACCTCACCGTCCTGCACGGCGCCAACGCCCACCACTCCATCCCGCGCGCCGCCTGGCTCCTCGGCCTGCCACCCGCCCGCAGCCTCCCCACCCCCACCGGCACCCTCACCCCCGCCACCCTCGCCGAGGCCCTCGCCACCACCACCGGCCCCGTCCTCGTCACCGCCACCGCCGGCACCACCGACGCCGGCCTCATCGACCCCCTCGACGCCCTCGCCGACCTCTGCGACCACCACGGCGCCGACCTCCACATCGACGCCGCCTACGGCGGCCTCCTCCACCTCAGCCCCCGCCACCGCCCCAAACTCGCCGGCCTGCACCGCGCCCGGTCGATCACCCTCGACCTGCACAAACTCGGCTGGCAACCCATCGCCGCCGGACTCCTCACCGTCCCCGACACCACCCTGCTCGCCCCCCTCGCCCACCAGGCCGACTACCTCAACGCCCCCGACGACACCCGAGCCGGCCTGCCCGACCTCCTCGGCCGCTCCCTGCGCACCACCCGACGCGCAGACGCCCTCAAGATCGCCGCAACCCTGCGCTCCCTCGGCCGAGACGGCCTCACCCACCTCATCGACCTCACCTGCGCACGCGCCGACCAGCTCGCCCGACTCCTCGAAGCACACCCCGGCTTCGAACTCCACGCGGCGCCCACCATCAGCACCGTCCTGTTCCGGCCCACCCACGCCGACGACACCGCACTCGCCACCCTCCGCCGCACCCTCCTCCAGAGCGGCACCGCCGTACTGGGCCGGGCCACCGCCGACGGCCGCCTCTGGCTCAAGGCCACCCTGCTCAACCCCCACACCACGGCGGGGGACCTGGACGCCCTCGTGAACCTCCTGGAAGGCAGCACCCACCGATGACCGCCCAGCTCGATGCACCCCACGACCTCGTCGGAATCGGCATCGGCCCCTTCAATCTCTCCCTCGCCGCACTCGCCCACGGCCTGCCCCGGCAAGGCGCCGCAGAACTCGCCACCGCGTTCTACGACCAGCGCCGCGACTTCCGCTGGCACCCCGGACTCCTCATCGACGGAGCCACCCTCCAAGTCCCCTTCCTCGCCGACCTCGTCACCCTCGCCGACCCCTCCAGCCCCTGGTCGTTCCTCAGCTACCTCAAGCACAAGGAACGCCTCTTCCCCTTCTACTTCGCCGAGAACTTCCACATCCAGCGCGCCGAATACGACGCCTACTGCCGCTGGGTCGCCGGCCGCCTGCCCGGACTCCACTTCGGCAACCAGGTCGACGCCGTCCGCTGGAACCCCGAACGCGACCTCTTCGAAGTCGACTTCACCCAACTCGACACCGACGGAGAAGCCGAAGCCCTCGGCCGCACCTACACCCGCAACCTCGCCCTCGGCATCGGCACCGCCCCCTACGTCCCCGAGCCGCTGCGCCCCCTCGCCGAAGCCCCCACCGTCCCGGTGATCCACTCCTCCGAGTACCTCGACAACCGGCAGCGCATCCTGGGCGCCGACCACGTCACCGTCATCGGATCGGGCCAGTCAGGAGCCGAGGTCTTCCTCGACCTGCTCCGCTCCCGCCCCGCCGGCCGCGAACGCCTCACCTGGCTCGCCCGCACTCCCTCCTTCGCCCCCATGGAGTACTCCAAGCTCGGCCTGGAACACTTCACCCCCGACTACACCCGCTACTTCCACTCCCTCCCCGAACCGGTCCGCGACCGCCTCGTCCCCGCCCAGTGGCAACTCCACAAGGGCATCGACGCCGCCACCATCGCCGCCATCCACGAAGAGCTCTACCGCCGCACCCTCGACGGAGGCTGGCCCGACGCCGTCCTCACCCCCGGAGTCAGCGTCCGCACCGCCGGCCGCGTCGCCACCACCAAGGTCGAACTCCACCTCGAACACGTGGAACAGGGCACCCGCTCACGCCTCACCACCGACGCCGTCGTCCTCGCCACCGGCTACCGCGAACGCCCCCTCACCCGCCTCCTCGCCGGACTCGACCCCTACCTGCGCAAGGACTCCTCCGGCCGCCCCCGCATCGACGACCGTTACCGGATGATCACCGACCCGGCCGTCACCGGCAGCGTCTTCGTCCAGAACGGCGAACGCCACACCCACGGCGTCGGAGCCCCTGACCTCGGCCTCGCCGCCTGGCGCAGCGCCGCCATCCTGAACACCCTGACGGACAAGGAGCCCTACCCCCAGCCCATCCGCACGGCCTTCACCACCTTCGGCCTCGAACAGCGGGAGCACGCCCGGCCCCAACCCGCCGGCGAACTGCTCCCACTGGTCGAGCACCCGTAAGGAGAAACGTTCAGAAGACCGCCGTCTTTAAGGACCGACGCCTTAGAAGACCGGTGTCCCGGCTCGGGTCAGCCGCCAGTCCACGGACGCGAACTGCGCCGGGTCCACCGTCCCCTTCGCCTTCACCCACTGGATGATCGTGTTGCGTATCTCGTCCGAGTTCGCCCACAGCTGCTTGGACTGCGGCACGTGCGGGAAATTGCCGCCGCCCGAAGCCCGGTAGTTGTTCACCGCCAGCACGAACTGCGCCGCCGGATCCACCGGCTTCCCCTGGAACGACAGCCCCGAGATCCGCGAACCCACCGGCTCGGAAACATCGATGTCGTACGTCAACCCGTACACGGCGTCGTAGTTGTAGTCCGGCGTACCCTCCGCGTTCGTCAGCTTCGCCGGATCCACCACGTCACCGGGAGCCGTCCGCACGTAGTACTTCGCCGAATACTCCAGATAGTCCTTGATCTGCGCGCCCGTCAGCAGCCGCGCCTCCAGCGTGTTCTCGAACGGATACAGACCCGCCGCATCCCTGATCGTCACCTGCCCCGACGGAATCGCCGCCGTACGCGAGAAACACGAAGCCTGCGACAGCACCGGCAGCGCACCCCACTCCGTACCCGCCAGCGCCCCCTTCACCGTCTCCGCCTGCACGTGGTTGATCAGATCGATGATCGCCACGTCCTTGACCGGCCCGTCCACCGAGGACATCGCCTGCGTCGACGTACCGATCACCTGGTTCACATACGCCACGACCTTGCGGTGCTCGTCCGACAGCAGCCCCACGATCTCCGGGTCCTCCACCGCCGCATTCGAATTCAGCACCCGGGCCGACACCTTCGACACCGACCAGCAGCCCTTCGCCCACGTCAGCTCGAAGTCGAACAGCGTCAGCCGCTGCCCCCACTTCAACGGCTCGGACAACACCACGTCCTTGCCCGTCGCCTTGTTCCGCACCCGGTACTCCGGGATCTCCGTGTGCGCGTGCCCCACCAGGATCGCGTCGATCCCCGGCACCTGCTCCGCCACCAGACCCGCCGCGTTCTCGATGTACGGCAGCTGGTCCCCGTAGCTCGACGTACCGCTCGAACCCGAATGCGCCGACACGATCACCACATCCGCACCCAGCGACCGCAGCCGCGGCACGTACTTCGCCGCCTGCTCCTCAAGACCCGGGAACGTCATCTTCCCCTGCACGTTCGCCTTGTCCCAGATCGCGATCCCCGGATTCGTCAGACCCAGCACCGCCACCTTCACGTCCCGCCCGTGCGGCGTACGCAGCCGGTGCATGCTGTACGGCGGGAACGCCGGCCGCAGCGTCTTCGCATCCAGCGCGTTCGCCCCCAGCAACGGGAAGTCGCACTGCTCCTCGAACTTCCGCAGCACCGGAATACCGTAATTGAACTCGTGGTTCCCCAGCGCCGCCGCGTCATAACCGATCGCGTTCATCGCCTGCGCCATCGGATGCACCGGACCGCGCCGCGCGGTGATCGGATCCACCTTCGCGTAGTAGTACGAAAGCTGCGTCCCCTGAATGGTGTCCCCGGCATCGATCAGCAGCGTGTTGCGCCGCCCCTTCTCCGCCCGCACCTGGTTCACCAGCGTGGAGATCTTCGCCAGACCGACGTCGTTGTGCGCCTTGTCGTCGAACTCCTTGTCCGTGAAGTAGTCCCAGTTGAAGACGTTCCCGTGCAGGTCGGTCGTCCCCATCACCGTGAACGCGTACGTCTTCGCCCCCGCCGCCGAAGCGCCGCCGGCCACCGCCTCGGCCGCGGCGGCCGGGGTGCTCGTGGCCCCCGCCAACGCCACAGCCGCACCCGTCGCGGCCGACGTGCCCAGAAATGTCCTACGGTCCAAAGCCATGCCGTCTCCCTTGTGAGGTGCGTGTACACAGATAGGCAACGCGCGTAGATTCTGACCCAGCAGTAACAAGCCGCAACACCCCCACCAGGTTTCGATCCGATGACCACCCCCGTACGAGCAGCAGTGCGAGAGTGAATCCATGACCCAGGACGCATCGCACCAGCCCTACGGAACCCCCGAAGTCCCCCGCGTCGCAGTCCGCGGCGAAGCCACCCTCGAAGTCGACCCCGAGATCGCCCGCATCGGCATCACCGTCAGCGCCCGCGGCACCGACCGGCGCACCGCCCTCGAAGACCTCACCCGCCGCAACAACGCCGTCCTCGACCTCGTCAAAAGCTATGGCGACCCCGTCGAAAAGCTCGAAACCGGCGCCTTCTCCATCACCCCCGAACTCACCCGCCACGGCCGCGGCGAACGCATCCGCGCCTACCACGGACGCGTCCACCTCACCGCCGAACTCAACGACTTCACCACCCTCGGCGAACTCACCACCCGCCTCGCCGACCTCGAACTCACCCAGGTCGACGGACCCTGGTGGGCCCTGCGCCCCACCTCACCCGCGCACGGCGAAGCCCGCCGCCAAGCCGTACTCGAAGCCGTCCAGCGCGCCCGCGAATACGCCGCCGCCCTCGGAGCCGACCTCGCCGCCCTCGTCGAACTCGCCGACCTCGGAGCCGAGAACGCCCCCGCGCCCTTCCACGCAGCCGGCGCCGGCATGCGCACCATGGCCTTCAGCACCGCCGAAGACGCAGGCGTCCCCGCCCTCGACCTCGAACCCCAGCGCCAGACCGTCTACGCGCAGGTGAACGCACGCTTCACGATGACCCCTCCCCAGCTCTGACCCCTCAGCTCCGAAAACCCGAAAATCGGCGCCCCGGGGGTGCTCATCAGAGCACCCCCATGCACATTCAACAATTGTCAACAACCTTTTGCTCAAAGGTTGTTGAGTGGACACCCGGAACCAATTTCCTACTCCCTGGTAGGGGCATACGCTCGCCTCATGCGCCGAGCGAAAATCGTATGTACCCTGGGCCCCGCCACCGACTCATACGACCAGATCAAAGCCCTGGTCGAAGCCGGAATGGACATCGCCCGCTTCAACCTCAGCCACGGCACCTACGCCGAACACGAGGACCGCTACCAGCGCGTCCGCAAGGCTGCCGACGAAACCGGCCGCAGCGTCGGCATCCTCGCGGACCTTCAAGGCCCGAAGATCCGCCTCGGCCGCTTCCGCGAAGGCCCCGTACTCCTTGAACGCGGCGACGAATTCACCATCACCGTCGAAGACCACGAAGGCGACCGCCACACCTGCGGCACCACCTACAAGGGCCTCGCCGCCGACGTCACCACCGGCGAACGCATCCTCGTGGACGACGGCCGCGTCACCCTCGAAGTCACCGCCGTCGACGGCCCCCGCGTCCACACCCGCGTCATCGAAGGCGGCATGGTCTCCGACAACAAGGGACTCAACCTCCCCGGCGTCGCAGTCTCCGTACCCGCCCTCTCCGAAAAAGACATCGAAGACCTCCGCTGGGCCCTGCGCATCGGCGCCGACATCATCGCCCTCTCCTTCGTCCGCAGCGGCAGCGACATCGAAGACGTCCACCGCATCATGGACGAAGAAGGCCGACGCCTCCCCGTCATCGCCAAGGTCGAAAAGCCCCAGGCAGTCGAAAACATCGACGACATCGTCGCCGCCTTCGACGGCATCATGGTCGCCCGCGGAGACCTCGGCGTCGAAATGCCCCTGGAACAGGTCCCCATCGTCCAGAAGCGAGCCGTCAAGCTCGCCAAGCGCAACGCCAAGCCCGTCATCGTCGCCACCCAAATGCTCGACTCGATGATCGACAACTCCCGGCCCACCCGCGCCGAAGCCTCCGACGTAGCCAACGCCGTCATCGACGGCACCGACGCCGTCATGCTTTCCGGTGAAACCAGCGTCGGTAAGTACGCCATCGAAACCGTCCGCACCATGTCCCGCATCGTCGAAGCCGCCGAGGAAGACATCCTCGCCAAGGGCCTCCCCCCGCTCACCGACCGCAACAAGCCCCGCACCCAAGGCGGCGCAGTCGCCCGCGCCGCCGCCGAAATGGGCGACTTCCTCGGCGCGAAGTTCCTCGTCGCCTTCACCCAGAGCGGAGACACCGTCCGCCGGCTCTCCCGCTACCGCTCACCCATCCCCCTCCTCGCCTTCACCCCCGACCCCGCCACCCGCTCCCAGCTCAACCTCACCTGGGGCGTCGAAACCTTCCTCGGCCCCCACGTCGACTCCACCGACGCCATGGTCGCCCAGGTCGAAGAAGAGCTCCTGCGCATCGGCCGCTGCGTCCCCGGCGACGTCGTCGTCATCACCGCCGGCTCACCCCCCGGCGTCAGCGGATCCACCAACCTCGTCCGCATCCACCGCATCGGCGACGCAGTCCGCTGAGGCCGCCCACAGGCGACTACAGCACCTCACGTATAAGACGCACCGCGTCGGGCAACACCAAACGGCTCTCACCCGTACTCGGGAAGTGCCCGCCCGACGCGGTCACCCGCGCCTCGGCGCCCAGCTCCCGCACGAACCGCAGCACGTGCTCACCCGTCGCCTCCCCGGTCACCGGGTCATCCGCCGCGTGCAGCACACGAAACTCCCGCGCAGCCTTGCGGATCCGCTGCCAGTCGAACTCCGGCGAGAAGAACGGCGCCAACGCGTCGTACCCCACCTCGCCGGACATCGACGCCACGAACACCACCCCCGCGAACGCCCCCTCGGCCTCCGTGTCGTGCTCCTGCAGCAGCCGCAGCACATTCACCCCACCCAGACTGTGACCCACCAGCACGGTCTCACCGGCCGGCGCACCCTCCGTCGCCGCCTCCAGCTCCTTCAGCCACACACCGGCCTCCGGAGCGAACGGCTCGGGGAAGTTCGGAATCCGCACCTCGTGCCCCTCGGCCGCGAACTCCTCGCCCGTCGCCGAGTACCAGTGCTCCCCGGCGCTCATCCCGTACCCGTGCACGAACACGATCCTGCTCATGGTCATCCCCCTCGTATCCAGCGGTCGATCCTTCAATCAAAACGCTACGCCGCGTTTTGATAAAACGCTAGGGCTATCGTGAAGCCGTGTCAATCACTCCTTCGAGCAACTCTGCGAGCAACCCGCCCCGCACCGGCGGCCGCCTCCGCAACGAAGACGCCCACCACTCCGTCCTCGAAGCCACGGCCGCACTCCTCGTCGAGAACGGCTACGGCGCCCTCACCATCGAAGGCGTCGCCAAGCGCGCCAACGTCGCCAAGAGCACGGTCTACCGCTGGTGGAAGTCCAAGCCCGCCCTCGTCATGGACGCCTACGCCCACGAAACCGCCGCCCGCGTCCCCGAACCCGACACCGGCACCCTCACCGGCGACCTCACCGCTTTCGTCACCGACCTCTACCGCATCGGCGGCGACCCCGTCCGCGCCAAAGCCCTCACCGGCCTCATGGCCGAAGCCCAGCTCGACCCCGCCTTCGCCGACCCTTTCCGCGCCTGGGTCGCCACCCGCCGCGAGATCGTCGCCGCCCTGCTGGCGAGGGCGGTCACCCGCGAGGAACTCCCCGCCGGCACGGACCTCGACCACGCCACCGACCTGATCTTCGGCCCCTTCTGGTACCGCCTCCTCGTCGCCCACGCCCCCCTCGACCCCGCCGACGCGCGAGCCCACGTGACGACGGTCCTGCACGGCCTGACGGGACACGCCGAATTGCCTTGACCTCAAGTCGAGTTGAGGTCGTACGCTCGCAAGCATGACGATCAAGGAGTACTCCCGGGACCAGCTCGCGGCCCAGCCCATCGGCTACTGGGCCCGCGAGGCCGGCAAGCTCGTGATAGGCGGCATCCGTGCCGCGCTCGCCGAGGAGAACCTCACCCAGCCCCACTGGTGGACCCTCAACCACGTGGCCGGCTCCCCGGCCCACTGGAAGCGCGCGGCCCTCACCGAGAAGCTCACCCCGTACGACGACCAGGACGCCGACTTCGACGCGGTCTACGACGACCTCGCGGCGCGGGGCTGGCTCGCGCAGACGGACGGAGTCCTGACCCTGACCGAGGCGGGCGAAGCCGGCCGGGTCCGTGCGCGCGACCGCAACGCGGAGGTGCACGCGCGGCTGCGGGAGGGTGTGGACGATGCGGCCTACGCGGCGACGATCGACGGCCTGCGCCGCATGGTCGCGAACCTGGGCGGCAGCGGCGACCTGCCGGGCTAGTACTTCGGCCCGATGTGGACGTCCATGAGCGCGACGGACGCCTTGCGGGCGATGGACACGTTGAAGGGGTCGCTGCCGCGGGCCAGGATCGTCCACTGGACGCCGACCTTGGCGAGGGTGTCCGTGCAGAGCTTCCGGATGTCGTCGGACTTGTTCGTGAAGAAGTACCGGGGGTACTCGTAGCGCTTGCCGTTGCGCACGGTCCAGTTCGTGACCCGGCACCCGTCGGAGTGGATCAGCCCCCGGACGAACTCCCACGGGTGGGCGTCGACGATGGCCTGCTGCCAGTCCTCGAGGACGATGCGGCGCTCATGCTTCTTTCCGGCCCCGTGCTGAGGGAACAGGCAAGTCCAGTGGTGGGTGTAGGACTTGACCTCCACGCACCCCTGCCGCTGGACCCGTCCCACCTTGGGCAAGGACATGACGTGGTGCATCGCTGCTTCGGCGGCGTCGATGAGGCCGGGCCAGGAGGCGTCGCAGTAGACGGACAGGTGGTGCTGTTTGTACTTGGAGATGATGTGGCCGTCGCCGAGGTAGAGCCCCAGGAGGTAGGCGTACGCGGGCTGGTCGACTTCGCGGCCGGTGCATCTCGGGCAGTCGGTCGGGCGGACGTACGCCTCGCCGCGGTGTCTTCGGTCCTCGGACCGCCACCAGCCGATGGTGCCGCGCGGTATGCCCAGGTGTTCGGCGACCACTCGATTGGTCACGCCCCGGCGCATCAGTAGGACTGCTTCTTCGCGTATCGAAGGGTTGTGCTCCACGCTTGAGAGCTTGGTCGCCGTTCGTCCAGTTGGTCGCAATTCGAAGCTGCGTTCACTGTGACGAGTGAAGATCCCAAAAGCGCTTGGCGACCTTGGAAACGAAGGAGAAGTGCCCCGAGTCGGATTCGAACCGACGCTGAATGGGTTTTGAATCCATGGCCTCTGCCGCTGGGCTACCGGGGCCCCTTCGAAACAAAGGATACCTAATACCCTCCGTGTCACAAACATACAGGAGCTAGGTAGGCTCGGGGGAGCTGAATCGCCTTGCACCAAGGAGCCCCCGTGACCGCCGAGCACGAGTCGACGCCCACGCCCGACGCCGACCAGTCGCACGTTCCGCCGCTGACGACGCGCGTCGTCATCGCCGAGGACGAGGCGCTCATCCGTCTCGACCTCAAGGAGATGCTTGAGGAAGAGGGCTACGCCGTCGTCGGTGAGGCCGGAGACGGGCAGACCGCCGTCGAGCTGGCCCGGGAGCACCGTCCCGACCTCGTCATCCTTGACGTGAAGATGCCCGTCCTCGACGGGATCTCCGCCGCCGAGAAGATCGCGGAGGAGTCCATCGCCCCCGTGCTGATGCTCACCGCGTTCTCGCAGCGGGATCTGGTGGAGCGGGCGCGGGACGCCGGGGCCATGGCGTACCTCGTGAAGCCCTTCAGCAAGAGCGACGTCGTCCCCGCCATCGAGATGGCCGTGTCGCGCTTCGCCGAGCTCCGCGCGCTGGAGAAGGAGGTCGCCGACCTCTCCCTGCGCCTCGAGACCCGCAAGCTCGTGGACCGCGCCAAGAGCATCCTGCAGACGCAGTACGGGCTCTCCGAGCCGGCCGCCTTCCGGTGGATCCAGAAGACCTCCATGGACCGCCGGATGTCCATGCAGCAGGTCGCCGAGGCCGTCATCGAGGACGCCGAGGAGAAGAAGGCCGCCGCGGGCAAGGGCGAGTAGCGCGCCCCGTACGCAAAGAGTGAGGCCCGCCTCCGGATCCAGGATCCGGAGGCGGGCCTCACTCGTACGAGGTGGAGGGGACTCAGTCCTCGCCGAGGTACGCCTTGCGGACGTCCTCGTTGACCAGGAGCTCGCGGCCCGGGCCCGACAGGACGACCTTGCCGATCTCCATCACGTGGCCCTGGTCGGCCAGGGAGAGCGCCGCCTGGGCGTTCTGCTCGACCAGCAGGATGGTGGTGCCCTGTGACTTGAGCTCGGCGATGGTCGCCATGATCTTCTGCATCATGATCGGCGAGAGGCCCATGGAGGGCTCGTCGAGCATCAGCAGCTTCGGGCGGGACATGAGCGCGCGGCCCATGGCGAGCATCTGCTGCTCGCCGCCCGAGAGGGTGCCGGCGGCCTGCTTGCGGCGCTCTCCCAGGATCGGGAAGAGGTCGTAGGCGCGCTGGACGTCCTTCTGGATGCCGTCCTTGTCCTTGCGGAGGAAGGCGCCCAGGAGGAGGTTGTCCTCGATGGTCATGCGCGGGAAGATGTGCCGCCCCTCGGGGGAGTGGGCGAGTCCGAGCGCGACGATGTCGTGCGCGGGGATCTTCTTGAGGGACTTGCCCTGGAACTTGATCTGGCCGCCGCGCGGCTTGATCAGGCCCGAGAGGGTGCGCAGGGTCGTCGTCTTGCCAGCGCCGTTGGTGCCGATGAGGGTGACGATCTGGCCGGCGTCGACGCTGAACGAGATGCCCTTGACGGCTTCGATCTTGCCGTAGGCGACGCGGAGGTCCTCGACCTCGAGGAGTGCGGTCACCGGTCTTCTCCGTCCGTGCTGGTCGTGCTGTCCGTCGCCTCGGCGTCCGCGGCCGCCTCGCCGTGTGCGGCCTCGCTGTGTGCTTCGGCTGCTTCGACTTCGGCGACTTCTTCGGCGCCGGGGGCGCCTTCGAAGGGTTCGCCGAGGTAGGCGGCGATGACGCGCTCGTCGCCCTGGACCTCGGCGGCGGTGCCTTCGATGAGCTTTTCGCCCTGGACGAGGCAGGCGACGCGGTCGCAGAGGTTGAAGATGAAGCGCATGTCGTGCTCGATGACGAGGACGGCGATGCCCTGGTCCCGGATGGCGAAGATGAGCTCTTCGGTTGCCCGGGTCTCCTGCGGGTTCATGCCGGCGGTGGGCTCGTCCAGGAGGATGAGGCCGGGGTCGCTGGCCAGCGCGCGGGCGATTTCGAGCTTGCGCTGTTCACCGTAGGGGAGGTTGCGGGCGAGGTGTTCGGCCTTGTGGGCGAGGCCGATGAACTCGAGGAGTTCCATGGCCTTCTCGCGGCTCGCCGCTTCTTCCCGGCCGAAGCTGGGGAGGCGCAGGAGGGAGGCCCAGAGGCCGACCTTGGTGCGGGTGTGGCGTCCGACGAGGACGTTTTCCAGGACCGTCATGTTGTTGAAGAGACGGATGTTCTGGAAGGTGCGGGCGACGCCGGCGGCGGTGACCTTGTACGACTTGGGCGGCAGGACCTTGTCCTTGTACCGGACTTCACCCTCGGTGGGGATGTAGAGGCCGGTCAGGCAGTTGAAGAAGGTGGTCTTGCCGGCGCCGTTGGGGCCGATGAGGCCGACGATCTCGCCGCTGCGCACGGTGAGGTCGACGTTCTTGACGGCGGTGAGGCCGCCGAAGCGCATCGTGACGCCGCGTGCGTCGAGGACGGTCTCCGCCGTGGTGGCGGGGGGCGTGTCGGTGGTGGTGGTCGTCATGGGTTCAGACCCCTGCCTTGCCGAGGACCGTGGGCGCTTCCATGTCCTCGTGGAGTTCGAGCTGGTTGCGCCGGTTGGGGATGATGCCTTCGGGGCGCAGGCGCATCAGGACGATGAGGGCGAAGCCGAAGACGAGGAGCTGGTATTCGCCGAGGAACTGGAGCTTGTTGGGGATCAGGAAGAGCAGTGATCCGCCGACGAGGGGTCCGGAGATGGTGCCCATGCCGCCGAGGACGACCGCGGCGAGCAGGAACGCGGAGTTCGGGGGCACGGCGTTGGCGAAGGTGTACTGGTCGGGGGTGACCGTGTAGCTGACGTGTGCCTGGACGGCTCCGGCGAGGCCGGCGAGGGTGGCGCCGAGGGCGAAGGCGATGAGTTTGACGCGGAAGCCGTTGATGCCCATGGCTTCGGCGGCGGTCTCGTCCTCGCGGATGGCGACCCAGGCGCGGCCGATGCGGGATTCCGCGCTGCGGCGGAAGACGAGGATCACGATGAGGGTGATCAGCAGCATCAGCAGGAAGTAGTTGGCGAAGCGGCCGATGGTGAATCCGGCGATGGTGTGTGTGGCTCCGAAGTCGAATCCGAAGAGGTTGACGTTCGGGATGCCGGCGATGCCGTTGGGCCCGTTGGTGATGTCGGGTCCGGAGGTGCCGTCGAGGTTGTTCATGGAGATGCGGAAGATCTCACCGAAGCCGAGCGTCACGATGGCGAGGTAGTCGCCGCGCAGGCGCAGGGTGGGTGCTCCGATGAGGACACCGAAGACCATGGAGGCGGCGGCGCCCAGCAGGAGTGCGGCCCAGAAGGGGAAGTGCACGCCGAAGGGGGAGTTGGGGGAGCCGGAGACCAGGGCCGCGGTGTAGGCGCCGACGCCGAGGAAGGCGACGTAGCCGAGGTCGAGGAGGCCGGTGAGGCCGACGACGATGTTCAGGCCGAGTGCGACGGTGGCGAAGATCAGGATGTTGACGCCGAGGTTCGCGTACTGGTCGTCGGTCTGGGTGAGGGGGAAGGCGGCCGCTGCTGCGAAGGCGCCGACGAGGGCGACGTTGCGGTGGCGGGTGGTGAGGGCGGTGACGCGGGCGAAGAGGCCCGCCTTGTTGAGCGCTGCGGCACCGAATGAGGCCGTGAGCAGGAAGCCGACGAAGAGTTCCTGGTACGGGGTGGTGATGCCGTAGGTGAAGACGGTGAGCGCGAGGCCGAGGACGACGGCGATCAGGAGGATCTCGGCCCAGGCCGGCAGGATGCGGGCGGGCTTGATCGGGCCGGAGGTGAAGGCGGCCTTGAAGGTCGTCCAGCGGTTGCCGGCTGCGTGCTTGAACTTCTCGAAGTCGGTGTCGTCGGGGTCGGGGCCTTCGAGTGCGGGGCGCTCGAAGGGGAGTCCGAAGGCGCCGATGACGGCGACGAGGCTGACCAGGGCGGCGACGCCGGCTCCGGGTTCGAGGTCTACGAGGAGTCCGAGTTCGAGGACGATCGAGACGACGGTGTACCAGGTGGTGGCGAACGCGGCGAGGGCGGAGAGTTTGATCGCTGCGTCTGCGCCGGCCGGGGTGAGCCAGCCGAGGCCCTTGACTCCGTAGGAGGCGAGTCCGAAGAGCGCGGTGAGGGCGCCGCCGATGAGGACGAGCCACTGGAGGCCGGCGGGGGAGCCGTAGTAGGTGAGGTCGCCGGGGAAGGCGGTGCTCCAGGTCCAGGAGAGGAACGCGGAGACGACGGTGAGTGCGCCGCCGGCCGTGGCGAGGGCGCGGGCCGTCTTCTCGGGAAGGGGGATGAGTCCCTTGGCCGGTGCGGTGCTCTTCACGGTGTTCTCGGTGTTCGCGGTGTCCGCGGTGATGTTCGTCATGGAGGTCACACCCTGTCCGCCACGCGCTGGCCCAGCAGGCCTTGTGGCCGGAAGAGGAGCACGAGGATGAGAAGTACGAACGCCCAGGTGTTACCCCAGGACTGGCCGCCGAGCTGTTCGAAGCCGGGGATGTCGGCCACGTAGACGGTGGTCAGGGTTTCGGCGAGGCCGAGGACGAGGCCGCCGACCATGGCGCCGTAGATGTTGCCGATGCCTCCGAGGACGGCGGCGGTGAAGGCCTTGAGTCCGAGGAGGAAGCCCATCTTGAACTGGACTTCGCCGTACTTGAGGCCGTAGGCGACGGCTCCGATGGCGGCGAAGACGGCTCCGAGCGCGAACGCGGTGGTGATGATGCGGTCGGTGTTGATGCCCATGAGCTTGGCCGTGTCGGGGTCCTGGGCGGTTGCCTGCATGCCGCGGCCGGTGCGGGTCTTCTTGACGAAGAAGCCGAGGAAGGCCATGGAGATGGGGGCTGCGATCAGGAGGAAGACGTCACCGGTCTGGATGGTGACGCTGCCGAGGTGGAAGGGTCCGCCGGGGATCTCGGGGAAGATCAGGGAGGATTCCGCTCCGGGGTACCAGGCCCATACCGCCTGCTGGAGGGCGATGGAGAGGCCGATGGCGGTGATGAGCGGGGCGAGCCTGGGAGCGTTGCGCAGGGGCCGGTAGGCGAAGCGTTCGGCACCGACGGCGATGAGGGTGGCGACGATGACCGCGCCGATGATCATGAGCGGGAGGGCTATCCACATGGTGGTGCCCCCGGGGAGCATCAGCCAGACGGTGAGCGCTCCGAATCCGCCGGTCATGAAGATCTCGCCATGCGCGAAGTTGATGAGCTGGACGATGCCATAGACCATCGTGTAGCCGATGGCGACGAGCCCGTACATGGATCCCAGTAGCAGGCCGTTGACCAGCTGTTGCGGCAGTTCGTGCACCGCAGGTCCTCCGAGTCTTTCGACGGATGTGACTCCGCGCGGGGCGCTTTTTGTGCGCGCCCCGCGCGGCAGGTGGGTGGTGCTCCCGTGGCCGGCCGTTCGAGCGGACTACCGGCTACGGGTCGGTGGGGTGGTCAGGGGAGGTCAGCCGCCGAGGGTGCCGGACTCCACGGACTTCCACTCGGTGCCCTCGACCTTGTAGACGGTGAGCTGCTTGTTGGTGGCGTCACCGAACTCGTCGAAGGAGACCTTGCCGGTCACACCGTCGAAGGACACGCCCTGGACGGCGGCGAGGACCTTGGCGCGGGCGTCGGCGGGGAGCTTGCCGCCGTTGCCGTCGACAGCGGCCTTGACGGCCTCGATGATCGCCCAGGCGGAGTCGTAGGAGTAACCGCCGTAGGCGGCGAAGGGCTCCTTGTAACCGGCCTTGGTGTAGTTGGCGACGAAGTCCTTGGCGGACGGCAGGCTCTCGACCGGGGCGCCGACCGAGGTGGCGAGGTCGCCCGCGGACTCGGCGCCGGCGAGCTCGACGTACTTCTTGTCGTAGATGCCGTCACCGCCGACGAGCGGGATCTTGGTGCCGGAGGCCTTGATCTGCTTGCTGAGCGGACCGGCCGCCGGGTACTCGCCGCCGTAGTAGACCACGTCGGCGCCGGAGCTCTTGACCTCGGTCACGATCGCGGAGAAGTCCTTGCTCTCCGGGTCGATGTGGCCTTCGCCGACGACCTGGCCGCCGAGCTTGGTGAACTCGCCCTTGAAGGTGCCGGCGAGGCCTGCGCCGTAGGTCTTCTTGTCGTCGATCAGGAAGACCTTCTTCTTGCCCGCCTTGTTGAAGAGGTACTGCGCCGCGAACGGGCCCTGGATGGCGTCCGTGGTGGCGGTGCGGAAGTAGCTCTTGTAGGTGCGGACCTTCTCGCCGGTGGCCCACTTCGGTCCCTGGGAGAGGGACGGGCTGGTGTTGGCCGGGGAGATCTGGGCGAGCTTGGCGTCGTCGAAGACCTTCTGCATGGACTCCGAGACGGAGGAGTTCAGCGGGCCGACGACACCGAGCACGTCCTTGTCGGCGACGAGCTTGGTGGCGTTCTGCTGGCCGGAGGAGGCCTGGGCCTGGTCGTCGAGGGCCTGGATCTTGAAGGTGACGCCCTTGACGTACTTCTTCTCGTTGGCCTGCTTCGCGGCGAGGTCGGCGGAGTTCTTGATGCCGAGGCCGAGGGCGGAGAGGTCGCCGGTCAGCGGGGCGTCGACGCCGATGACGACCGTGGTGTCACCACTGGCGGCGTCGTTGGCCTTGTCTCCGCGCGATCCGCAGGCGGTGAGGGTGAGGGCGCCCGCGGCGAGCGCGGCGGTCACGGCAATGAGAGAACGCTGACGCACGATCAGTCCTTTCCTGGCACTGCGTCCCCCGTGGGACGCACCGTGTCGAACGCGGGGAACCGAACTGAAAGGAATCCGGCTGGTCGCGGTGACTGGCCGTGACTCTAAGCGGGTCTTAGGGCGTTATGGAGGGCTGAGGCCAATGATGTGACTCTCTTGTTATGCCACGGCGTAATACATAGCGGATCTCTGCGGGTGGAAAGGGGGAAATCCGGCCGGTTCGTCTTGTCCGCATGCTGAGATGTGGCAGGACCGTTGGGTGGTTTGAGTGCTGTCGCGCCAGGACTCTGGGCCCTTTTGGTCATGACGGCGGCGGGGTGCTCGCGTCTCGATCTTCGGGACAGGCCCTGGTCAGAGCGGTGGAGAGATCGCGCGCATAGCGGTCACCGGGGATGTAGCTGTGATCCTCTTTCTCAAACCCATTACTTAGGGTTACTTCCAGAAAAGGGAGTCCGGAATTCCGTGCCACATGCACGCAGTCTGTGACGCGAATCCGTACCGCGAGGTCACGGGCCTCGCCCGGGGCGAGCGTGGCCGGAAGTGGTGGCTCGACCTCGACCGCCAGAGCCCGTGAAGGCTGCCCCAGCCGCTCCAGGGTGACCGCCGGACCGGCCGCGGCGCGCACACGCACGGTGAACGCGAAGGCCGTGCCGGAGGGGGTCTGCCCGGGGTCCTGCCCCGGGTCCTGCCCGACCGGAGCGACGTAGGCGAGGGAGAACACCTGCGAGGGCGCGGGAGGCCTGTACGGGGCGGGGCGCGGCCGGGCCGCGTACAGCGCGGCCCCGGCGACGACGACGGCGGACACGCAGGTCAGCGCCCCGAGGGCCAGGGCGGCCCGCCGGTGGCCCTCGTAGGCCTCGCGGAGCCGCCGGACGGCCGGGGGCGTGCGCGGCGCACGGGGAGCGGGGCGCGGGCCCTCGTGGGCCTCCGTGCCCTCTCCGGGCTCGATCGGGCCGATGCCGCCGCTCACTGCCAGGGACCGTCCGTCGGGGCGCCCGACCGGTAGCGGTCCGCGCAGCGGCGCTCCGCCTCCCGGGCGGTGAGCTCGCGCGCGGCTGCCGGGCCCTTGCCGTCCCGCTCGGCGCGGGCGTCGGCGAGGACGGCGCGCAGGATGTCGTTCTGGCCGCCGGACAGCCCCATGGACTGGTAGTCGAGGCGGACGGCGTCCTCGCCCTCTCCCGCGTCGAGGATCACGCCCGCCCAGTGGGTGATCAGGCGGGTGCAGACGTCCTGGGGCGCCGGTGGGGCGGAGGTGGAGGAGGGAGGGGTCCCGGGATCGCCGCCGGCGCAGCCGAGCGGTGCGGCGGCCAGCAGCGCCGTCGTCGCCGCCGCGGCCAAGGCGCGCAGCGGCGCCGGTCCGGATCCCATGCGGGAACGCTAGACCGGCGCCGCTGCGAGGGCAACGGCTAGTTGTTGCCGTCCTGTTGCGGGTTCGCGTCGCGCAGCAGGCAGGTCAGGCGGGCGGTGCAGACGCGGCGGTCCTGTTCGTCCGTGATGACCACCTCGAAGGTGGCGGTGGAGCGGCCCCGGTGCACGGGGGTCGCGACGCCGGTGACCAGGCCGGACCGGGCGCCGCGGTGGTGGGTGCAGTTCAGGTCGACGCCGACGGCGACCTTGGTGATGCCGCCGTGCATCATCGCGCCGACCGAGCCGAGGGTCTCGGCGAGCACGGCGGAGGCCCCGCCGTGCAGGAGGCCGTAGGGCTGGGTGTTGCCCTCGACGGGCATGGTGGCGACGACGCGCTCGGCGGAGGCTTCGAGGATGCGGATGTCCATCCGCTTGCCGAGGTCGCCCGCCGAGAACAGCGCGGGCAGGTCGATGCCCAGGGCCGTGTACTCGTCGAGGACCTCCTGCGGGAACTTCACCGCGTGCTGCTGCTCGCCCATGGGCCGACTCCGTTCGTCAACGCTCGTTAACCATATTGTTCTCGGGTCGTTCTATCAGGCCTGCTCGAAGCGCACGACGACGGACTTGCTCGCCGGGGTATTGCTGACGTCCGCCGTGGAGTCGAGGGGGACCAGCACGTTGGTCTCGGGGTAGTAGGCGGCGGCGCAGCCGCGGGCGGTCGGGTAGTGCACGACGCGGAAGCCGGGGGCACGCCGCTCCACGCCGTCGCGCCATTCGCCGACGAGGTCGGTGTACGAGCCGTCGGCGAGCCCGAGTTCGGCGGCGTCCTCGGGGTTGACCATGACCACGCGGCGGCCGCCGGTGATCCCGCGGTAGCGGTCGTCGAGGCCGTAGATGGTGGTGTTGTACTGGTCGTGGCTGCGCAGGGTCTGCAGGAGCAGGCGCCCCGGCGGGAGGTGCGGGTACTCCACCGGTGCGGCGGTGAAGTTCGCCTTGCCGGTCTTCGTGGGGAAGCGCCGCTCGTCGCGCGGGGCGTGCGGGAGCTGGAAGCCGCCGGGGCGGGCCACGCGGGCGTTGAAGTCCTCGAAGCCGGGGACGACGCGGGAGATCCGGTCGCGGATGGCGGCGTAGTCGCCTTCGAACTCCTCCCAGGGGGTCCGGGAGGCGTCGCCGAGGACGGCGCGGGCCATGCGGGCCACGATGGCGGGCTCGGAGAGCAGGTGCGGGGAGGCGGGGGCGAGGTTGCCGCGGGAGGAGTGGACCATGCCCATGGAGTCCTCGACGGTCACGAACTGCTTGCCGGAGGCCTGGTGGTCCTTGTCGGTGCGGCCGAGGGTGGGCAGGATCAGGGCGCGCCGGCCGGTGACCGCGTGGGAGCGGTTGAGCTTGGTGGAGACGTGCACGGTCAGGGAGGCGTTGCGGATCGCGGCCTCGGTGACCTCGGTGTCGGGGGTGGCGCCGACGAAGTTGCCGCCCATGGCGAAGAGCACCTTGGCCTCGCCGTCGCGCAGGGCCTGGATGGAGCGGACCACGTCGAAGCCGTGCTCGCGGGGCGAGGTGATGCCGAATTCCTTGTCGAGGGCGTCGAGGAAGGCGGGCGCGGGGCGCTCGAAGATCCCCATGGTGCGGTCGCCCTGGACGTTGGAGTGGCCGCGGACGGGGCAGACGCCGGCGCCGGGGCGGCCGATGTTGCCGCGCAGGAGCAGCAGGTTGACGACCTCGCGGATGGTGGCGACGGAGTGCTTGTGCTGGGTCAGGCCCATGGCCCAGCAGACGATGGTGCGCTCCGAGGCCAGGATCATGGCCAGGGCGCGCTCGATGTCGGGGCGGGTCAGGCCGGTGGCGGTGAGCGTCTCGTCCCAGTCGGTGTCCTGGGTGGCGGCCGCGAACTCCTCGTAGCCGTGGGTGTGTTCGCGGATGAACTGCTCGTCGGTGGCGCCGCCCGCCTCGATGACCAGCTTGTTCAGGAGGCGGAAGAGGGCCTGGTCGCCGCCGATGCGGATCTGGAGGAACAGGTCGTTGAGGGCGGTGCCCTTGAGCATGCCGAGGGGCGTCTGCGGGTTCTTGAACCGCTCCATGCCGGCCTCGGGCAGCGGGTTCACCGAGATGATCTTCGCGCCGGCGGACTTGGCCTTCTCCAGGGCGGAGAGCATGCGCGGGTGGTTGGTGCCCGGGTTCTGTCCGGCGACGATGATCAGGTCGGCCTGGTGGAGGTCTTCGAGGGAGACGCTGCCCTTGCCGATGCCGATGGTCTCGTTCAGTGCGGAGCCCGAGGACTCGTGGCACATGTTCGAGCAGTCGGGGAGGTTGTTGGTGCCGAACTCGCGGACGAACAGCTGGAAGAGGAAGGCGGCTTCGTTGCTGGTGCGGCCCGAGGTGTAGAAGAGGGCCTCGTCGGGGGAGTCCAGGGCGCGCAGCTCCTCCGCGATGATCGCGAAGGCCCGCTCCCAGCTGACCGGCTCGTAGCGGTCGCCGCCGGCCTCCAGGAGCATCGGCTGGGTGATCCGGCCCTGCTGGCCCAGCCAGTAGCCGGAGCGGCCGGCGAGGTCGGACAGGGGGTGCTCGGCGAAGAACGCGGGGGTGACCCGGCGCAGGGTGGCTTCCTCCGCGACGGCCTTGGCGCCGTTCTCGCAGAACTCGGCGGTGTGCCGCTTGTCGCCCTCGGGCCAGGCGCAGCCGGGGCAGTCGAAGCCGTTCTTCTGGTTGACCTTGAGGAGGGTGCGGGCGGTACGGGCCAGGCCCATCTGCTCCTGCGCGATCCTCAGGGTGTGCCCGATCGCGGGCAGGCCGGCGGCCGCGTGCTGAGGGGGCGCTACCTGCGGTGCGTCCTGTACGGGATCACCTGTGGGCGGCTTGGTGGCCATGTCGCTCCCCTTTGAGCAGTCTTCTTCTTACACGTCCGATCCTGTCACGCCCCGCCCGTGGCGCCGACGCCGGATTTTCCCCGTCCCCTCACCCCGCCGCGCAGCCCGTCCGGATTTGTCAGTGGGGGCGCCTAGGATCGGGGGCGTGGCAGATTCAGCATCGAAGAAGACCGACCAGCCGACCGCAGCGGCCCGCCCCCGCCTGATGCTCATGGACGGGCACTCCCTGGCGTACCGGGCGTTCTTCGCGCTGCCCGCGGAGAATTTCACCACCGCGACGGGGCAGCCGACCAACGCCATCTACGGGTTCGCGTCGATGCTGGCGAACACGCTGCGCGACGAGGCGCCCACGCACTTCGCGGTGGCGTTCGACGTGTCCCGCAAGACGTGGCGCTCGGCGGAGTTCCCCGAGTACAAGGCGAACCGCTCCAAGACCCCCGACGAGTTCAAGGGGCAGGTGGAGCTGATCGGCGAGCTCCTCGACGCGATGAAGGTGCCGCGGTTCGCGGTCGACGGCTTCGAGGCCGACGACGTGATCGCCACGCTCGCCACGCAGGCCGAGGCCCTCGGCTTCGACGTGCTGATCGTCACCGGCGACCGGGACTCCTTCCAGCTCGTCTCCGAGCACACCACCGTGCTCTACCCGACCAAGGGCGTCTCCGAGCTCACCCGCTTCACTCCCGAGAAGGTCGAGGAGAAGTACGGGCTCACCCCCCAGCAGTACCCGGACTTCGCGGCGCTGCGCGGCGACCCGTCCGACAACCTCCCCGGCATCCCGGGCGTCGGCGAGAAGACCGCCGCCAAGTGGATCACCCAGTTCGGGTCCTTCGCGGAGCTCGTCGAGCGCGCCGAGGAGGTCAAGGGCAAGGCCGGGCAGAACTTCCGCGACCACCTGGACGCGGTGAAGCTCAACCGGGTCCTGACCGAGATGGTCAAGGACGTCGCCCTGCCCAAGACCCCCGCCGACCTGGCCCGCGCCCCCTACGACCGGACCGCCGTCACCGGAGTCCTGGACGTACTGGAGATCCGCAACGCCTCCCTGCGCGAGCGGCTGCTCGCCGTGGACCCGGGCGCCGCCGAGGAGGAGGCCCCCGCCCCGGCGGCCGCCGCCGTGGAACTGGACGGCTCCGTGCTGGGCGCCGGCGAGCTCGCGCCGTGGCTGGAGAGCCACGCGGGCGCCCCCCTCGGCATCTCCACCGTCGACACCTGGGCGCTCGGCACCGGCAACGTCTCCGAGATCGCGCTGGCCTCGGCCGGCGGCGCCGCCGCCTGGTTCGAGCCGTCCGCGCTGGACGAGGCCGACGAGCGGGCCTTCGCCGCCTGGGCCGCCGACGCCGCCAAGCCGAAGGTCGTGCACAACGCCAAGGCCCTGATGCGGGTCTTCCCGGAGCACGGCTGGACCCTGGCCGGGGTCGCCATGGACACCGCGCTCGCCGCCTACCTGGTCAAGCCGGGCCGCCGCTCCTTCGCCCTGGACGTGCTCTCCCAGGAGTACCTGCACCGGGAGCTGGCGCCCGCCGCCGCCGACGGACAGCTCGCCTTCGGCGCCGACGACACCGCCGAGGCCGAAGCCCTGATGGCACAGGCCCGCGCCGTCCTGGACCTCGGCGACGCCTTCGCGGTCAAGCTGCCCGAGGTGGGCGCCGCCGAGCTGCTCCACGACATGGAGCTGCCCACCTCCGAGCTGCTCGCCCGCCTGGAGCGGGCCGGCATCGCCGTCGACCAGAGCCACCTCGAAGCGATGGAGCAGCAGTTCGCCGCGGCCGTGCAGCAGGCGGTGAAGGAGGCGCACGCGGCGGTGGGCCACGAGTTCAACCTCGGCTCGCCCAAGCAGCTCCAGGAGGTCTTCTTCGGCGAGCTGGACCTGCCGAAGACGAAGAAGACCAAGACCGGGTACACCACGGACGCCGACGCGCTCGCCTGGCTGGCCACCCAGACCGACCACGAACTGCCCGTGCTCATGCTCCGCCACCGGGAGCAGGCCAAGCTGCGCGTCACCGTCGAGGGGCTGGTCAAGATGATCGCCGCCGACGGCCGGGTGCACACCAGCTTCAGCCAGACCGTCGCCGCGACCGGCCGGCTGTCCTCCACCGACCCCAACCTGCAGAACGTGCCGGTGCGCACCGACGAGGGCCGGGCCATCCGCCGCGGCTTCGTCGTCGGCGAGGGCTACGAATCCCTCATGACCGCCGACTACAGCCAGATCGAGCTGCGCGTCATGGCCCACCTCTCCGAGGACGAGGGCCTGCTCGAAGCCTTCCAGTCGGGCGAGGACCTGCACACCACCGTCGCCTCCCAGGTGTTCGGCGTCGAGCGCTCCGAGGTCGACGCCGAGATGCGGCGCAAGATCAAGGCCATGTCCTACGGTCTGGCCTACGGGCTCTCCGCGTTCGGCCTCGCCCAGCAGCTGAACATCGAGCCCGGCGAGGCCCGCGGCCTGATGGAGACCTTCTTCGAGCGCTTCGGCGGGGTCCGGGACTACCTGGGCCGCGTCGTCGAGGAGGCCCGCGCCACCGGCTACACGGCCACCGTCTTCGGCCGCCGCCGCTACCTCCCGGACCTCAACAGCGACAACCGCCAGCGCCGCGAGGCCGCCGAGCGGATGGCGCTGAACGCCCCGATCCAGGGCACCGCCGCCGACATCGTCAAGGTCGCGATGCTGCGCGTGGACAAGGCGATCACCGGGGCCGGGCTGAAGTCGCGGATGCTGCTCCAGGTCCACGACGAAATCGTGCTGGAGATCGCGCCCGGGGAGCGTAAGCAGGTGGAGGAGCTGGTGCGCCGCGAGATGGCCGCCGCCGTCGACCTGCGGGCCCCGCTGGACGTGTCCGTGGGCGTCGGCCCCGACTGGGAGTCCGCCGCGCACTGATCGCCCGCACCTGTGGTCCGGCAGCGCCCGTCCCCGCCTACGCGGTGGGGACGGGCGTTTTCGCGTCTGCGTCCGTGCCCGCGTCTGCGTCCGTGTGGGAGCGGTCGCGGATCCGCCGGTGGCGCAGGCGCACGAGGATCCCGTACAGCAGCAGCCCCACGACGAGTCCGCCGCCCGCGCCGAAACAGACCGTCGGGATGATGTCGAGCGGGGTGCGGATCCGGTCGAAGAAGGTGAAGAAGCGCAGCACGCGCAGGGTGATCCCCACCGCTACGCAGACGAGGACCAGCGCGAGCGCGCCCCACACCTCGGCCCGGCCGAGCACCGGGACGGACGCGGGGGCCGGCGCGTCCGGCAGCCGGCGCAGCGCCGTCACCGCGAACCAGACCAGGAAGCAGGCCGCGAGCGCCGAAGTCCCGTACTGCAGGTACGAGTAGAGGGGCAGCCCGAGGGCGAGCGGCTCGCCCAGCTCCGGCAGGGTGCGCGTCCCGAAGCGGTCGACGTGCGTGAAGGCGTCCCACACCACGTGCGTGAGGGAGCCGGCGACCGCCGAAAGGTAGAACCAGAGGGCCAGCGCGGGCAGTCGGCGCCCGCGCCACTCCTCGCCCCGGACGAAGGCGTGCACCCTGCCCTGCCGCCCGCGGGGAAGGAGCGCGATCAGCGGCTCGCGCAGCAGCAGCCAGCACGCCGCGAGGACGGCGGTCAGCGCCGCGTCGACGGTCAGGACCCCGGGCAGGGAGTGCGTGAAGGTGCCGTACGGCTTCAGCCCCGAGACGACCGTGTCGGCGAAGTAGAAGCTGTCCGGAGCGAACGACCCGAGGACCAGCGCCGATCCGACGAGGGGGCCGCGCGCACGACCGGACCGGCGGACGGCCGGAAGCACGGCGGCCGCGTGGCTGAGGGTGAACGGCATGGGGCCTTGCCTCCGGGGTTCGACTCGTCGACCGGTGCGGACCGGTGCGATGGGCGCGATCGGTGCGATCGGTGTGTCCAGTATGGGCGGCCTGCGGAACACATGAGGAAATCGTGAATTCCGGCTCGCGATGCGTGCCCTGTCCAGCGAGTTGACGTAGGGTCACGCGGACGTCGAGGGGGAGGGGGGTCCGGCTCATGACGGCTCGGATTCGGATACCGGTTCGGATACCGGCACGCGCGTCCGCGGGGATGTCCACGCGGTTCGGCCGGGTGGTGCGCAAGGGCGGGGCCGCCGTGCTCGTCTCCGCCCTCGTGGCCGCCGTGCTGACCGCCTCGCAGGGGCCGGTCGCGGCCGGCATCGACGCGGCACCGGTCGCGGAGCCCGCGCCCGAACCCGTGCCCGACGGCTCCGCGGGGGACGGCTCCTACTTCACCGCCCTGCCGCCGCTGGTGAGCCCCGAGCCGCCCGCCGTGCTGCTGCCCGAGGACGGGACGGCCCCGACGCCGCCGCCCGTGGTACCGGCCGCCGCGGATCCGGGGCCGCGCACCGAGCCCGCGGCCACGGGCGGGGCCGAGGGCGCCCAGGGGATACCGGCGAGCGTGCTCGCCGCGTACCGGGGCGCCGAGCAGGCCGTCGGCAGGAACGACCCCGGATGCGGACTGCGCTGGCAGCTCCTCGCGGCGATCGGCAAGGTCGAGTCCGGGCAGGCGCGCGGCGGGCAGGTCGACGCCGCCGGTACGACGCTGCGGCCGATCCTGGGCCCCGTGCTCGACGGCAACGGCTTCGCGAACATCTCGGACACCGACGGCGGGGCCTACGACGGGGACTCCCGCTACGACCGTGCGATCGGGCCGATGCAGTTCATCCCGTCCACCTGGGCCTCGTGGGGCCAGGACGCGAACGGCGACGGCCGGCGCGACCCCAACAACGTGCACGACGCCGCGCTCGCGGCGGGCCGCTACCTGTGCGCCGGTACGCGTGACCTGCGGGTGGAGGCGGATCTGGACCGGGCCGTGCTGTCGTACAACCAGTCCTCCGCGTACCTGCGGACGGTGCGGTCGTGGTTCACGTACTACCTGAAGGGCGCGCACGAGGTCCCGGACGGCCGTGGCGGCAGCGGCAGTGGTGGCGGCAGTGGCAGCGGCGGCACCCCGGGGGTCACACCGCCGAAGCCGAGCCCGAGCCCGAGCCCGACACCGAAGCCCACGCCCACGCCCACGCCTTCGCCGAAGCCGACCCCCACGCCGACGCCGAGTCCCAAGCCGACGCCGACGCCGACGCCCACGCCGATCCCCACGCCTTCGCCGAAGCCGACGCCCACCCCGACGCCGAGCCCCACCCCGACGCCGACCCCCACGCCCAGCCCGAAGCCCACCCCGAGCCCCACCCCGAGTCCGAAGCCCACGCCGACCCCGTCGCCGACGCCCGAGCCCTCCCCGAAGCCCACGGCTTCGGTCTCCCCGTCGCCGAAGCCCAAGCCGTCGGCCAAGCCCTCGCCGTCACCGTCCGCTCCGGCCGCCGGTGCGGCGCCCACGGCGACCCCCTGACGTGCACCGAAGCCCGCCCCCTCCATGAGCGGGGGCGGGCTTCGGCGTGCCTGCGCGTACGGGCCGATGTTCCGGCCGAGGTCATCGCGCGAGCAGTGGCACAAACGGTTCTCATCTGTCACCCGCATTGCTACGGTGCCACCGCCCTGACACACCATCAGATTCCGGAGGCCCCGGCATGCGCGCATTCGTCGCCGCCGCCAGCGGTCTCGTCCTCGCGGCGCTCCTCGTCTTCGCCATCACGGCGACGGGGGCGCCGGAAGGCAAGACCTCACCGAAGCCCCTGCTCACCACCGCGCCCGCCGCGCCCGGAAAGTAGAGGAGGGCCCGGCCATGCGACGCAGAGCAAGCCTCGTCCTGCTAGCCGTAGCCGTGTTCTGTGCAGCCCTCGCACCGCTGCTGCGCTGGTACGCGTACCCCAGGCTCGCGAAGATCCCGCCGAGCCAGTACCAGGAGATGGTGCTGGAGGCCAAGGACGCGACCCTCGTCGACTACGCCACGCTGCAGCCGAGGAAGGTCGACAAGGTCACCATCGTCCAGACCCTCAAGGGCAACGTCGAGGCGTCGAAGGAGATAGAGGCCAGCGCCGGCAAGGACGTCGTGGTCTGGGACACCTTGACCTACATCATGGACCCGGACGGGAAGATGGTCTCCCAGATCCCCGAGCGCTACATCTTCGACGCCCACAGCCAGGACCCGGTGCACGCCACCGGCGAGGCCGTGGACGGGGATCCGGTCAAGCGCGAGGGCATCGAGTTCAAGTGGCCGTTCTTCACCGAGCCGCGCGACTACCTCTACTTCGACGCGCAGACCCGCACCTCCTCGCCCATCCACTACGTGGGGCCGCGCAAGTTCAAGGGCGTGGACGTCTACTACTTCGAGCAGACCGTGCCGTGGACGAAGGTCGGGCTGCCGAAGAAGATGCCCATCGACGCCATCGACCCGGCGACGTTCGAGCAGACCACCGGAACCAGCCTCTGGTACACGACCAAGGCGATGTTCTGGGTCGACCCGGTGACCGGGGCGCCCGTCAACGCCGAGCAGGAGATCCAGCAGGAGATGCGCGGCGGGACCATCGCGGGCAGCGCGCCCGACGGGAAGCTCACCGTCTTCGCCGGGCACGTGAAGATCCGCGAGGACTACAGCGACTACACCGTCGACCTGGTCAAGTCGAACCGGACCATGGTCCTCGGGCTGCACACGTACGCCCCGATCGGGCTGGCGGCCGGCGGGCTCGCGCTCTTCGGGCTCGCCCTCTGGCTGGAGGCGCGCGGCCGGCGCCCCCGCCAGGAGGAGCCGTTCAGCGCTTGAGCCGGGCGTTGGTGTGCCGGGTGGGCTCGGCGGTCGCCGGGTCCTCGGGCCACGGGTGCTTGGGGTAGCGGCCGCGGAGCTCGGCGCGGACGGCGCGGTAGCCGCCCTGCCAGAAGGACGCCAGATCGGCGGTGACCGCGGCGGGCCGGCCGGCGGGCGACAGGAGATGGACGAGTACGGGGACCCCCGCGACCCGGGGGGTCTCGGCCAGCCCGAACAGCTCCTGGAGCTTGACCGCGAGGACGGGCTGCCCGTGCTCGGCGGCGTAGTCGACGCGGATCCGGGAGCCGCTCGGCACCTCGATCCGCTCCGGGGCCAGCTCGTCGAGCCGGGCGGCCTCGCCCGTGGCCCAGGGCAGCAGCCGGTTCAGCGCCTGCCCGGCCTCGATCCGCGCGAGGTCGCCGCGGCGGCGGGCCCGCGACAGCTCGGGCTCCAGCCAGTCGTCGGCACGCTCCAGCAGCTCCCCGTCGTCCGCTACGTCGGGCCAGGGCGGGCCGAGCGTGCGGTGCAGGAATCCGAGCCGGGCCCGGAGCGCCTGCGAGTCCGGGGTCCAGCGCAGCAGGCCGAGCCCCTCGGTGCGGAGTCCGTCGAGCAGTGCGGCCCTGACGAGGGCGCGGTCGGGGTCGCGCAGCGGGCGTGCGGCGAGCTCGATGGCGCCGAGCCGGGTGACCCTGCGGGCCACGAGGTCGCCGTCCTCCCAGTGCACCTCTTCGCCCTCGCGGAACAGGTGGCCCGCGGCCGTGCGGGCCGTGTCCTCGTCCAGGAGGGCGGCGAGCCGGACGCGGGCGGATGCCGAGTGCGGTGGCCTGTCGGCGACTGCGACGGCCAGCCAGGGCGCGCTGCGCATGCCTGACCCCTCGCCGAGCTCGGCCCCGGTCCCGGAGGCCATGAGGAAGGCCCCCTGGCCCTTGGCCCTGGCGACCCGCTCGGGGAACGCCAGTGCCGCTACGAGCCCGGCGGCGGCGTCGTCGGGTGCGGCGCCGCTGCCGGGGCTCCGCCCCGGACCCCGCTCCTCAAACGCCGGAGGGGCTGGATCTCGGCTGATGCCGCCTGCAGGGGTCCGGGGTGAAGCCCCGGTTTCGGGAAGGGGCGGGGTGGGGGAGAGCCCCGCAGGGTCCCGCTCCGCAGCCGCGCGCTCCAGGCGCTTGGCTTCCGCGCGCCAGCGCGATGCGTACGGGTCGCCGCCCGCGCGGGCCCGCCGCCAGGCCGCGGCCAGGTCGTCCCCGTACTCCCGCGGCGGCTCCTCGCTGAGGAGGGCCACCAGCTCCGCCGCCCGACGGGGCCCCAGCGCGGCGGAGCCGTCGAGCAGGGCCCGGGCGAGCCGCGGGTGCAGGCCGAGCCGGGCCATCCGCAGCCCGCGCGGGGTGGGCCGCCCCGCCGTGGACACCGCGCCCACCGCGAGCAGCACCTCCCGCGCCGCGGCCATCGCTCCGGCCGGCGGCGGATCGAGCAGGGCCAGGCCGGTCGCGTCCGGGTCGCCCCAGCAGGCGGCCTGGAGGGCGAACTGCGCGAGGTCCGCGATCCGGATCTCGGGGGCGGGGTACGCGGGCAGCCGCCCGTCCTCCGCTTCGGCCCAGCAGCGGTACACCGTGCCCGGGGCCTCGCGCCCGGCCCGGCCCGCGCGCTGGCGGCCGGCCGCGCGGGACGCCCGTACGGTGGCCAGCGCGCCCAAACCCCGGGCGTGGTCGACCCGGGGTTCGCGGGCCAGCCCCGAGTCCACGACGATCCGTACGCCGGGCACGGTCAGGCTGGACTCCGCGACGGCGGTGGACAGGATGACCCGGCGGTGGGCGGCCGGCGACAGCGCGGCGTCCTGGACGGCGGCCGGAGCGCGGCCGTGTATCTGGAGGACCTCCGCGTCGACCCCGCCGAGCTGCCCGGCGACCCGGGCGATCTCACCGACGCCGGGCAGAAAGCACAGGACGTCGCCGGAACGTTCCGCCAGCGCCCGCCGCACCACCGAGGCCACGTGCGTCAGCTGCGCCGGATCCACCCGCATCCCGTGCGGCGGCCGCACCGGGCGGGCCGGCGGGGCCCACACGGTCTCCACCGGGTAGGAGACGCCCGCAGCCTCCACCACCGGGGCACCTCCCAGCACCCGGGCCCAGCCGGCCGCGTCCGTGGTCGCCGAGGCCGCGAGGAGCCGCAGCTCCGGGCGCAGGGTCTCCCGTACGTCCAGGAGGAAGGCGGCGACCGTGTCCGCGTCCAGGTGCCGCTCGTGGCACTCGTCCAGGATGACGAGGTCGGTCCCGGACAGCTCCTGGTCCCGCTGGAGCCGCTGGAGCAGCACTCCGGTGGTGACCACCTCGATCACGGTGGACGGCCCGACCACCCGCTCGCCGCGCACCGTGAAGCCCACCGAGGCGCCGACCTGCTCGCCGAGCAGCCAGGCCATCCGGCGGGCCGCGGCGCGGGCGGCGATCCGGCGGGGTTCGGCGACCACGACCCGGCGGCGCGGCCCGCCCCCCACCAGCCCCGCCAGCACCAGCGGCACCAGCGTGGTCTTGCCGGTGCCGGGCGGGGCGCAGAGCACGGCGGCGCCGTGGGCGTCGAGCGCCGAGACGAGCGCGGGCAGGGCTTCCCGTACGGGAAGGGAGTCGAGGTCGGCCGTACGGACCGCGCGCTGTCCCGTCACCGGATCAGTCCCGCTCGCACACGAAGATCGCCGTACCGGGGATGAGGTTGCCGCGCAGCGGGGACCAGCCGCCCCACTCCTGGCTGTTCCACGCGGGCCATTCCGGCTCGACCAGGTCGAGGAGGCGGAAGCCGCCCGCGACCACGTCCCGTACCCGGTCGCCGAGGGTGCGGTGGTGCTCCACATATACGGCGCGGCCCTGCTCGTCCTGCTCGACGTACGGGGTGCGGTCGAAGTAGGAGGCGGCGACGGACAGCCCCTCGGGGCCCGGCTCGTCGGGGAAGGCCCAGCGGATGGGATGGGTGACGGAGAAGACCCAGCGGCCGCCGGGGCGCAGGACGCGGCGCACCTCGCGCATGACGTTCACGGGGTCGGCGACGAAGGGGACGGCGCCGTAGGCGGAGCAGGCGAGGTCGAAGGAGCCGTCGCGGAAGGGGAGCCTTCCGGCGTCGGCCTCGACCAGGGGAACGTCGTCGCCGATCCGCAGGGCGTGCTGGAGCTGGCGGTGGGAGAGGTCCAGGGCGACGGGGCGGGCGCCCTGGGCGGCCAGCCAGCGCGAGCACTGGGCGGCGCCGGCGCCGATCTCCAGGACGTCCTTGCCCTTGAGCGAGGCGACGGGGCCCAGCAGGGCGGCCTCCGCCTCGTCCAGGCCCTCGGGTCCCCAGACGAAGCGGTCGTCGCCGAGGAAGGCTCCGTGCTCGCTCTGGTAGTCGTCGGCGTTGCGGTCCCACCAGCCCCGGCTCGCCCGGCTGCTCTCCGCTTCCCCCGCGTCACGCCGCGTGGCCTCGGAATCGTCCTCGGCGGCGGATCCGGCTTCGTACGCCTCTTCGGGGGCGCAGTCCTCTTGGTTCATGGGGCCCGTCGTCGTAGTCTGCGAATGTCTGCGGAAAGCGGGCTGGAAGGGCCATCGGCGCCTGCCCGCCCGCTAATTGTGCCGGTTGTGCGGTGATCCGCCCGAGGTGTGCGCCTTCGCGCATTGACCCTGTCCGGCTGCCCCCGTATGCTACAAGTTGCGCTGCGAGCCTGTGCTCCTCAGACCTAGCAGGCTGCGCTTGTATCTGTTGATGTCCCCTCGGTTTTCGAGGCCCCCACCCCGCATTTCGCGGAACTGGGGCTTCCTTGGCTGTCCGGCTTCTTCGGCAGATGCCGATAAGGGCTCCCGGCGTAGCAGTACCTACGACTTTCTGTCCGTAACCGGAGCCCTTACCCACATGACGAGCAGCACCGAGACCACCGCCACCACTCCGCAGGTTGCGGTCAACGACATCGGTGACGAGGCAGCGTTCCTCGCCGCGATCGACGAGACGATCAAGTACTTCAACGACGGCGACATCGTCGACGGCGTCATCGTGAAGGTCGACCGTGACGAGGTTCTCCTCGACATCGGTTACAAGACCGAGGGCGTCATCCCGAGCCGCGAGCTCTCGATCAAGCACGATGTCGACCCGAACGAGGTCGTCAAGGTCGGCGACGAGATCGAGGCCCTGGTTCTCCAGAAGGAGGACAAGGAAGGCCGTCTGATCCTGTCCAAGAAGCGTGCGCAGTACGAGCGCGCCTGGGGCACGATCGAGAAGATCAAGGAAGAAGACGGCATCGTCACCGGTACCGTCATCGAGGTCGTCAAGGGTGGTCTCATCCTCGACATCGGCCTCCGTGGCTTCCTTCCGGCTTCCCTCGTCGAGATGCGTCGCGTCCGCGACCTCCAGCCCTACGTGGGCAAGGAGCTCGAGGCCAAGATCATCGAGCTGGACAAGAACCGCAACAACGTGGTCCTGTCCCGCCGTGCCTGGCTCGAGCAGACCCAGTCCGAGGTTCGCCAGACGTTCCTCACCACCCTGCAGAAGGGTCAGGTCCGCTCCGGCGTCGTTTCCTCGATCGTCAACTTCGGTGCCTTCGTGGACCTGGGTGGCGTCGACGGTCTCGTCCACGTCTCCGAGCTGTCCTGGAAGCACATCGACCACCCGTCCGAGGTTGTCGAGGTCGGCCAGGAAGTCACCGTCGAGGTCCTCGACGTCGACATGGACCGCGAGCGTGTCTCCCTGTCGCTGAAGGCGACGCAGGAAGACCCGTGGCAGCAGTTCGCCCGGACGCACCAGATCGGTCAGGTCGTCCCGGGTAAGGTCACCAAGCTGGTTCCGTTCGGTGCGTTCGTCCGCGTGGACGAGGGCATCGAGGGTCTGGTCCACATCTCCGAGCTGGCCGAGCGCCACGTGGAGATCCCGGAGCAGGTCGTCCAGGTCAACGACGAGATCTTCGTCAAGGTCATCGACATCGACCTCGAGCGTCGCCGGATCTCGCTGTCGCTGAAGCAGGCCAACGAGTCCTTCGGTGCCGACCCGGCGTCGGTCGAGTTCGACCCGACCCTGTACGGCATGGCCGCGTCTTACGACGACCAGGGGAACTACATCTACCCCGAGGGCTTCGACCCCGAGACCAACGACTGGCTCGAGGGCTTCGACAAGCAGCGCGAAGCCTGGGAGGGCCAGTACGCCGAGGCGCAGCAGCGCTTCGAGCAGCACCAGGCCCAGGTCATCAAGAGCCGCGAGGCCGACGAGGCCGCCGCTGCCGAGGGTGCGGCCGCTCCGGCCGCGGGCAGCAGCAGCAGCGCCGGTGCGGGCATCTCGGGTGGTTCGTACTCCTCCGAGGGTGCGGACGAGACCTCTGGCGCCCTGGCGTCCGACGAGGCCCTCGCCGCGCTCCGCGAGAAGCTGGCCGGCGGCCAGAGCTGATCGCAGCAGCACGGTGTGAGCCGAGCTGATCTTCACCGGTAAGGCCCGTCCCCTCTGGGGGGCGGGCCTTACCGCGTTGTGCGGCCGTGCCGCGGGTTCCGTGCTCCTGTGAACCATGCCTCGTGCACACCACCTCGTGAATACCGTCAACTGGGGAATGGTCACGGGGCCTTGAGCGTTCTTGCCAGAGAACGCGGCGGAGGAGGAGTGGTGGCGGTGCTTGATCCACAGGGTTTGTACGAATGGGACGCCAAGGGCCTGGCGGTGGCCGACCTGGCGCTCGCCCAGGACTCGGCCGGGCTGGTCATGCTCTACCACTTCGAGGGGTACATAGACGCGGGCGAGACCGGCGAGCAGATCGTCGAGCGGCTGCTCGACACGCTGCCCCACCAGGTCGTGGCCCGGTTCGACGCGGACCGCCTGGTGGACTACCGGGCGCGGCGTCCGCTGCTGACCTTCCAGCGCGACCACTGGACCGAGTTCGAGGAGCCCCTGCTCGAGGTGCGCCTCGTCCAGGACGCCACGGGCGCGCCCTTCCTGCTGCTGTCCGGCCCCGAGCCGGACGTGGAGTGGGAGCGCTTCGCCGTCGCCGTCCGGCAGATCGTCGAGCGCCTGGGCGTGCGGCTCTCCGTCAACTTCCACGGCATCCCCATGGGCGTCCCGCACACCCGTCCCGTCGGCATCACCCCGCACGGCAACCGGACCGACCTCATGCCGGGACACCGCAGCCCCTTCGACGAGGCCCAGGTCCCCGGCAGCGCCGAGTCGCTCGTCGAGTTCCGCCTCGGCCAGGCCGGGCACGACGTGCTGGGCGTCGCCGCCCACGTACCGCACTACGTCGCGCGCTCCCCGTATCCCGACGCCGCACTGACCGCCCTGGAGGCGATCACCGCCGCGACGGGGCTGGTCCTGCCGTCGGTCGCGCACGCGCTGCGCACCGAGGCGCACCGCACGCAGACGGAGATCGACCGGCAGATCCGGGAGGGCGACGAGGAGCTGGTCAGCCTGGTGCAGGGGCTGGAACACCAGTACGACGCGGCGGCCGGCGCCGAGACCCGGGGCAACATGATCGCGGAGCCCGCGGAGATTCCGTCGGCGGACGAGATCGGCCTCGAATTCGAGCGGTTCCTGGCGGAGCGCGAGGGCGAGGGCTGAGGCACGGGCCTACGGGCCTACGGGTCTACGGGCCTGCGGTGCCTGCCGCCCGTCGGGGCCTCCGGCGGGGGTTCCGGTCGGGTCCGGTCGGGGGTCTGTACGGAGCCCAGGGCTCGGGGGCTAGTCTGCCGGGCATGTTGAAAGTTGGCCTGACAGGCGGAATCGGCGCCGGCAAGAGCGAGGTCTCGCGGCTGCTGGCGGGGTACGGGGCGGTCGTCGTGGACGCCGACCGGATCGCGCGGGAGGTCGTGGAGCCGGGTACGCCCGGGCTCGCGGCGGTGGTGGCCGCCTTCGGGGAGTCCGTACTGACCCCGGAGGGCGGGCTGGACCGGCCCAAGCTGGGGTCGATCGTGTTCGCCGACCCCGAGAAGCTGCGGATCCTCAACGGGATCGTGCACCCGCTGGTCGGGGCCCGGTCCGCCGAGCTGGAAGCCGCCGCGGGGGCCGACGCCATCGTGGTGCACGACGTACCGCTGCTCGCGGAGAACGGGCTCGCGCCGCTGTACGACCTGGTCGTCGTCGTGGACGCGGCGCCCGCCACCCAGCTGACCCGGCTCACGGCCCTGCGGGGCATGGAGGAGTCGGAAGCCCGCGCCCGGATGGCCGCGCAGGCCACGCGGGAACAGCGGCTGGCCGTGGCCACGCTCGTGATCGACAACGACGGGCCGCTGGAGGCGCTGGAGCCGCAGGTGCGCAAGGTGTGGGATGAGCTCACCGCGCGGGCGGCGGGGCCTGATGCGGGGGCGTGACGTGTTCACGGAATAGCGGGCGGTGCGGGGGGCGTTGAACGCGCCTGTAGAGGGAAGGAACAGACCGTGTCCGACACCACGCCGCAGCTCCCGCCGCCGTCGCGGTCCTCGTCGCCCGAGACGCACGTCATCGACTACCGGGCCGCGGAGCAGCTCCTCGCAGCGCGCGACCCGCGCGGTGCGGTGAAGTTGCTCGACTCGGTCATAGCCGCCCACCCGGAGAACACGGCGGCCCGGCTGCTGCGCGCCCGGGCCTTCTTCGCCGCCGCCCAATTGCGGCCGGCGGAGCTGGAGTTCGAGATCGTGTTGGAGCGGGAGCCGGACAACGCGTTCGCCCACTTCGCGCTGGCCCGCACCCACGAGCGCGCCGGCCGGCCGGACCAGGCCCGCAAGCACTTCCGCCTCGCGGCCGCCCTGGACCCCCAGCCGGACTACCTGGCGGCGGCCCGCTTCGAGAAGTAGCCCGGCCTAGTGGCCGGGGGGCTCGTACGGGGGGATGTCGCGCCCCGGCTGGTAGTGCGGGCCCTGGTGGATGTGGCGGAGCACCACGGCCAGGTCCACGGCCGCGAGCACGGCGACGGCGGCGCAGGCCGCGGCCCATCCGGGCCGGGCGGCGAGCGAGAACGCCGCCGCCCCGGCGCCGGACCAGACCATCCCCCACAGACTCAGCCAGAAGCGCAGCCGCAGCGCGCTGCGGGCGGTCACCGGCTCGTTTCCGGTGCGCACGGCCATCACCGCCTCGACGTGTCGCCCACCCGGGCTCCCCCCGTCCCTTCCATCGTCCCACCGGGGGCCCGGTGCGTCAGGGGTTGAGCTTGTTCACGGCCTTGACGGTCGTCTTCTTGAAGGCCGGGACGGGCGCCTCGTTCAGGTATCCCATCTGCCCCCACTTCACGACCGTCACGGTGGTGCCGTCGCGGCCGATGCCGTACAGGTGGACCCCGGGCTCGGATTCCGGCATGGAGGTGTGCACCCCGTAGACGTGTGCGCCTTCCTCGACGGTGAGCTTCCCGTAGTCCTGCCAGGAGGCCGTACCGCCCGGGGTCTTGCGCAGCCAGTCGGCGGCGCAGGCCGCGACCTTGCGCTCGATGGCCGCCGCGAGCTTGACGGCCGCGGCGTCGGAGGAGGTGCGTACGGACACCTGTACCGCGCCCGTGTCGAACTCGGTGGAGAAGTCGCGGTACCAGCTCCCGGTGGCGGGGAGGACGCCCTCCACGCAGAACGGCGCGAACTCGGGCAGCCCCTTGGTGACCTTCCCGGCGAACCAGGCGGAGCCGGGGTGCGGGGGCAGGTCGGTGCCGGCCAGGAACCCGGGCGCGGTGACGGCGGCCGTCGAGGTGGTGGAGGCGGTGAGGACGAGGGCGGTGGCGGCGGCCGCGGTGGCCGCGAGGGCGGCGGCGGTGCGGGCGGTGCGGGCGGTGCGTCGGAACATGGTCGGTTCTCCCCGTGTGGTCCGTGTGGTCCCTGTAACCAGTGTCATCCGTGACGGTGTCGCGGTGCTTCTGGAAAGGCTGTACCCCGGCTGGGGCCGGGGCCGACGGTTCGGGACGAACTCGGGACAATGGAACGGCCGTACGCACCCCCAGCTGCGGGAACATCGTTGGCATGGAACGGAACTCCGGGACGGGGAGATCGGCCGAGGCGCAGGCGTTCGCGCGGTCGATGAGGGAACTGAAGGAGCGGAGCGGGCAGAGCTACGGGACCCTTGCCCGCGTCCTCCACACGAGCACGTCGACCCTGCACCGGTACTGCAGCGGTGAGGCGCTGCCCGCGGAGTTCGTGGTGGTCGACCGCTTCGCCCGGGCCTGCGGGGCGCTGCCGGCGGACGCGGTGGAACTGCACCGGGCCTGGCTGCTGGCGGACGCGCGGCGGCGGGCGGGGGCGGTGGAGGTGGAGGTGGCGCCGCCCGTGGACGAGGGGGACCGGGAGGCGGAGGCCGCGGACATCGGTGTTCCGGACGCGGACGCTCCGGCGCCGCGCCGGACCGGGCGTCGCCTGCTGCTGGCCGGGGTGGCGGCGGCCGCCGTCGTGGCCCTCGCGGTGGGCGTCGGGTGGCTTCCGCAGACGGACCGGACCGGCCCGACGGCGGCTCGCGGTACGGCCACGCCCACGGCCACGGGCGGGGGCGGGGCCACGGGGACGGGACCGGCGACCGGGCCGACGGCCTCGGAGGCCGCGCCGGAAACACCGACCGGCCCCGCGGCGACTCCGGCGGAGAGCGGCACGCCGGCGGGAGCGACGGGAACACCGACGGCTCCCGCGGCCACGGGCGGCCCCTCACCGGCCTCCACGCCCCTGCGCGCGGCCGTGCGGTCGCACGTGTGGGCGGCGGGCTGCGACCACGCGTACCTCGCCGAGCAGGCTCCCTCGGCGGTGCCCCCGCCGCCCGTGGAGGCGGACGCGCCCGCGTGGGCGGCCGGGCGGAAGGCCGTCCACGCGGGGACGCAGATCGTGGAGGTCACCCTGCTGGGCACGGGTCCGGACCCGGTGGTCCTGGAGGACCTGGAGGTACGGGTGGCCGGGCGGCGGGCCCCGCTGCGGTGGAACGTGTACGAGATGTCGCAGGGCTGCGGCGGAGGGATCACCCCGGCCGCGTTCACGGTCAACCTGGACGCGCCGCGCCCGCAGGCGCGGCCGGTGGCCGGCAACGACCAGGGGGAGAAGATCGAGGCCCCCGCCTTCCCGCTCAAGATCTCCGCCACCGAACCGGCCGTCCTGCGGGTGGTGGCGAGCAGCACCGGATGCGACTGCGACTGGTACCTGGACCTCCGCTGGAGCGCCCCCACCGGCTCCGGAACCCTCCGCCTCGACGAGTCCGGCCGCCCCTGGCGCATCTCCGCCGCCTCCCCGGACCGCCCGGTCTACGGCTACGCCCACGAACGCGGCCGCTGGAGCCGCTGACCTCCGGCACCCCGGAGGCCACCGCGGGCCCGCCGGACGCCGGGCCGCCGATCCGCCGGGTCGCGGGGCGTCGCCGGGTTCCAGGGGCTTCGGAAACGCGCAGCTCAGCGGCATTGTCAGTGGCCCCGCCTAGACTCGACGGCAGACGGGATGCGTCTGGACGTGAAGGTGTCCGGGGAGACCCCGGAGGCTGTGGAGACGGGGAGAGGGGGACGCGATGGCCATGCCCGGGACGCGGCACGCACCGGCGCAGCCGTTCGTGTCCGCTCTGCCGCGGCACGCCGCCGTGTTCCTGCCCGCCGCCGTGCCCCGCGAGAGCCGCATCGCGTTCTGGGCCCCCGACGGGGACGCCCTGCCCGCCGAAGGCGTCCCGGCCACGCTCCAGGTGGTCCGTCCCCATGGCGAGGGCATCCGTACCCGCACGGTGCCCGCCGTCACGCTGACGGTCACCGCCGCCCTGCCCCTGCTCGTCCGCGCGGCCCGCGCACTCCGCGGGCCCGCCACGCATCCCGCGACCCGCGCCTGGGGCACCGCCGCCGTCCAGGCGCTGTCCCTCGTCGCGCGGGGCCGTCTGCTGCCCGGGCTGACCCCGGACGGGGTCGACGCCTGGCGGGCCGGGCCCCTGGACGCCGAGGACATCGCGCATCTGCGCGCGGTCGCCGCCGCCCTGCCCCACGAGGGGTACGCCACACCGCTCGCCGGACGCCGCCCGCTCCACCTGCCCGAACCGGAGGCGCTGGTCAGGGCGTTCCTCGACGCCGTCGCCGACAGCCTGCCCCGGACCCCCGCGGCGCCCTTCGCCGCGGGCCGGCCGTTCGCGGCCCGTGAGCCGCAGCAGGTCCCGGGGATACGGGACTGGGCCGCGCAGGTCGCCTCGGGCGCGGACACCGGGGTCGGGATCTCGCTCCGCCTCGACCTGTCCTCCTTCCGCCTCTTCGACGAGGCCGAGAGCGGGACCGAGCCGGGGGAGGACGTGCGCCGCGCCGGGGCCGCCGTCGTCCAGGTCCACAGCCTCGCCGACCCGACCCTGGTCACGGACGCCGCCATGCTCTGGGCGGGCGCCGCCGCGGCCGGGTTCGGACCCCGTGCCCGGATCGATGCCGTCCTCGCGCTGCGCCGGGCGGCCCGGGTCTGGCCGCCGCTGCTGCGGCTGCTGGACCAGCAGGTCCCCGATGTGCTGGCCCTCTCGGACCCCGAGCTCGAAGACCTGCTGGGCCGGGCGGCGACCCGGCTCGCGGAGGCCGGAGTCCTGGTCCACTGGCCGCGCGAGCTGGCCCGTACGCTCACCGCGACCGCCGTCGTACGGTCCACCGCGCCCGGTTCCGCCACCGACGGCACCGCGTTCTTCGACGCCGAGCACCTCTTCGCCTTCTCATGGGAGCTGGCGCTCGGCGGCGACCGCCTCACCCCGGGGGAGATGGACGCGCTCGCGCAGGCCCACCGGCCCGTGGTGCGGCTGCGCGACCAGTGGGTGCGGGTCGATCCGGAGCTGGTGCGCAAGGCGCGCAAGCGGGAGCTGGGTCTGCTGGACCCGGTGGACGCCCTGGCGGCCGCACTGACGGGGACGGCCGAGGTCGAGGTCGACGGGGAGTCGGTGGCCGCGGTCCCCGTGGGGGCGCTGGCCGCCCTGCGGGACCGGCTGACCGGGGAGCTGGCCCCGCTGCCCCAGCCGGCCGGGCTCAAGGCCACCCTGCGCGACTACCAGGCCCGCGGCCTGGCCTGGCTCGACCTGATGACCTCGCTCGGACTCGGCGGCTGCCTCGCCGACGACATGGGCCTGGGCAAGACCGTCACCCTGATCGCGCTCCACCTGCACCGCGACCGTCCCGAGCCGACGCTGGTGGTCTGCCCGGCCTCGCTGCTGGGCAACTGGCAGCGGGAGATCGAGAGGTTCGCCCCCGGCACGCCGGTGCGCCGCTTCCACGGCGCCGGCCGCAGCCTCGACGGACTGGCCGGCCGACCCGCCGGGGGATTCGTCCTCACCACCTACGGAACCATGCGCGCGGGAGCGGCCCGGCTGGCCGAACAGCCCTGGGGCATGGTCGTCGCGGACGAGGCCCAGCACGTCAAGAACCCGCACTCGGCGACCGCGAAGGCGCTGCGCACGATCCCGGCGCCCGCCCGGGTGGCGCTGACCGGCACCCCGGTGGAGAACAACCTCTCCGAGCTGTGGGCGCTCCTCGACTGGACCACGCCCGGACTGCTCGGCCCGCTCACCGCGTTCCGGGCCCGGCACGCCCGGCCCGTGGAGCACCAGACGGAGGAGGACGGGGGCAACGAGGCGGCGGTCGCCCGACTGGCCGCGCTGGTCCGGCCGTTCCTGCTGCGGCGCAAGAAGTCCGATCCCGGGATCGCGCCGGAGCTGCCGCCGAAGACGGAGACCGACCACCCTGTGTCCCTCACCCGCGAGCAGGCCTCCCTCTACCAGGCGGCGGTCGACGAGGCGATGGCCGTGATCGGCGCGAGCGAGGGCATCGAGCGGCGCGGCATGATCATGAAGCTGCTGGCCTCGCTCAAGCAGATCTGCAACCACCCCGCCCAGTACTTGAAAGAGGCGGAGCCGCGGATCGCGCACCGCTCCGGGAAGCTGGCCCTCCTCGACGAGCTGCTCGACACGATCCTCGCCGAGGGCGGCTCGGTCCTGGTCTTCACCCAGTACGTGACGATGGCCCGCATCATCGAACGCCATCTCACCGCGCGCGGGATCTCGCACCAACTGCTCCACGGGGGCACGCCCGTTCCCCGCCGCGAGGAGCTCGTGGACCGCTTCCAGGCGGGCGAGGTCCCCGTGTTCCTGCTCTCCCTCAAGGCCGCGGGCACCGGCCTCAACCTCACCCGCGCCGGACACGTCATCCACTACGACCGCTGGTGGAACCCCGCCGTCGAGGAACAGGCCACCGACCGCGCCTACCGCATCGGCCAGACCCAGCCCGTCCAGGTCCACCGCATCATCGCCGAAGGCACCGTAGAGGACCGGATCGCCGAAATGCTGGAGGCGAAGCGGGCACTGGCCGACGCCGTCCTCGGCTCCGGCGAGACGGCACTGACCGAGCTCACGGACCGCGACCTGGCCGACCTCGTCTCCCTGCGCAGGCCCGTATGATCACCGCGCGCGACGACCGCCGCCGCACCTTCGAGACCGTGCCGCCGGGGCTGGAGGCCGTCAGCTGGTGGGGCCGGGCCTGGGTGTCCGCCCTGGAGGCGGTGGCCCACGACGGAGCCCGCCTGACCCGGGGGCGGACGTACGCCGCCGAGGGCCACGTCGACGCCGTCACCATCACGCCGGGCCGGATCGTGGCCTACGTACGGGGCAGCCGGCCGCGGCCGTACCGCACCGAGCTGTCCCTGCCCGCCCTCTCGGACGCCGAGTGGAGCGAGCTGCTGGAATCGGTGGTGGCCGATCCGACGGCGCTCGCCGCGCTGCTGGAGCGGGAGGTCCCGGAGTCCCTCTCCGAGTCGGTCCTGCCCGGTGCGGGAGAGCTCGTGCCGCGCTGCTCCTGCCCGGACGTCGGGCGTCCGCCCTGCAAGCACGCCGCCGCCCTGTGCTACCGCGCGGCCCGCCTCCTGGACGCCGATCCCTTCGTCCTGCTCCTGCTGCGCGGCCGCGGTGAGCGGGAGCTGCTGGAGGAGCTCACCCGGCGCAATGCCGCCCATGCCGCGCGCGAACAGCCCGATGAGGCACCGGACTTCCCCGGCGTCCCGGCCCGTGCCGCGCTCGTCCGCACCGTCCTGCCGCCGCTGCCCGCTCCGCTGGCGGCGCCCTCCGCCGCCGGGATGCCGCCCGCGTACCCGGCCGACCCGGCGGCACCGGACCCGCTCGCCCTGGACCAGCTCGCCGCGGACGCGGCCGCCCGCGCCCTGGCGCTGCTGCGCACCGCCGAGGATCCGATGGCCGGGCTGAGCCGCTGGCAGGACGCCGTCCGGCTGGCCTCGGCGCACCCCACGGCCGGGCTCACCGGCGCCGCCCGCGCCCTCTACCGCGAGCTGGCCCGCGCCACGGGCCGCAGCACCACCGACCTGGCCCGGGGGGCGGCCGCCTGGCGGCAGGGCGGTCTGCCCGCCCTGCTCACCCTCGAAGAGCCCTGGGACCCGCCCGCCGGCCCCTTCGACCGGGCCCGCCCGGCCCTCCTCGCGGCCGCCCAGGGCTCGTTCCGCCCCGACCGCAACCGGCTCACGGGCTCCTCCCGGCAGCTCCGGCTCGGCCGGGACGCCCTCTGGTACTCCTACGAGAACCGCCTGGGCGACGACGACTGGTGGCCCACGGGCCGCCCCCCTTCCCCGGACCCGATCACGGCCCTGCTGGGCTGAGCCCGGCCGCCCAGCGCTCGAGGGTGGCGAAGTCCTGTGGGCGCAGGCCGTGGCGGGGGTGGATGCGCAGGAGCAGGGCCGGGGCCGGGTGGTGGGCGGTGACCCAGGCGCGGTCGCGGGGCGTGATCATGTCGTCGACCCAGGCGAAGGGCCTGCCGGCCGCCCATTCCAGGAGGGGGCGGGTCTTCCAGAAGAGGCCGTCGGGGTCGCGGGTGAAGGGTTCCGGCCATTCGATGACAGGAAGATCGGCGGGTAGTCCGATGTGCGGGGAGATCAGCGTGTTGGCCTCGTGCGTCCAGGCGGTGGCCCAGGCGAGCTCGTACGGCAGGGCCAGCAGCCGGGCGCCGTGGGCCGGGTGCAGGCGCACCCGCAGGCCGCGCCTGGAGCGGCGGGATTCCGGGGCGTCGCGGTAGGACAGCCAGATGCTCGGACGCATCCGGTGGCTGGTGTATCCGCGGAGACCTGCGAGGCGGGACCGGAACGGATTGAGGGGGCCGTCCACGTCGAGGAGGAGCAGCGGGCGAGTCATGAAGTAGGGATTACCCAGTACACGATGGAGTGAAATGCCTACCGGCGCTATAACCCGAATGGGGTTACGGCGTTGTTTCCGGTACGGGTGCACAGCCCGTGGACCCTTCCGGAAGGCAGGAAATCTGATGCGTCACAGTCGTCGGAATGGCTTGATCGCGGCGGTGGTTGCGGGGGGTGGACTCGCGGTCGCGGGTGCGGGCGGCTTCGCCTTCGCCGACGCGGAGGCGGGCGGACAAGCCGTGCGCTCGCCGGGGGTGCTGTCGGGGAATCTGCTGCAACTGCCGGTGCACACCCCGGTGAACGTGTGCGGGAACACCGTGAGCGTGGTCGGCGTGCTCAACTCGGCCGCCGGGAACCGCTGCGTCAACGCGGACCGGGGCGCCGGGAAGCAGGGCGAGCCGGGTCATCCCGGGCCGCGGTCGTCGGACCCCTCGCACCCCTCGAAACCCGGCGCCGGAAACGGTGCGGGGAACGGCGGTCAGAGCGGGCACGGCGGCCCCGGACGGGGTGCGGTGGCCGAGGGGGGCGGAAAGGATTCTCCGGGGCTGCTGTCCGGCAACGGGCTCCAGCTCCCCGTCGAGGTGCCGGTCAACATCAGCGGCAACTCGGTGAGCGTCGTCGGCGTCGGCAACGCCTCCGTGGGCAACACCTCCGTCAACGGCTCCACGCCGGTCGTCGGCAAGCCCGTCCAGCCGCCGGTCCGGCCGCCCGTCGCCGTACGGCCGGTCACCCCGCCGGCCCCGCCCCGCAGCCACCCCTCGGCGCTCGCCCACACCGGGGCCGAGGGCGCCGGCTACCTGCTGTCCGGCGGCGGCGCCATGCTGCTCGGCGGCGTGCTGCTCTACCGCCGGTTCCGGCTCAACTAGCCTGAGTGGGCGTGTTGGAGGCGTCGGAAGCCGCCCGCCAGCCGTCCAGGATCGCGTCGATCCGGGGCGCCAGCCGGGCCCGGGCAGCGAACCGGGGCACGCCCCCCATCAGCAGGGAGTCGTACTCGGTGTCGAGGTGCCGCACAGCCGCCCGTACCGCCGCGTACACGGCCGGCGGGTCGAGGGCCCGGCCCGCCGCGCTGCGGCCCACCCGGCCGCTGCCCCGCACCGAGGCGTGCGCGGCGATGGCCCGGGCCCGGTCGGAGGGGCACCCGGGGAACAGGCGCAGGATCTCGGCGGCGAAGGCCGCCGTGAACCGGGTGTCCTCGGCCGCCCGGCGCAGCCGGTCGCGCTCCCGGCGGCGGGCCCGCGCCTCGGCGTCCGCGAGGCAGGCGCGCTCGGCCCGGGCCAGGGCGGCGTCCTCGACGAGGATGCCCATGCGCTCGTAGCGGCGGCGGCGCCGGTGGAAGCGGACCACGACGGCGGACAGCGAACTGGCTTCGTGGGCCCGGCGGGTGAGGGCGGTGTCGCCGCGCGGCAGGTAGACGAGGTGTCCGAGGTCGGCGCAGTCCAGGCAGCGGGGCACGCCGGTTTCGCGGACGAGGCGGCGCAGTGGTCCCTGTCTGCACTCCGCGCAGTGGATCTGCTTCGTCGACTCGAAAACGACCAGGCTCATGGCGAAGTGATACCGCCGTTCAGGCCGTATATCACCTTGTACGTATGGATACTTGCGGTTTCACAGAGTCTTCCCTGACCTCATGGTGTCCTCCTACCGTGAGTCGAGTGGGCCGCGTCCGGTCCATGGAGGAGGGAAACATGGCTGGACGGCAGGCGACGGTCGGGCGCCCGAGGACTGCGGGCCGGCGCCCGAAAGCGGAGGTGGCCTCCGACCTCGTGGTGAGAGAGGTCGAGATAGAGCCCGGCGGCTGCACCGGCTGGCACTACCACCGCGTGCCGCTGATGGCGGTGGTCAAGTCCGGCACCCTGACCCGGATCCTGAGCGACGGCACGGTCGAGGTGCATCACACCGGCACCAGCTTCGTCGAACCCGCCGGGCGGCGCCACGTCCACCTCGGCCGCAACTTCGGCACCGAGCGGGTCGTGCTCTGCGTGACCGCCGCCCTTGCCGAGGGCGACCCCTTCGCGCTTCCCGCGGAGGCCCCGCCGGGGGCCACGCCCTGCGCGTGCCCCACGCGGACGCGGTGAGGGCCGATGCGGTGACCCCGCCCCCGTGAACCGGGGCACCGCTCAGACGAGTCGGCGGATCTCCCCGCGCACGCGGTAGAAGCCTCCGGCCGCCGGGTGCAGGCCGTCCACCACGTACCGGGCTCCGGGCTCCCGTATCCCGCGCGGGAACTGCACGTTCCAGGAGGGCTCGAACCCGCCCGACACCACCTGTACGCGCATCCGCTGGCCCTGCTGCACGCACTCCACGACCACGCCGCCCGCGGGCACCGAGGCCACCGACACCGTCGCCACCGCGGCGGGCGTGGCGGCCGGGGTGAAGACGGGCAGGGCGGCGGCCGACTTCACGTCCACGGCCGTCGGCACCGACCCCTCCCGGGCGGCCGCGATCGCGGCCTCGCTCGCGTCCACGCAGACCAGCGAACCGTCCGTGGTCACCAGGTACAGCCGCTCGTCCAGATACTGCATGGACAGCGCGGCCCCGCTGCCGGTGCCCAGCTTCCACAGCCGCCGCCCGTCGGCGTCGAAGCAGTACACGGACGACGCGAGGTCGCCGGCGAAGACGTGCCGGCCGTCCGGCGAGGTCGCGCACGAGTAGACCGCGGCGTCGCACCGGTACGTGGCCTCCAGGGCGCCCGTCGCCTTCGACAGCCGCTGCACGGTGTTGCGGCCGGTTCCCGCGTACACCGCGTGGTCCTCCTGCCAGCCGAACAGCACCGACCCGTCGGTCTGGGTGTGCCACAACTCCCGCCCGCCGTCCGGGGCGTAGGCCGTGACCCCCTTGCCGTGGCCGTGGTAGACCGCCCGCTCGTCCGCACGCACCATCCAGGCGTTCGTCCCGGCCGAGCGCCGCGACCACTGGAACTCGTCCTCGTGGTCGATGACCGTGAGCCCGCCGTTGCGGTCGGACACGTTCAGCACGCCCTCGCGGATGTCCAGCCAGAAGATGTCCACGTCGGCCGCGATGTCGTACGCCCCGAACGGCACCTTCGAGGACAGGTCGTACACCGTGCCGTCGTCACAGCCCGCGTAGATCCAGAACTCGTCCGCCACCAGGCACTTCACCCCGTCCGGCAGCGAGTACCGGGCGAGCACCTCGCCCTCGTGGCTCACCGTGTAGACGTCTCCGGCCTGGTTGCCGACCCAGCAGCGGTCCTCGTCCACGTGGATGCCGAAGGCGGAGGACCCCGTACGGAACCGCCACAGCACCGGGGCCACCGCGCGTGCGGTGGACGGGGTCGAGGTCACCTGGCGGCGCGTCACCGACCGGGCCGCACGGACTCCCCGCACCGCCGGGGCGTAGCCCTTGCGGACCTTCTCCCCGACCTTCTTGGCGGCGGCGGCCCGCGCCTTCTCGATGGTGGGGAAGGAGGAGCTCTGCAACTGGCCGTCCGCGCCGATGCGGCCGTACCGCACCGAGACGGAGGTCCCGTCGACGGTGACCTCGTAGAACTTGTGGGCACCGCCGTCCTCCTGGGACAGCTCCAGATACGTCGTCTCCCGAGCCATGACAGACCCCTCCCCAAGGCCGGGCCGCCGGTCCCCTGTGCGCCGGTGATCCCTCCTGAAAAACGTTAGGCGGCACCACTGACAATGGGCTGGTGCAGCTGGAAGCGATCACATGGCAGCGGATGGCCGAGCGGCTCGCCGGTCACCTCGACGACGACGACGAGCAGGGCAGCGGCAAGGGCGGAAGCGGCGGCGAGGACGGGGGCGGCCCGGAAGGCCGATGGCGGCGGGTGGGCATCGACGGAGCGCCCGCCGCCCGCACCGGCGTGCTCGCCGCGGAGCTCGCCGACGCGCTGCGCCTGCGCGGGCGTTCGGTCCTGGTGGTGGCGGCCGAGGGCTTCCTGCGCCCGGCCTCCCTCCGCTTCGAGTTCGGCCGCGAGGACGTGGACTCCTACCTCGACGGCTGGTACGACACGGCCGCGCTCTGGCGGGAGGTCTTCGGCCCGACCGACCCCGGCGGCACCGGCCGGGTGCTGCCCGACCTCTGGGACCCGGTCACCGACCGGGCGACCCGCAGCCCCTACGCCGAACTCCCGCCCGGCGGCGTGCTGATCGTGCACGGCCCCATGCTGCTGGGCCACTGGTTCCCCTTCGACCTCAGCGTCCACATCGGGCTCTCCCCGGGCGCACTCGCCCGCCGCACCGAGGAGCCCGCCCGCTGGACCCTCCCCGCCTTCGCGCGCTACGAGGCCGAGACCGGCCCGGCGGACCGGGCCGACGCCCTGGTCCGGGCCGACGATCCGCGCCATCCGGCCTGGACGGGCCTGCGCGGAGGGCGCACCGGCTGACCCCGCGAGGCTACCGCCAGGCCGCCGCGCGGACCTCGGCGCGCACCTCTGCGCCGCCTCCGGGTACACCTCCGCGAAACCCCGCCCCGTCACGGAGGTCCGGGAACCGCAACAGAGGGATTCCGGCACGGTGACGATCGGTTCCGGCCATCGCTCCGGCCGGAACCGCGCGCTACGTTGACGGCACGCTACGACGGTGGCCACCCCGGTGGCGCCTTGGCAGAGGGAGAAGGCGATGCGGTCAATGCACGGACGCGGCACGGTGGTTCGGGACGCGAGACGGATGCGCACCCAGGCGGCGCTCACCGCGCTGGCCCTGTGCGCGACCCTGGCCCTCACGGCATGCAACGGTGACGACGAGACCGGCGCGGCGGGCACCCCCGCGAGCCCCTCCGCCGGTGCGACGGCCACGGGCGCCGCCTCCCCGTCGGCCCCGGCGCCGGCCTCCTCGGCCCCGTCGAAGAAGCCGGCTCCCACCACCCCTTCGACCGTCACCCCGGCGGGTACGAAGAAGCCGCCGGCGCCCGGTTCCACCTGCGACCACAAGATGCCGATCTCGCCCGACGAGGTCGCCGTCTACCGCTACACCCCCGAGGGCGGGGTCCACAGCCTGATCGTCAAGCACGGCAACTGGGGCTGCGCCGCCCCCGGCATGGATGCCGCCCCCTTCGACACGGTGGGCAAGGAGACCTTCCTCAACATCGCCGAGGACGCGAAGATCACCGTGGTCACCCCCGTCATCGACAGCCCGCTGAGCCAGCCGATCACCCTCCAGCAGCTCATCGACTGGCTGATCGCCCACCCGAACCAGGGCCGCGTCTTCCGCTACCACCTGGACGGCGCGGGCGTGATCGACTGGATGGACCAGCAGTACACGTCGTAACACCCGCCCGCCCACCCGCCGGCGCGGCCGTACGGTTTCCCTTCTCCCTCCCCCTTACGGCCGCCCGCCCAGCCGGGCCACCGCCAGCGCGGCCGCCCGGCAGCCGGCCCCCGCGGCCCACGCCGAGCCCGCTCCCGCCAGCCGGGCCGCGAGGAAGGCGCCGGTGAAGGCGTCACCGGCGCCCGTGGAATCCACCGCCTCGGCGCTCTCCGCCGCGACCTCGGCCGTCACCCGGCCGTCCTCGGCGATGAGCGCTCCGGCCCCGCCCCGGGTGACCACCACCAACGGCACCCGCCGGCTCAGCTCCGCCGCCGCCCGCGCGACCGCGGCCGCCCGCTCCGGCGGCCCGGCCGGTCCCGGCGCCCCCGCCAGCAGCAGCGCCTCGTCCTCGTTCGGGAGCAGTACGCCGGCCCCCGCCGCGGCGGCCAGGAAGCGCTGCGGACCCAGCGCGGCCAGAAACCCCGCCGACGCCGGATCCACGCTCACCGTCACGTTCCGGGCGCGGGCGGCCCGTAGCGCGACCAGGGCCAGTTCCCGGCTCGCGTCCGCGAAGAACAGGTAGCCCGACAGGTGGAGATGGGCGACCCCGTCCAGGAGTCCGGGCTCCCAGTCGGCGGGGGAGAGCCGCAGCGAGGCACCGCTGTCGGTCAGGAAGGTCCGCTCCGCGTCCGCTCCGACCAGCGCGACCACCGTCCCGGTCGGCTCGGCGGGATCGACCACCAGCCTCGGCCGCACCCCCGCGTCGAGCAGCGCCCGCTCGTGCCACCCGGCCGAGTCGGCGCCGACCCGCGCGAGGAGGCGTACCTCCGGGGCTCCCGCGTGGGCGGCCCAGCAGGCCGCGTTGGCCCCGGCGCCGCCCGGCAGGGTCCGGATCCGGGCCGGGGTGTCGGTGCCCGGAGCCAGAGGTTCCGCATGGACCGCCACGACGTCCGTCACCACGTCCCCGACGACCAGCAGCGCCCCCGGCCCGGCGGGAGCGGCCGGTGCGGCGGTCACGGCCGCGCCGCCCAGGCCCGCGCGATCCGGGCCCCGAGCCGCACGTTGCCCCGTACCGCCGCGAGGTTGGCCTCCAGGGAGGCGCCGCCAGTCGCGCGCACCAGGAACCCCAGCAGGAACGGTGTCACCGCCTGTCCCGTGATGCCCCGCTCCCGGCACTCCGCCAGGGCCTCGGCCAGGACCCGGTCGTGCAGCTCCGGATCGAGCTGCCGCTCCGCCGCCACCGGGTTGGCCACGAGCAGCGCCGACTCCGCTCCGCCGAGCAGGTCCTGAGCGCCCATCACGGCCGCCACCTCCTCCGGCCGGTGGACCGTCCAGTCCACCGGCTCGCCGGAATCGGCCAGGTAGAACCCGGGGAAACGATCCGTCCCGTACCCGAGGACCGTCACCCCCAGCGTCTCCAGCCGCTGGAGCGTCGCGGGCACGTCCAGGATCGACTTCACCCCCGCGCACACCACGGTGATCCGGGTCCGCGCCAGCAGCGCGAGGTCGGCCGACTCGTCCTGCGACCGGGTCCAGTCCCGGTGTACGCCGCCCAGCCCGCCGGTGGCGAAGACCCGCAGCCCCGCCCGCGCGGCGAGGAAGGCCGTGGCCGAGACCGTCGTCGCGCCGGTCGCCCCCGTGGCGAGGGCCGGGGCCAGATCCCGGTGGCCGAGCTTGCGCACGCCCTCGCCGCCCGCGATCCGCTCCAGGCGGGCCTTGTCCAGGCCGGCGTACGCCACCCCGTCGACGACCGCGATGGTCGCCGGGACGGCTCCCTCCGCGCGGACCAGCTCCTCCAGTTCCAGGCCCACGGCCAGATTGCGGGGGCGGGGCAGACCGTGGGCGAGGATCGTGGACTCCAGTGCCACGACGGGCTGTCGGCGGTCGAGCGCCTCGCGCACCTCCTCCGACAGGACCGGGACCGCGGCCGTTGCCGCAGTCGGGAGGGCGGAGGGCGCTGTGTGCTCGGATGCTGTGTGCTGTGACATGTCCCCATCCCTGGCACGCGTTCCGGGGTCCCAAACGCGCGGCCGCCGCACCGGCGTGAACCCGCCCCGGGAGCGTGCGGTCCGTCCGGGGCCTGGGTTGCGGGTGTGCCGCTGCGCGGAGTCCCCTACCCGCCCTTCGCCCGTTCCCCGGGGCTCCGCCCCGGACCCCCGCTCCTCAAACGCCGGAGTGGCTGAATTTTGGCGGGCGTCAGCCTGTACGCGTGCGGGGCTGCCCCCGTCGTCCCCTGGGGCTTTTCAGCCGTCCGGCGTGTGAGGACCGGGGTCCGGGCAGAGCCCGGGGAACGGGGGAAGGGCGGGTAGGGGACCTCGCCCCGCAGGGCCCAGCCACCCGCACCCGCCCACCGGGCCCGGGGCCGGGACGGCGGTGGCGGCAGCCCCGCCGGGCCGCCGCCGGACGGAGTTCGGCGCAGCGGGGCGAAGCCCAGGAGGCCCGCCGGGGCCGAGTGGTGCGAGGTCCGCGTCAAGGAATGGACAGGGTGACGGGTGGGGCGGACGCGCGCTGGACGCTCTGGTCACCCCGGCGCGCCGGGCGGCCCGATTAGGCTCCGGACCATGAGCACAAGTGATCACCGTGATGCCCCCGCCGCCCCCGGCCCCGCTTCCTTCGCCGTCTCCGTCACGGACTTTCCCGATTCCGAGCTGGAGCCGGACGAGCTCGACCCCGCGCAGATCGTCTCCGGGAATCCCGTGGTGACGGGCAAGGTGCTGTGGGAGGCGCCGGACGGCTCGCAGGTGCGCGGGATCTGGCAGATCACCCCGGGCGTGGTCACCGACACCGAGGCGAACGAGCTGTTCGTGGTGGTGAGCGGCCGGGCCACCGTCGAGGTGGAGGGCGGCGAGACCCTGGAGGTCGGACCGGGCTCCGCCTGTGTCCTCCGGGAGGGTGACAAGACCACCTGGACCGTCCACGAGACGCTCCGCAAGGCCTACCACATCAGCTACTGAGCGGTACCCGTCCCGGTGTCCGCGGCCTTCACCGGGCGGCGGCGCGAGGTGAACAGCGCGAGCGCCGCCATCGGCAGCAGCAGGGCGGCGGCGGCCGCGTTGAGCCAGCCGTAGCCCGCCTGGGACATGACCAGCCCGGCGGCGGCGCCGCCGACCCCGGCGGCCGTGTTCATGGTGAGGTCGCCCAGCCCCTGTACGGCGGCCCGCGCGGGCTGCGGCACCGAGTCGGTCAGCAGGGCGGAGCCGGACACCATGCCGGCGGACCAGCCCAGCCCGAGCAGGAAGAGGCCGATGCCGCTCTGGGTGTGGTTCCCGTCGGCCGTGCCGGCGAGCAGCGCGGCGACGGACAGCAGCCCGGCGGCGAGCCCGATCACGGACAGCCGGCCGATCCGGTCCGCGAGCCAGCCCATCACCGGCGAGAAGCCGAACATGCCGGCGATGTGCCCGCTGATGACCAGCCCGATGAGCTGGAGCCCGGCTCCGTGGTGCCCCAGGTCGACCGGGGTCATCACCATGATCGAGACCATGGCGGTGTGTGACACCGCGATGGTGAGCAGCGCGAGCCGGGCCCGGGGGGAGGCCTTGACGGCCGCGAAGCCGGCACGCAGCGAGCGCCCGGCGCGGGTCTGGTCCTCGGCCGGGGCGAGCGCGCGGGCCGTCAGCAGCGGGTCCGGGCGCAGGAGTACGCCGATCAGCGTGGCGGTGAGCAGGAAGATGGCGCCGGCCCAGATGAAGGGCCCCGCCATCGGGGGTATGGAGGTGCCGGTGAAGCTGCGGCTGGCCGGGGCGGAGAGGTTGGGGCCGAGCACGGCGCCGATGGTGGAGGCCCAGACGACCACGGAGATCGCCCGTGCCCGGTGGTCGGGCTCGGCGAGGTCGGCGGCGGCGAAGCGGGCCTGGAGGTTGGCGGAGGAGGCGGCTCCGAAGGCGGCCATGCCGAGCATCAGCAGCGGGAAGCTCTTGATCGAGGCGGCGAGGACGACGAGGGCGGCCCCGGCCGCGCCGATCACGTAGGCGAGGACCAGTCCGGGCCGGCGGCCGCGCGCGGTCATCAGCGCGGCGAGCGGCAGGGAGACGGCCGCGGTGCCGATCACGGAGGCGGTCGAGGCGAAGCCGGAGAGCGACTCCGTGCCGCTGACCTCGGTGGCCAGGACCGGGGCCAGGGCGATGCTGATGGGCACGCCGATCCCGCCCAGCACCTGGCCGGCGATCAGCACCCCGGAGGTGCGGCGCCGCAGTCGGGGCAGGTCGGCGGCGGTGACCGTGACGGCGGGCCGGTCGGTGCCGGGCGCGGTGCTCACGCGGTCCACCTCCGACACGGATGCGGAGGGGCTGCGGGCGCGGCGCAAGGTGTGGTCACCGCCGCAGTTTCGCACCCCTCGCAAGGCGGGCGGAACAGGGTTTCCGGGGGCACCGGGAGCACCGGGAGCACGGCACCCCCTAGAAGAGCGGCTGGGGGAGTACCCCCTCCAGGGCGAGGAGGCGGCGCTTGGTCTCCACGCCGCCGCCGAAGCCGCCGATGCCCCCGTCGTTCTCCACGACCCGGTGGCAGGCCACCACCAGCGGCAGCGGGTTCGAGCCCATGGCGTTGCCGACGGCCTGGGCCGCGCCCGGGGCCCCGGCCCGGGCGGCCAGCTCGCCGTACCCCACGACCGCCCCGTAGGGCACGGTGCGGTCCAGCTCCAGCAGGACCTGCCGGTTGAAGCCGGAGCTGAGCCGCCAGTCCAGCGGCAGGTCGAAGCGGCGCAGCGTACCGGCGAAGTAGGCGTTCAGCTGGCGTATCGGCTCGGCCAGCAGGACCTCCTCGCCCGGCGGCGGGCGCCGGGCGTCGGCGCCGAGCCGGGAGACCAGTGTGCCGATCATCTTCGCGGCCCGGTCCGGTCCGGCATGGAACTCGACCTTGACCAGGCCCTCGGGGGTGGCGGCGAGGAGCAGCGGACCGATGTCGCTGTCGACGACGGTCCATTCGAGGTGCGGCCCGCGGGGCTCAGGAGTGTCCACCCCTTCACGGTACGACCCGCCACCGACAGCGCCGCACGCATCAGTAGCCGCCGACCGCTTCCCGTACGACGTCGGGCTTGTCGGTGATGATCCCGTCCACGCCCATGTCCTGGACCTTCTGGGCGGTCGCGGCGTCGTCCACGATCCAGGTGTCCACTTCCAGCGCCTTGCCGTGGGCGCCGAGCAGCTTGTGCACCGCGGCGACCCAGTCCGCGTCGATGGTGGTGTACCAGGGGTTGATCCGGTCGGCGAACTCGGCGTACCGCGGCAGGTCGGCGAGGGCCGGGGTGCCGAGGAAGGCCGTGAGCAGGTCGGGGCGCAGTTCGTGCACGGTGCGGACCGAGGCGGCGCTGAAGCTCTGGACGACCAGTCGGCGGGCCACACGGTCCTCGTCGAGCCAGCCGGTCGCGCCCAGCACGTCCAGGGTCTGCTGTTCGATCCCCGGGTAGAGCTCCGGCTTCTTGATCTCCAGGAGCAGGCGCTGCTGGTTGCGCTGGACCCGGTTCATGTACTGCCGCAGGGTCGGTACGCGGGCGCCCGCGAACTCCGGGCCGAACCAGCTGCCCGCGTCCAGCCGGGCGATCTCCGCCGCGGTGAAGTCCTTCACCCGCCAGGGCCTGCGGTCGGGGAACACCTGCTCGACGTCGGTCGTCCGGGCCAGGGTGTCGTCGTGGATGACCACGAGCTCCCCGTCCTTGGTGCGCTGGACGTCGTTCTCCACCCAGTCGAAGCCCATCCGCATGGCGAGGTCGATCGCCTCCAGCGTGTTCTCCGGGGCGTACGCCGAAGCCCCCCGGTGGGCGTACACGATCGGGTTGGACAGCCAGTCCGGACCGGGTGCGGCCGAGGCGGAGCCCGCACCGCACACGCTCAGGGCGAGTCCCAGGAAGGCGGCGGTGGCCGCGGCGGCGGATCGGACGTACATGCGCGTTCTCCTCGGGTCATGGGCCCTGCTCCTGCCGTCAAACGGGCGCGGAGCGGCATTCGTTGCGGCGATGCACCGGCGGCGATGCGTTTCCGACGCACTTTCAGGGAGAGCCGCGTACGGCGATCATGGGGTTGACGATCACCGGGCCGCCACCGAACTACGACAAACGGACCAGGCCCGCACGGCTCCGCACGGGGCGGGCGGGCGTCGAGTGTCAGTGGGTGGTCGTACGGTTGACCCATGCGGCCCGTATCGAAGATCGAACGCACGGTGGCGCCTTTCGAGGTCGTCAGCTCCTACACGCCCAGCGGCGACCAGCCGGCGGCCATCGCCGAGCTGGAGAAGCGCATCCGTGCAGGTGAGAAGGATGTCGTGCTGCTCGGCGCGACCGGAACCGGCAAGTCGGCGACGACCGCCTGGATGATCGAGAAGCTCCAGCGGCCCACCCTGGTGATGGCGCCGAACAAGACGCTCGCCGCCCAGCTGGCGAACGAGTTCCGCGAGCTCCTGCCGAACAATGCGGTCGAGTACTTCGTCTCGTACTACGACTACTACCAGCCCGAGGCCTACGTACCTCAGTCGGACACCTACATCGAGAAGGACTCCTCCATCAACGAGGAGGTGGAGCGACTGCGTCACTCCGCGACCAATTCCCTCCTCACCCGGCGCGACGTCATCGTCGTCGCCTCCGTGTCCTGCATCTACGGTCTCGGCACCCCGCAGGAGTACGTCGACCGGATGGTCCCCCTCAAGGTCGGCGAGGAGATGGACCGGGACCAGCTCCTGCGCCGCTTCGTCGACATCCAGTACACCCGCAACGACGTGGCCTTCACCCGGGGCACCTTCCGCGTGCGCGGCGACACCATCGAGATCTTCCCGGTCTACGAGGAACTGGCCGTCCGCATCGAGATGTTCGGCGACGAGATCGAGGCCCTGTCCACCCTGCACCCGCTGACCGGCGAGGTGATCAGCGAGGACCGCGAGCTCTACGTCTTCCCCGCCAGCCACTACGTCGCCGGCCCCGAGCGCATGGAGAAGGCGGTCCGCGGCATCGAGGCCGAGCTCGCCGAGCGCCTCGCCGAGCTGGAGAAGCAGGGCAAGATGCTGGAGGCGCAGCGCCTGCGCATGCGCACCACCTACGACCTGGAGATGATGCGCCAGATCGGCTCCTGCTCCGGCATCGAGAACTACTCGCTGCACATGGACGACCGCGAGCGCGGCTCAGCCCCGAACACCCTCATCGACTACTTCCCCGAGGACTTCCTCCTCGTCATCGACGAATCGCACGTCACCGTGCCCCAGATCGGCGCGATGTACGAGGGCGACGCCTCGCGCAAGCGGACCCTGGTCGACCACGGCTTCCGGCTCCCGTCGGCCCTCGACAACCGGCCGCTGAAGTGGGAGGAGTTCCAGGAGCGGATCGGCCAGACCGTCTACCTGTCGGCCACTCCGGGGAAGTACGAGCTCTCGCGCGGCGACGGCTTCGTCGAGCAGATCATCCGCCCGACCGGGCTCATCGACCCGGAGGTCGTGGTCAAGCCCACCGAGGGCCAGATCGACGACCTGGTGCACGAGATCCGGCAGCGGGTGGAGAAGGACGAGCGGGTCCTGGTCACCACCCTCACCAAGAAGATGGCCGAGGACCTCACCGACTACTTCCTGGAGCTCGGCATCCAGGTCCGCTACCTGCACAGCGACGTGGACACGCTGCGCCGCATCGAGCTGCTGCGCGAGCTGCGGGCCGGCGAGTACGACGTCCTGGTCGGCATCAACCTGCTCCGCGAGGGCCTCGACCTGCCCGAGGTGTCGCTGGTGGCCATCCTCGACGCCGACAAGCAGGGCTTCCTGCGGTCGGGGACCTCGCTGATCCAGACCATCGGGCGCGCGGCGCGCAACGTCTCCGGCCAGGTCCACATGTACGCGGACAGCATCACCCCGGCGATGGCCCAGGCGATCGACGAGACGAACCGGCGCCGCGAGAAGCAGGTCGCCTACAACACCGCCCACGGCATCGACCCGCAGCCGCTGCGCAAGAAGATCAACGACATCGTGGCCACCATCGCCCGCGAGGAGCTCGACACCGAGGAGCTCCTCGGCACCGGCTACCGGCAGACGAAGGACGGCAAGGCCCTCAAGGCGCCCGTCCCGGCGCTGGGCGGCAAGGCCGGGGCGAAGGCCGCCAAGGGCGCCAAGGGTCCCGCGGTGGCGACCGACCGTCCCGCCGCCGAACTGGCCGCGCTCATCGAGCAGATGACCGAGCGGATGCGGGGCGCGGCGGCCGAGCTGCAGTTCGAGGTCGCGGCCCGGATCCGGGACGAGGTCGGCGAGCTGAAGAAGGAGCTGCGACAGATGAAGGAAGCGGGCCTCGCCTGACCCGGAGGCGGTCAGTAGGGTTGGCACAGCCGCAGGTACATGCTGCGCACCCCCATCGGGGGAGGGCTATGGAGAGGGGACAGCGCGTGACGGTCAACATGACCAAGGGTCAGGCCATCAGTCTGCAGAAGGCGGACGGAGGCACGCTGACCGCGGTCCGGATGGGCCTCGGCTGGCAGGCGGCCAAGCGCCGGGGGCTGTTCGGCTCGCGGACCCGGGAGATCGACCTCGACGCGTCGGCGGTGCTCTTCGCCGACAAGCAGCCCGTGGACGTCGTCTTCTTCCGGCACCTGCAGAGCGACGACGGCTCGGTGAAGCACACGGGTGACAACCTCGTCGGCGGCGTCGGCCAGGGCGGGGACGACGAGTCGATCCTCGTCGACCTGCAGCGCGTGCCGGTGCACATCGACCAGATCGTCTTCACGGTGAACTCCTTCACCGGCCAGACGTTCCAGGAGGTGGAGAACGCCTTCTGCCGCATCGTCGACGAGACCAACGGCCAGGAGCTGGCCCGCTACACGCTGGACGGTGGCGGTCAGTACACCGCTCAGATCATGGCGAAGGTGTCGCGCGTCGGCAGCGGCTGGCAGATGACGGCCCTCGGAAACCCGGCCAACGGCCGTACCTTCCAGGACCTGATGCCGGCGATCCTGCCGCACCTGTAAGCAGGGCCGGCAGCACGGCACAGCAGCACCGCAATACAACAGCACAGCAGTACAACAGCACAGCAGTACAAGAGCACCGCAGTACAAGAGCACAGCGCAACAGAAGTACGGCACGGCAGGACCGGGCACGATCGAGGGCCCGGCGGAAGAACGGGTACGGGGGAGGGGCTGCACGATGACGGCCGAACTGGTCCGGGGGCAGAACCACCCCCTGTCCCGGAGCCGGGTGGAGATCAGGGTCTCGGCGGGCACACCCGTGCTCGCCCTGGCCCAGCTCGGCGACGACACGGGCCGGCTCGCCGGCCCCGGGGCGGTCGCCCACCCGGGCGCCCGCACCCTCCCCGGGCTGGAAGTGCCCGGGGCGGCCTCCGGGCAGCACCGCATAGCGGTCGACCTCGACGCGGTCGCACCGGCCGTCCACCGGGTCGGCCTCGTCCTGGTCCTGCCGCCCGGCGGGCCGGGGCACTTCGGCGCGGTCCCCGCCTCCTACGTCTGCGTGGCCGACCCGGAGGGCGCGGAGCTCGCCGGGTACACGCTGACCGGACTGGAGTCGGAGACCGCCGTCGTGGCCCTGGAGCTGTACCGGCGCCAGGGCGCCTGGAAGGTGCGCGCCGTCGGCCAGGGGTACGCCGCCGGCCTCGGCGCGCTCCTGGCCGACGCCGGTCTCCCGGCCCCGGCCGCGGCCGAACTGGCCGCCGCCGCCCTGGGCACGGCGCCGGCCGGGGACATCACCCTGGCCGTCATGCCCGGCGGCCCGGCCCCGACCGTTCCGCGCGGGCTCCGGGCCCCGGCCACGGCCCAGACGCCGACACCGGCGCCGCAGGACGTTCCGGCCGCGCCCGCGCCCACACCCCCGCCGATGCCCCCGCAACCGGGACAGGACACCGCCGGCGGTCCGCCCACCATCAGCTACGCCCACCCGCGCCGCCGCACCAGCACCGAGCCGCCCGAGCCCGCGCCGCGCCCCGCCGCGCCGCCGCGGCCCGGGGAGCAGCCCCGCCCCGTCGCCGGGGACGCGAGCGGCTGGTCCATGGAGGAGCGGCTCTACAACCAGGTCTGGGGCATGTTCGAGGACCTGGCCCGCGCCGTCGCCGCCTACCGCGGCGCCGTCGAGTTCGCCGACTCCCGGATGGACCGCGAGCTCGACGAGGCGCTGTCCGACCCCCGCCACCGCCTCGGCGGCTCCGGGAACGCCGCCCGGGACACCGCCCGGGCCCGCCGCGAGGAACTGGTCGCGCGGGCGCAGGAAGTCCTCGACCGGGACCTGGTCCAGCTCACCGCCGAGTCCGAGGTGGTCGAGCCGGCGCTGCCCGCGGCGTACGCGCGCTGGGACAACCCGGTCTGGCAGGCGCACTCCGTGCCCGCCGAGGCCCCGCTCGCCCTGCGGCTGGGCGACCTCCACCTGCCCGAGCGGCCCGATCTGCGCATTCCCATGCTGGTCCGGGTCCCGCTGGAGCGCGGCCTGTGGATCGACAACGGCCGCACCGGCTCCGAGGCGGCCATGGCGATGGACACCGACCGGCTGCGCCGGGCCGCCATGGACATGGCCGTCGCGCACGCGGCGCGGATGCTGGCCGCCCACCCCGCCGACCGGTTCGCCGTCCACGTCATCGACGCGGCCGGAGCCGGAGCCGCCTCGCTGGCCCCGCTGGTGCGTGCCGGAGTGCTGGCCGGGGCGCCCGCGGCCCGGGCCGCGGGGGTCACCGAGACCCTGGAGCGGCTGACCCGCCGGGTGGATCTCGTACAGATGGCCGTGCGGGCCGGGGCTCCGGAGGACCTGCCGCCGGACGTGGACACCTCCGACCAGCTGCTGATCGTGCACGACTTCCCGCACGGCTTCGACGACCGCGCCGTCACCCGTTTGCGCTACCTCGCCGACGAGGGCCCGGCCGTCGGCGTGCACCTCCTGATGGTCGCTGACCGTGACGAGGCCTCGGCCTACGGGCCGCTGCTGGACCCGCTGTGGCGCTCGCTGATGCGGCTGTCGCCCGTACCGGACAACCACCTCGCCGACCCCTGGGTCCACCACGCCTGGATCTTCGAGCCGGACCTGCCGCCGCAGGGCAGTCGGGTCCTTGACCAGGCGCTGGAGCGGGTCGCGGCGGCCCGCGGCCGCGCGCGGTAGCGGCGGCCGGGCGGTCCGCCGCCCGGCCCCGATGACCGGCCGCTGACCAGTTCTTGGGTTCCCCTTTACCTTACGTGCCCACGGCGGGTACCCTGGTGAGTGCGGAGGGGAGTATTCCTGCTTTCCTGCTACGGCGTGCCCGTCAATACGGACTGCAATCGGTCCCGGGGCGCCGGCCCGTGGCCTCCTGGCCGTCCGGGTGGAAGAGACCTCCGGCAGCGATGACGCTGACAAGTTCTGAGCCATCTGCCGGAGGCGTGTTCACGTGGACGTTTCGTTGACCCTATGGGTGCTGACCATTCTTGGTCTGGGCATCCTCATCGGCGCCGATTTCTTCATCGGCCGCAAGCCGCACGACGTCTCCATGAAGGAGGCGGGCATCTGGACGGTCGTCTGGATCGTCCTCGCGGTGCTCTTCGGACTCGGCCTGATGGTATTCGGCCACGGCCAGGCCTCGCAGGAGTTCTTCGCAGGCTTCATCACCGAGAAGTCCCTGAGCGTGGACAACCTCTTCGTCTTCGTCCTGATCATGGCGAAGTTCGCGGTTCCCTCGCAGCTCCAGCAGCGCGTGCTGCTGATCGGCGTGCTGATCGCCCTCGTCCTGCGCGCCATCTTCATCGCCGCCGGCGCCGCGATCATCGCCAACTTCTCGTGGGTCTTCTACATCTTCGGCGCGTTCCTCATCTACACCGCGTGGAAGCTGATCCAGGAAGCCCGCAAGGACGAGGAGGACGAGGAGTTCGAGGAGAACCGTCTCCTCAAGTCCATCGAGAAGAAGTTCGGCGTCGCCGACCAGTACCACGGCACCAAGCTCTTCATCCAGAAGAACGGCAAGCGCATCCTGACCCCGCTGATGGTCGTCATGCTCGCCATCGGCACCACCGACGTGCTGTTCGCCCTGGACTCGATCCCCGCGATCTTCGGCCTCACCCAGGACCCGTACATCGTCTTCACGGCCAACGCCTTCGCCCTCATGGGTCTGCGCCAGCTGTACTTCCTCATCGGCGGCCTGCTCAAGAAGCTGGTCCACCTCAGCTACGGGCTCTCCGTCATCCTCGGCTTCATCGGCATCAAGCTCGTGCTGCACGCCCTCCACGAGTCGGGCCTGCACGTCCCGCAGATCTCCATCCCGGTCTCCCTCGGCGTCATCTGCGGTGTCCTGGTGATCACCACGATCACCAGCCTGATCGCCTCGAAGAAGCAGGCGGAGGCCGAGGCCGCCGCGGGCGGCCCGGAGCGCATCGACGCCTGATCCGCCGAGCGACCGGGGATGTCCGGGCCTACGCTGGTGCTGTTGCCCTGGTCGTCTGCGACAGGAGGCAGTGCCATGAGGTCGACCCGCACGCGCATGCGCAGGGCCTGCGTGGCCGCCACGGCCGCAGGAGTCCTTCTCGCCCCGGTCGCCGCGGGCTCCGCGTACGGGGCCACCGCCCCGGCGCCTTCCGTGTCCGCCGCTCCGTCGCCGGACGGCGACACGGAATTCCCGCAGCTCACGCCGGCCGTCGCGGCCCGACTGGACGCGGCCGTGCGCGAGGTGATGGACCGGGCGAAGGTGCCCGGCGTGACCGTGGGCCTGTGGGCCCCCGGCAAGGGCAGCTACGTGAAGTCCTTCGGGGTGGCCGACAAGTCCACCGGTGCGCCGATGACGCCCGATCTCGGGGTCCGCATCGGCAGCGAGACCAAGACGTTCACGGTCACCGCCCTCCTCCAGCTCGTGGATCAGGGCAAGCTCTCCCTGGACGACCCGATCGGCAAGTACATCAGCGGCGTCCCGAACGGGGACCGCATCACCTTGCGCGAACTGGCGGGCATGCGCAGCGGGCTCTTCAACTACAGCGAGGACGCGGGCTTCGACGCCCGGATCACCTCCACCTTCACGCCGCAGCAGTTGCTCGACATCTCCTTCAAGCACCCGGTGAACTTCGAGCCGGGTGCGAAGTTCGAGTACTCCAACACCAACCTGATCCTGCTCGGCCTGCTGGTGGAGAAGATCACCGGCCGGCCGATCCAGGAGGTCATCGGGCAGGACGTGGTGAAGCCCGCCGGGCTGAGCAGCCGCACGCTCTTCCCCGTCGGCAGGGAGTTCCCCGAGCCGCACGCGCACGGCTACACCAACGACCTGCCCGGCGGGAAGATCGTGGACGCGACCGACTTCGACCCGTCCTGGGCCTGGTCCGCCGGAGCGATGGTCTCCACACTGGACGACCTGCGCAGCTGGGCGAAGACCCTCGCCACCGGCACCCTGCTGACCCCCGCGACCCAGGCCGAGCGGTTGAAGACCCAGCCGATCGGCATCATCCCCGGCGCGGGCTACGGGCTCGGCATCTTCAACGTCCAGGGCTGGATCGGCCACAACGGCTCGCTGCCCGGGTACGAGACGCTGACCGTCTACCTGCCGGAGGAGCAGGCCACGATGGTCATCGTTCTGAACACCGACGACCTGTACAAGGGCCAGGAACCCAGCACCCTCTTCGGGGAGGCCGTCACCGGCATCGTGACCCCCGGCCACGTGTACCCGGGACACAAGCCGACCGTGGACAAGAAGAACTGAGCGGCTGAGGGCCGGGCGGCTAGGCGGGGGCGGTCGTCTCGGCCGCCCCCTTCTCCGCGTCCGTGTACGCACCCGTCCGCTGCCGTACGACCACCGGGTTGGTCTCCGGCAGCAGCGCGAAGCAGGCCAGCGAGACCAGGGCGATCGCCGTCAGGTACACGGCGACGGCCCACGGCGGGCCGGAGCCGTCCGCCAGCGCCGTCGCCACGATCGGGGTCAGCGCACCGCCCAGCACCCCGCCGAGGTTGTAGCCGACGGCCGCGCCGGTGCAGCGGATCCGCGGGGCGTACAGCTCGGGCAAGTACGCGCCCACCACCGCGAACATCGTCACCATGCCGAGCAGGGCGCCGAACAGACCCACGGTCATCAGCAGCGGGTCCGCGGTGCGCAGCAGGGCCACGAACGGGAACATCCACAGCGCGGACGCCGTGCAGCCCGCCAGGCACAGCGGGCGCCGGCCGTAGCGGTCGCCGAGCACCGCGACGACCGGGGTCGCCACCCCCTTGAGGGCGACGGCGACCATGATGCAGGCCAGCATCACGGAGCGGTGCACGCCGAGGTGCTCGGTGGCGTACGCGAGGGACCAGGTGGTGACCGCGTAGAAGACGGCGTAGCCCACGGCCAGGGCCCCGCCGGTCAGCAGGAGCAGGCGCCAGTGGCCCCGTAGGACCTCGGGCAGCGGGGCGTCGGCCCGGTGGCCGGTCTCGGCCAGCGCACGGAACTGCGGGGTCTCCTCCACCGAGCGGCGCAGCCACAGCCCGGTCAGGGCGAGCAGCCCCGCCACCCAGAACGGCACCCGCCAGCCCCAGGCGGCGAACTGCCCGTCGGACAGGGTGCTCGACAGGGTCAGCATCAGGCCGTTGGCCAGCAGGAACCCCACCGCCGGACCCATCTGCGGGAAGCTCGACCACAGTCCGCGACGCCCCTCGGGGGCGTGCTCCGAGGTGAGCAGCACCGCGCCGCCCCACTCCCCGCCGAGGCCGAGGCCCTGGAGGAAGCGCAGCAGGACCAGCAGGATCGGCGCGGCCATCCCGATGGAGGCGTAGGAGGGCACGCAGCCCACCGCCACCGTGGCCAGACCGGTGAGCAGCAGCGAGGCGAGGAGCACCGGGCGGCGGCCGTACCGGTCGCCGATGTGGCCGAAGACGGCGGAGCCGAGGGGTCGGGCGAGGAAGCCGACGCCGAAGGTGCCGAAGGCGGCGAGGGTGCCGGCGAGCGGGGAGAAGGAGGGGAAGAAGAGCGGGCCGAGCACCAGGGCGGCGGCGGTGCCGTAGACGAAGAAGTCGTAGAACTCGATGGCGGTGCCGACGAGGGAGGCCGCGGCGATCCGGAACATCGAGGGGGAGGGGGGCGGGGAGGGATCCTGTTGCATGGTGCAGCAATTACCCCGCCCCGCCCCCTCAGGACGTGCGTTCGGCCATCAATGACCGGAAGGGAGTGCGGTCCGGCGCGAGGTTGACGTGCCGGCCTCCCCTTCGCGGCCCACTACCAGCCGCGCTCGCGCCATTCGGCCAGGTGGGGGCGCTCGGCGCCGAGCGTGGTGTCGTTGCCGTGGCCCGGGTAGACCCAGGTCTCGTCCGACAGTTCGCCGAACAGCTTGGTCTCCACGTCGTCCAGCAGGCTCGTGAAGGCCTTCTGGTCGCCCGAGGTGTTGCCGACGCCGCCCGGGAAGAGGCAGTCGCCGGTGAACACGTGCGCGTGGCCGTGCGGGTCGTCGTAGACCAGCGCGATCGAGCCGGGGGTGTGGCCGACCAGGTGGCGGGCCGTCAGCGTGACCCGGCCGACCGTGATCGTGTCCCCGTCCGCGACGAGCACGTCGGTGGCGACCGGGATGCCCTCCGCGTCGTGGGCGCCCGCGTACGTGCGTGCGCCGGTCGCCTCGACGACCTCGGCGAGCGCGCCCCAGTGGTCGCCGTGCCGGTGGGTGGTGACGACGGACGCGATGCCGTCGTCCCCGATCAGGCTCAGCAGGGTGCCCGCCTCGGCGGCCGCGTCGACGAGCAGCTGCTCATCGGTGGCCCGGCAGCGCAGCAGGTAGGCGTTGTTGTTCATCGAGCCCACCGCAACCTTGGAAATCATCAGGTCCGCGAGCTCGTGCACGTCGGCCGGACCGCCGACTTTGACCTCTCCGGTGTACGTCATGCCTTGATCCTAGAGCGGGGGGAGCCCGGGCAGGCCGTCGCCCGCCTCGACGGTCAGGTGGGCGCCCCGCAGGCCGCGCCCGGCCAGCCAGCCGAGGAGTTCGTCGGGCGTGCCGACGAGGGTGACCGGGGTGCCCTCGGAGCCGCCCGTGTGCCAGACGCGGTCGCCGTGGTGCGTCTTCAAGGTCACCGGCGGAACCTCCGGACGCCCGGACCAGCGGTCGGCGAGGAAGTCGATCTCGCGCGCGGTGAACTCCTCCGGGAGGTCCGCGAGCTCGTAGCCGATGTTCAGGTCGACGTGGTGCAGCTCGACCTCGATCAGGCGGCGGAAGGGGACACGGGCCGCGGTGTCGGTGACCCCGTTGCGCAGTTCCACGGTGCGGGTCCAGTCCTGCGGGCGCTCGGCGACGGCGAACCAGCGGTCCGCGGAATTCCGGACGTCTTCGAGCTGTTCCAGCAGAGGACGCCCCGCGTCGCGCTCGATGTCGGACTCCCGGGAGGTGGCGCTCTCGTACATCGGGCGGCCTTCGAAGACCTCGACCAGGGCGTCCGCGTTCCGGGCCAGGTGTGCCAGGACGTGGCCGCGGGTCCAGCCGGGGAGATGTGACTCTTCGGCCAGCTTCGCGTTGTCCAGCTTCGCGACCGCGGTCAGCAGTCGATCAGTGGCCTCATGAACGGATCGCAGGTCGTGCGCATGATCAGTCATGCGGCCGAGCCTAGTGGTCGAGCGGTCCTCGATACACGATCGGGTGAAGAGGGCTGGACAGTGCCGGAAATCGAATGCACGTGCTATACGCTCGGAGTCCAGTCTCCCACTCCACCGCAGAGGCGCCCCCCAATACCCTGGGACGGGGGCCAGTGCCCCCGCTCTCTCAAGAAAGGTGCGGACCGGCGTGACCGACCGTCTCATCGTTCGTGGCGCTCGCGAGCACAACCTCAAGAACGTTTCTCTTGACCTGCCGCGCGACTCGCTCATCGTCTTCACCGGACTCTCCGGGTCGGGCAAGTCCTCCCTGGCCTTCGACACGATCTTCGCCGAGGGTCAGCGCCGCTACGTCGAGTCGCTCTCCTCGTACGCCCGCCAGTTCCTCGGGCAGATGGACAAGCCCGACGTCGACTTCATCGAGGGCCTCTCCCCGGCCGTCTCCATCGACCAGAAGTCCACCTCGCGCAACCCGCGCTCCACCGTCGGCACCATCACCGAGGTCTACGACTACCTCCGCCTGCTCTTCGCGCGCATCGGCAAGCCCCACTGCCCCGAGTGCCGCCGTCCGATCTCGCGGCAGTCGCCGCAGGCGATCGTCGACAAGGTGCTCGCGCTGCCCGAGGGCAGCCGCTTCCAGGTGCTCTCGCCGCTGGTGCGCGAGCGCAAGGGCGAGTTCGTCGACCTCTTCGCCGACCTCCAGACCAAGGGCTACAGCCGGGCCCGGGTGGACGGGGAGACGATCCAGCTCTCCGAGCCGCCCACGCTGAAGAAGCAGGAGAAGCACACCATCGAGGTGGTCATCGACCGCCTCACCGTCAAGGACAGCGCCAAGCGCCGGCTGACGGACTCCGTGGAGACCGCCCTCGGGCTGTCGGGCGGCATGGTGATCCTGGACTTCGTCGACCTCGCGGAGGACGACCCCGAGCGTGAGCGGATGTACTCCGAGCACCTCTACTGCCCGTACGACGACCTCTCCTTCGAGGAGCTGGAGCCGCGCTCCTTCTCCTTCAACTCGCCCTTCGGCGCCTGCCCCGAGTGCACCGGCATCGGTACGCGCATGGAGGTGGACCCGGAGCTGATCGTCCCGGACGAGGACAAGTCCCTGGACGAGGGCGCGGTTTCGCCGTGGGCGCTCGGCCACACCAAGGACTACTTCCAGCGGCTGATCGGCGCGCTCGCCGGGGAGCTCGGCTTCCGCACCGACATCGCGTGGGCCGGACTGCCGCTGCGGGCGAAGAAGGCACTGCTCTACGGCCACAAGACCCAGATCGAGGTCCGCTACCGCAACAGGTACGGGCGCGAGCGGGCCTACACCACGGCCTTCGAGGGCGCGGTGCCGTTCGTGAAGCGGCGCCACGCGGAGTCCGAGAGCGACGCCAGCCGCGAGCGCTTCGAGGGCTACATGCGCGAGGTGCCCTGTCCCACCTGCCAGGGCACCCGGCTCAAGCCGATCGTGCTCGCGGTGACGGTGATGGACCGCTCGATCGCCGATGTCGCCGCGATGTCGATCAGCGAGTGCGCGGACTTCCTCGGACGCCTCAAGCTCGACGCCCGCGACAAGAAGATCGCCGAGCGGGTCCTCAAGGAGGTCAACGAGCGGCTGCGCTTCCTCGTCGACGTCGGCCTGGACTACCTCTCCCTCAACCGCGCCGCCGGCACCCTCTCGGGCGGCGAGGCCCAGCGCATCCGCCTCGCCACCCAGATCGGCTCCGGCCTGGTGGGCGTGCTGTACGTGCTGGACGAGCCCTCCATCGGGCTCCACCAGCGGGACAACCACCGCCTGATCGAGACCCTCGTCCGGCTGCGGGACATGGGCAACACCCTCATCGTCGTCGAGCACGACGAGGACACCATCAAGGTGGCCGACTGGGTCGTGGACATCGGCCCGGGCGCCGGCGAGCACGGCGGCAAGGTCGTGCACAGCGGTTCGCTGAAGGAGCTGCTGAAGAACCCCGAGTCGATCACCGGCCAGTACCTGTCCGGCAAGCGGTCCATCCCGCTCCCGGACGTACGCCGTCCCGTGGACCCGTCGCGCAAGCTCACGGTCCACGGCGCCAAGGAGAACAACCTGCGGGACATCGACGTGTCCTTCCCGCTGGGCGTCCTCACGGCGGTGACGGGCGTATCGGGCTCCGGCAAGTCGACGCTGGTCAACGACATCCTGTACACCCACCTCGCCCGCGAGCTCAACGGCGCGCGGTCGGTGCCGGGGCGGCACACGCGGGTGGACGGCGACGACCTCGTCGACAAGGTCGTGCACGTGGACCAGTCGCCGATCGGCCGGACCCCCCGGTCCAACCCGGCCACCTACACCGGTGTCTTCGACCACGTCCGCAAGCTCTTCGCGGAGACGATGGAGGCGAAGGTGCGCGGCTATCTGCCGGGCCGCTTCTCCTTCAACGTGAAGGGCGGCCGGTGCGAGAACTGCTCCGGCGACGGCACGATCAAGATCGAGATGAACTTCCTGCCGGACGTGTACGTCCCGTGCGAGGTCTGCCACGGCGACCGGTACAACCGGGAGACGCTGGAGGTCCACTACAAGGGCAAGTCCATCGCCGAGGTCCTGAACATGCCGATCGAGGAGGCCGCGGGCTTCTTCGAGGCCGTCCCCACGATCTCGCGCCACCTGAAGACGCTGAACGAGGTCGGGCTCGGGTACGTCCGCCTCGGCCAGTCGGCGCCGACCCTGTCGGGCGGCGAGGCGCAGCGCGTGAAGCTGGCCTCGGAGCTCCAGAAGCGGTCGACGGGGCGGACGGTGTACGTCCTGGACGAGCCGACGACGGGTCTGCACTTCGAGGACATCTCGAAGCTGATCAAGGTGCTGTCGGGGCTCGTCGACAAGGGCAACACGGTGATCGTCATCGAGCACAACCTCGACGTCGTCAAGACCGCGGACTGGGTCGTGGACATGGGCCCCGAGGGCGGGTACGGAGGCGGCCTCGTCGTCGCCGAGGGCACGCCGGAGCAGGTCGCTTCGGTGGGCGCGAGCCACACGGGCAAGTTCCTGCGCGACATCCTGGGCGCGGACCGGGTCCTGGAGGGCGCCGCCCCGGCGGCTCCGGCGAAGCCGGCGAAGAAGGCGGCCGCGCGCAAGAAGGCTGCGGCCCCGGCGGCGGCCAAGAAGGCAGCGGCCCCCGCCGCTGCGAAGAAGGCCGTGCGAGCCCGCAAGGCGTAGCCTTCCCGGCCGGTGGGGCTGGGTTGCCCGGAGGGCAATTCCAGCCTCGCCGGCGTTTGAGGAGCGGGGTCCGGGGCGCAGCCCCGGGGAACGGGCGAAGGGCGGGTAGGGGACTCCGCCCCGCGCAGAGGAACGCCCTGGGCCGGGCCGGGAGCGGCTAGGCGGCGACGCCGATGGCGTGGCCCGAGGCCGTCGGGTCGGACAGGGTGGTCAGGAGCGCGTCGGCGACGTCCGCCCGGGCGATCACCTTGCCGCCCGGGACGTTGGCGTCGACCGCCCGCCGGTAGGTCCCCGTGAACGGCCGGTCCAGCAGCCGCGGCGGCCGGATCACCGTCCACCGGGTACGGCTGGCGGCGATCGCCGCCTCCATGACCGTGAGGTCCGCGTACACGTCCCGCAGCGCCCTGCGCAGCAGCGGGTAGACCAGCACCCGGGTGAGCACCCCGTCCTCCGGTGATTCCGGACCCAGCGGCGCCGCGCTGACCGCCGACAGGCGGCTCACCCCGGCCCGGTCCATCGCGGAGACGATCGACCGCAGGGCCGGACCCGCGATCGGGGTGAGCCGGGCCTGCTTGTTGCTCGCCGGACCGAGCGCGGAGACCACCGCCTCCTGCCCGTCCAGCACCCGCACGAGCGCGTCCTCGTCGGACAGGTCCCGTACGACCGTCACCCGCAGCCGCTCGTGCGCCGGTACGTCCAGTCGCGCCGGGTCACGGACGACCGCCGTCACCTCGTGGCCCGCTTCGAGTGCCTGTCGGACCACTTCGTGGCCGATCCCGCCCGTGGCTCCGAACACCGTGAGTTTCATCCTGGCTCCCGCATTCATGTGTCGCATGACGTGTGAGGCATGGCATGTAAGGCGTGACGCACCAGGGGTGGGTGAGTATTCACTCACCCCCGCTTCCGCTAGGGTGAGTGAATGCTCACCCCAAAGTCAAGCCGGTCCACTCCGGAACGCCTGCTCGATGCGGCCGAGAACCTGATGCGCACGACCGGCCTGGCCAACGCCACCACGAAGGCCATCGCCCGAGAGGCGGGCTGTTCGGAGGCAGCGCTCTACAAGTACTTCGCGAACAAGGAAGAGCTGTTCGTGCGCGTGCTGATGGAGCGCCGCCCCAACGCCGGCGCGATGATGGCGGCCATGACCACCGATCCGGGGGAGCAGCCGGTCAAGGAGCGGCTGACCGAGATCGCCCGGTACGCCTCGCTCTTCTACGCCGACGCCATGCCGATGTTCGGCTCGCTCTTCGCCGATCCCGTCCTGCTCACCCGCCACCGCGAGGGCGTACGGAGCATCGGGGCGGGTCCGCACGTGGTCCTGGAGGCCCTCACCGGCCATCTGTTCCGCGAGCTCGAACGAGGCAGGCTGCGCCCCGACGCCGACCCGGCCGCCGCCGCCGCGCTGCTGCTCGGCGCCTGCTTCCAGCGGGCCTTCTTCCTGCACTTCTCCGGTCCCGACACGGTCGGGCCGGTCGAGGAGTTCGCCCCCGCCGTGGCCGCTACGGTGTGGGCCGCCCTCCGCTGAGCTCGGAGGCGTACGGAGGCTCCGCGCCCGCCCGGGTACAGGTCAGCGCGGCCGCCGCGGCGGCGTAGGACAGCACCTCGGGCCAGTCGACCGGGCCCACCGGCCCCGGTCCCGGTCCCGCCGCCCCCGGTCCCGGCGTGCCGGACGTGAGCCGGTGCAGCAGGGCCGCGTTCACGGTGTCGCCCGCGCCGATGGTGTCCACCACCGCGACCCGGTGCGCGGGCACCGAGTGCTCCGCCCCCTCCCGCGTCCACACGGTCAGGCCGCCGGCCCCCCGGGTGAGCACCACCGCCGAGGGCCCCGCCGCCAGCCAGTCGGCCGGGCGGCCGCCCAGCCACGCCGCGTCCTCCTCCGACAGCTTCAGCACGCCGACGTGCGGCAGCCAGGACAGGAAGCGGGCCCGGTAGGCCGCCGGGTCGGCGATCAGCGCCGGGCGGATGTTGGGGTCGAGCAAGGTCAGCAGCCCGCGCCCGGCTTCCCGGCGCAGCAGGGTCTCGTAGGCGCTCGCCCCCGGCTCCAGCACCAGCGAACAAGTGCCGAGCGCGAGGGCCCGTACGCCCTCGGGGAGCGCGGGCGGCAGCCGGAACAGCCGGTCGGCCGTGCCCTCGACGTAGAACCCGTACGCCGCCGAGCCGTCCGGGGCCAGCGAGGGCACCGCCAGCGTGGTCGGCTCCGGTCCGCGCTGGACCAGGGAGAGGTCCACCCCGGCCGTGCGCAGCCCGTCGAGCAGCGAGGCGCCGAAGCCGTCCGTCGAGATCCGGGAGCAGAAGGCGACGGGTGCACCGAGCCGGGCCAGCGCGAGCGCGGTGTTGTACGGTCCGCCGCCCGGCCGCGGCAGCAGGGCGCCCGGCGGCCGTTCGACGGGCACCAGGTCGATCAGGGCTTCTCCACCGACGACGATCACGCGGGGGAAGGTACCTCATCGGGCTTCGGTATCGTCGGGTGGACCCGGCCCCGCCGCCCCCCCCAGCATCACTTGGAGAACCGCATGTCCGCGTCGCAGTCCGCCGCCCGCCGTACCGTGCTCAAGGGCGCGGCCGCGCTCGCCGGGGCCGTGGGCGCCGGAGCGGCGCTCACGGCCTGCTCCACCGAGAGCAACAGCGGCAACGGCGGCCCCGCGGTGCCCGCCGAGCCCGTGGAGCTGGGCGCGGCGGCCGAGGTCCCGGTGGGGGGCGCGAAGCTGTACCGGGAGAAGAAGCTGATCGTCAGCTGCCAGGAGGCCGGACAGTACAAGGCCTTCAGCGCCCAGTGCACCCACGCCGGCTGCGTCCTGGACAAGATCGTCAAGGGCGAGGGGAACTGCCCCTGCCACGGCAGCCGCTTCGACGTGACCACGGGCAAGGTCCTGCAGGGCCCGGCGACCGACCCGCTGCCGGAGGTCCCGGTCAGGGCCGAGGGCGGCAAGCTCATCGCGGGCTGACCGGCGACCGGGGTCACTCCCAGTCCCACCCGATCCCCAGGATCCCGCGCCGCACCCCCTGCTCCACCAGGTGCACGGCCCGGTGCGGGCCGCTCGGGTTCAGGTCCGCGAGCCGCCCGCGCGGCGCGTCCGGCCCACTGCGCGTGAAGCGGCGGCAGCGCACCGGCAGCGCCGCCTCGTCGAAGCGGACCTGCAGCACGTACTGCCCGCCCGTATAGCTGAAGCCGCGCACGTACTCGGCGCTGCGGCCTGCGGTGCCGTCCTCGAAGCCGTAGCCGAAGACGTAGGTGTCCCCGGCGCGCAGCCGGGCGTCGAAGAGCAGCTCGGCGACGACCAGCTCCGCTTCGGGGTGGCGGCGGATCCGCCCGGTCCGGCAGTTCTCGACGGCCCGCACCCGGATCCGCTCCGGGTCGCAGCCCGGGTCGCCCTGGTGCACCGCTACGTACCGGTCGACCCCGTCCCGGTGGGCCCGTACGACGTGCTGCGATTCGCGGCCGAGCAGCTCCCCGGCGGGCCCGATCCGCACCCGCTCGTGATGCCCGACGGTGTGCAGGCCGCCGTCGGCGGGCAGCTCCATGCCGGCGAGCAGCGCCTCCACGGCCGCGCCCGCGCTGAACAGCGCCCGGTACGAGCGCGCGGGCGGCCGGGCCGTCCCGGGGGCGGCGGGATCCGGCGCGGCCAGCAGCCGCAGCAGGGCGCCCTCGGGCAGTTCCAGGATCTGCTCCAGGGCCCGTACGGCCTTCAGGGACTCGGGGCGGCCCGGCCGCCGGGCACCCTGCTGCCAGTAACTGAGGCTGGTCACCCCGAGCTTGATGCCGCGGGCGGCGAGCCGGTGCTGCACCCGGTGCAGGGGCAGGCCGCGGGCGGCGAGCGCGGCGCGGAGCGCGAGGTGGAAGGGGCCCGCGCGCAGCAGGTGCGGCAGGTCCCGGGCGCCGTCGGCGCGGGCGCTGTCCGAGGGGGTGCCGTCCGCAGGGGCGCTGTCCGAGAAGGTGCCGTTCGCGCTCGACCGCATGGCGGTTCCTCCTGTGAACGTTCACGCGACGGGGTGCGGGCGGTCCGGCGGGTGACGCCCGTGGTCCCGGTGGGTCCAGGTGGGGTGACGGCGGACGTTCACACTCTGGCCCCACCGTTCACACCGCGATGTCACGCCGTATTGAAGCGTGTTGACCTGTTCCCGACAACACCCCGATGCTCCTCCACAGCGTCCGGACGCGCTCCTCCACCCCCACTCCCCACCTCGGGAGGAACGCGATGCGCCACAGAAACCGGCGGCTCACCCTCGCCGCCTTCGTCACCGCCCTGCTCCTCACCCTGCCGACCGCTGCCGCCACCGCCGCCGATGCCGCCGCCGGTACGGGCACCACGACCGCCGCCTCCGTCTCCGCTGCCGCCGCACCCGCCGAGAGCTCGGCCCTGGCGTCCAAGCGGCTGAACATCACGATGCAGGCCCAGCAGAAGACCAACTGGTGCTGGGCCGCCGCGGGCAACACCATCGCCACCTGGTTCGGCCGCAGCTACAGCCAGAACCAGTTCTGCAACGCGGCCTTCAACCGCCAGCAGGGCTACGACTGCCCCAACAACCAGGCCAACCTGGCCAACGTCCAGACCGCCCTGCGCTGGGCCGGCATCAACTCCGGCTCCTACGTGAACGGCTGGCTCCAGTACTCCACCGTCCAGACCGAGATCAACGCCAACCGCCCGATCGAGACCCGCATCCAGTGGTCCAACGGCGGTGGCCACATGCACGTGATCTACGGCTACGACACCGCGAACAGCTGGGTGTACTGGGGAGACCCGTGGCCCTCCAGCGACCGCTACAACTGGGCCTCCCACGCCTGGTACGTGGACAACAGCACCTTCTCCTGGACCCACTCGCTCTACCGGATCGGGGCGTGACCCCATGGCTCACCGCCTCATGAACGGCCGCCTCATGAACGGCCCTCTCGCCGCCGCGGCCGTCGCCGCGACCGCCGTACTGGCCCTGGCCCCCACCCAGGCGTCCGCGGCGCCCGTTCCGCAGCCCCAGGCCGCCACCGCCGAGAACCTGGCCGCCGCAGGGCGGACGGCGGCGGCCCCCGACACCCTCGCCACCCTGTCCCGCTTCTTCGCCCGCGAGGGCAAGGTCTCGCTCGCCGCCGCGCAGCCCCGCATCGAGGGCGAGACGGTTCCCGTGCACTACCTCTCGCCGGAGTTCGTCGCGGGGAAGGCGGGCGCCGGCGTGGCCCGGCTGGAGTTCCTCGCCAGCAAGGCCGTCTCCTCGGACGGCCAGCAGGCCGCCCTGTGGACCGCGCAGACCGCGGCGGGCTGGCAGGTGGTGAACATCGCCACCGGCGACGACGAGTTCCGCTACGCACAGCTCGGCGCGGCGAAACTCCCCGGCGGGACCGTGTTCCGCGAACCGCAGATCGACGCCTGGTACGTGGCCGGCGGCGACCGGGTGCTGCCCCTGGACGAGGACGCGGCGACGGCCGTGGGCGCACAGGGCACGAGCCTGGCCGCCTACCGGGCGCGGGTCGTGAAGGCCTACGGGGACAAGCTGCCGGGATCCGCCTACGGCAAGTCCGGCAAGGCCGGAGGCTTCGCCCCCACGGAAGCCACGGCCGAGGAAGCCTCCGTCTCCGCAGCCCGGCCCGGGTCCGCTCCCGCCGGATTCCCGATGACCGCCGGAGCCGTGGCTCTGGCGCTGGGCGCGGCCGGCGCGGTGGCCGCCCGGCGCGTCCGGCGGCAGCGGGTGGTGCGGGCGTAGCCACCCGAGGGGTCCGGCCGCCCGGTCGCCTGCCGGGCGGCCGGGCGTCCGGACCCTGCGGGGCTGAGGCCCGCTTGTCGGCGGGCGACAGTAGGGTGGCTGGCATGGCCGACCCTTCCAGTTACCGCCCCGAGCCGGGACAGATCCCCGACTCCCCGGGGGTCTACAAGTTCCGCGACGAGCACCGCCGGGTGATCTACGTCGGGAAGGCCAAGAGCCTGCGCCAACGGCTGGCCAACTACTTCCAGGACCTCGCCGGGCTGCACCCCCGTACCGCCACCATGGTCACCACGGCCGCCTCCGTCGAGTGGACCGTGGTCTCCACCGAGGTCGAGGCGCTCCAGCTCGAATACTCCTGGATCAAGGAGTTCGACCCCCGGTTCAACGTCAAGTACCGGGACGACAAGAGCTACCCCTCCCTCGCCGTCACCATGAACGAGGACTACCCGCGGGTCCAGGTCATGCGCGGACCCAAGAAGAAGGGCGTCCGCTACTTCGGCCCGTACGGGCACGCCTGGGCCATCCGCGAGACCGTCGACCTGATGCTCCGGGTCTTCCCCGTCCGCACCTGCTCCGCGGGGGTGTTCAAGCGGTCCGCCCAGATCGGCCGCCCCTGTCTGCTCGGTTACATCGGCAAGTGCTCCGCGCCCTGCGTCGGCCGGGTCACCCCGGAGGAGCACCGCGAACTCGCCGAGGACTTCTGCGACTTCATGGCCGGCCGCACCGGCACCTACCTCACCCGCCTCGAACAGCAGATGCACGAGGCCGCGGAGGAGATGGAGTACGAGAAGGCGGCCAGGCTGCGCGACGACATAGGGGCCCTGCGCCGGGCGATGGAGAAGAACGCGGTCGTGCTCGCCGACGCCACCGACGCCGACCTGTTCGCGGTCGCCGAGGACGAGCTCGAAGCGGCCGTGCAGATCTTCCACGTCCGCGGCGGCCGGGTCAGGGGCCAGCGCGGCTGGGTCACCGACAAGGTGGAGGCCGTCGACACCGCCGGGCTCGTCGAGCACGCCCTCCAGCAGCTGTACGGGGAGGAGAAGGGCGAGTCCGTCCCCAAGGAGGTGCTGGTCCCGGCGCTCCCCGAGGACACCCCGGCCCTGAGCCAGTGGCTCGCCGAGCGGCGCGGTTCGCAGGTGAGCCTGCGCATCCCGCAGCGCGGGGACAAGAAGGCGCTGATGGAGACCGTCCACCGCAACGCGCAGCAGTCCCTCGCCCTGCACAAGACCAAGCGCGCCGCCGACCTCACCACCCGCTCGCGGGCCCTGGAGGAGATCGCCGAGGCGCTGGACCTGGACGGCGCGCCGCTGCGCATCGAGTGCTTCGACATCTCCCACCTCCAGGGCGACGACGTCGTGGCCTCGATGGTCGTCTTCGAGGACGGGCTGGCCCGCAAGGGCGAGTACCGGCGCTTCCAGATCAAGTCCTTCGAGGGGCAGGACGACGTCCGCTCCATGCACGAGGTGGTCTCCCGGCGCTTCCGCCGCTACCTCCAGGAGAAGCTGAAGACGGGGGAGTGGTCACCCGACGACAGCGCGGACGCCGCCCACGTCCCGGGCGACGTGGGCGGCGAAGTCGACCGGGACGCGCCCGAGGACGACGGGCGCCCCAAGCGCTTCGCCTACCCGCCGCAGCTCGTCGTGGTCGACGGCGGGCAGCCCCAGGTGGCCGCCGCCAAGCGGGCCCTGGAAGAGCTGGGCATCGACGACGTCGCCGTCTGCGGCCTCGCCAAGCGCCTGGAAGAGGTCTGGCTGCCCGGGGAGGACGACCCGGTGGTGCTGCCCCGCAGCAGCGAGGGCCTGTACCTGCTCCAGCGGGTCCGTGACGAAGCCCACCGGTTCGCCATCCAGTACCAGCGCAACAAGCGGGGCAAGCGCCTGAAGGCAGGGCCCCTCGACGAGGTCCCCGGCCTCGGCGAGAGCCGCAGGCTGGCCTTGATCAAACACTTCGGTTCGGTGAAAAAGCTGAGACAGGCGACAATCGATCAGATCTGCGAGGTCCCGGGCATAGGCCGCAAGACGGCCGAGACCGTGGTCGTGGCCCTCGCCCAGGCGGTTCCCGCCGGTCCCGCCGTCAATACGGCGACCGGGGAGATCATTGAGGATGAGACCCCCGCGTCCGCGGGAGCAGCATCCGATCGGGGGACCGAGCAATGACCGAGCGCGAAACCCGGCACGACCGAGGATCCGAGCAGGATTCCGGGCACGACATCGCATCCGAGTACGACCGAGACGGAGCACAGGTGAGTACGGGCACGACAGTGGAGCCCGGAGATACCGCCGAGGCGGCCATCCCCGAGCTGGTGATCATCTCCGGAATGTCCGGGGCCGGCCGCAGTACGGCGGCCAAGTGCCTGGAGGACCTCGGCTGGTTCGTCGTCGACAACCTCCCGCCCGCGCTGATCACCACCATGGTGGAACTCGGCGCCCGCTCGCAGGGCAACGTGGCGCGCATCGCCGTCGTCGTCGACGTCAGGGGCCGCCAGTTCTTCGACGCGCTGCGCGAATCCCTCGCCGACCTGGAGACCCGCGGGGTCACCCGGCGGATCGTCTTCCTGGAGTCCTCGGACGAGGCCCTCGTCCGCCGCTTCGAAGGGGTCCGCCGCCCCCACCCGCTCCAGGGCGACGGCCGCATCGTCGACGGCATCGCCGCCGAGCGCGACCTGCTGCGCGAGCTGCGCGGCGACGCCGACCTGGTCATCGACACCTCCAGCCTGAACGTGCACGAGCTGCGCGCCAAGATGGACGCCCGGTTCGCCGGCGACGAGGAGCCCGAGCTGCGGGCCACCGTCATGTCCTTCGGTTTCAAGTACGGCCTCCCCGTCGACGCCGACCTCGTCGTCGACTGCCGCTTCATCCCCAACCCGCACTGGGTCCCGGAGCTGCGCCCCTTCACCGGCCTGAACGAGGAGGTGTCGGGCTACGTCTTCAGCCAGCCCGGCGCCAAGGAGTTCCTGGACCGCTACACGGAGCTGCTCCAGCTGATCGCCACCGGCTACCGCCGCGAGGGCAAGCGGTACGTGACCATCGCGGTCGGCTGCACCGGCGGCAAGCACCGCAGTGTCGCCATGTCGGAAAAGCTCGCCGCACGCCTCGCCTCCGAAGGGGTCGAGACCGTCGTCGTCCACAGGGACATGGGGCGCGAGTGACCGGACGTACCATGCGGCTCCGCCGCCTTCGCCGGCTCACCACCGGCAAGGACGAGGGCGGCACGGGCCGTACGGGCCTGCGCCGGGGCGAGGCCCATGCCGCACCCAAGGTCGTGGCGCTCGGCGGCGGCATGGGCCTCTCGGCCTCGCTGACCGCCCTGCGCCGGATCACGGGCGAGCTGACCGCCGTCGTCACCGTCGCCGACGACGGCGGCTCCAGCGGCAGGCTGCGCGAGGAGCTCGGCGTCCTGCCGCCCGGGGACCTGCGCAAGGCGCTGGCCGCGCTGTGCGGTGACGACGACTGGGGCCAGACCTGGGCGCGGGTCATCCAGCACCGCTTCCAGTCCCAGGGCGACCTGCACGAGCACGCCGTCGGCAATCTGCTGATCGTGGCCCTGTGGGAACAGCTCGGCGACCCGGTCCAGGCCCTGGACCTCGTCGGCAAGCTGCTCGGCGCCCAGGGCCGGGTACTGCCGATGTCGGCGGTACCGCTGGAGCTCCAGGCCCTGGTCAAGGGGCACGATCCGGCCCGCCCCGAGGACGTGGACACCGTACGGGGGCAGGCCACCGTGGCGCTGACCCCCGGCGAGGTGCTCTCCGTCCAGGTGGTGCCGAGCGACCCGCCGGCGGTGCCGGAAGCGGTCGCTGCGGTCCTCGACGCGGACTGGGTCGTGCTCGGTCCGGGGTCCTGGTTCTCCTCGGTGATTCCGCACCTGCTGGTGCCCGAACTGCTCGACGCGCTGATCGAGACGAAGGCCCGGAGGGTGCTCTCGCTGAACCTCGCGCCACAACCCGGCGAAACAGAGGGCTTCTCTCCGCAGCGTCATTTGGAGGTTTTGGCCCGACACGCCCCTAAACTCGCCCTGGACGTGGTGCTGGCCGATCAGGCTGCCGTGCCCGATCGCGAGTCCCTCGCCGATGCCGCAAAACGGTTCGGCGCCGCGGTCGAGCTGGCGCCGGTTGCCAGGCAGGACGGCTCTCCGAAGCATGATCCGGAGCTGCTCGCCGCCGCGTACGACCGTATTTTTCGGATGCATGGAAGGATCGGCCCATGGCGATGACGCCCGCGGTGAAGGATGAGATCGCCCGCCTGCCTGTCACCCGCACCTGCTGCAGGAAGGCGGAGGTCTCGGCGATCCTTCGGTTCGCGGGCGGGTTGCACCTGGTGAGCGGCCGGATCGTCATCGAGGCGGAACTGGACGCGGGGATCGCGGCCCGCCGCCTGCGCAAGGACATTCTGGAGATCTTCGGGCACTCCTCGGATCTGGTGATCATGGCTCCGGGCGGTCTGCGCCGGGGCAACCGGTACGTGGTCCGCGTGGTCGCCGGCGGAGACCAGCTCGCCCGCCAGACCGGCCTCGTGGACGGCCGCGGCCGTCCGATCCGGGGTCTCCCCCCGCAGGTGGTCTCCGGGGCCACCTGCGACGCCGAGGCGGCCTGGCGCGGGGCCTTCCTGGCCCACGGCTCCCTGACCGAGCCGGGGCGCTCCTCCTCCCTGGAGGTCACCTGCCCCGGTCCGGAGGCCGCCCTGGCCCTGGTCGGCGCCGCCCGCCGGCTCTCCATCGCCGCGAAGGCCCGCGAGGTCCGCGGAGTGGACCGGGTCGTCGTACGGGACGGGGACGCCATCGGCGCCCTGCTGACCCGGCTCGGAGCCCACGACTCGGTGCTGGCCTGGGAGGAGCGGCGGATGCGGCGCGAGGTGCGCGCCACCGCCAACCGCCTGGCCAACTTCGACGACGCCAACCTGCGCCGCTCGGCGCGGGCCGCGGTGGCGGCCGGAGCGCGGGTCCAGCGCGCCCTGGAGATCCTCGCCGAGGAGGTCCCCGAGCACCTCGCCGCCGCCGGCCGGCTGCGCATGGAGCACAAGCAGGCCTCCCTGGAGGAGCTGGGCGCGCTCGCCGACCCGCCGCTGACCAAGGACGCGGTCGCGGGCCGGATCCGCCGCCTGCTGGCGATGGCCGACAAGCGGGCCCAGGACCTCGGGATCCCGGGCACCGAGTCGAACCTCGACCTCAGCGACAGCGAGGAGCTGGCCGACAACATGGCCGGCTGAAGTCTGCTGGGACTACGGCAGAAGGGGCCCGCACGATCACTCGTGCGGGCCCCTTTTCGGTAGGCCCCATTGACATGAGCATGGGCTGATCGTGAGCCTGTCGTCCGAAGCTTTCGTGGCAGACGGGAGCTTTCGTGGCAGACGACGCCCAGGGGGGCACATGAGGCACCGCGCGAGATCGATCCTCGCCGCAAGCGCATTCGTGTTCGGCACCACACTGGCCGCACTACCCGCAGCGGCCCAGGCCCAGCCCGGTGCGGCGGACCGGTCCGCCGCCGACGAGGTGCGGGTCTACGACGCCGACATCACCAAGGAGCAGGTCCCGCTGGTCCTGGCGGCCGGCCAGGACGCGCACGAGCTCTCCGAACGCGCCCCGGAGACCGGGACCGCCAAGGTCGAGCTCTTCCTCACCGGCGGTCAGGCCAAGGAACTGGCGGCTCAGGGGATCACGCTCGCCGAACGCAAGGTCCCGGCCAAGGCGGCGGCGCGCTCGCTGGCGGCCGGCGACGGGGTCTTCCGCCCGTACAGCGGCAAGGGCGGGCTCCAGGAGGAGATCCTGCGCACGGCCCAGGAGAACCCGGGCCTCACCAAGGTCGTCTCCATCGGCAAGACCGTCCAGGGCAAGGACATCCTCGCCCTGAAGGTCAGCAAGAACGCCAAGAAGACCAGGGACGGCGGCAAGCCCTCCACGCTGTTCATGTCGAACCAGCACGCCCGCGAGTGGATCACCCCGGAGATGACCCGGCGGCTGATGCACCACACCCTCGACAACTACGGCAAGGATCCGCGGATCACCAAGCTGGTGGACTCCACCGAGCTGTGGTTCCTGCTCTCCGCCAACCCCGACGGCTACGACTACACCTTCGCCCCCGACGGCCAGCGGCTGTGGCGCAAGAACCTGCGCGACAACAACGCCGACGGCAAGATCACCACGGGCGACGGAGTCGACCTCAACCGCAACTTCGCCTACAAGTGGGGCTACGACAACGAGGGCTCCTCGCCCAACGAGTCGAGCGAGACCTACCGCGGCACCAAGGCCGCCTCGGAGCCCGAGACCGTCGCCCTGGACACGTTCCAGAAGCGCATCGGCTTCGACTACGCCATCAACTACCACTCCGCCGCCGAGCTGATCCTCTACGGCGTCGGCTGGCAGGTGGCCACCCCCACCCCCGACGACGTCGCCTACAAGGCGCTCGCCGGCACGCCGGAGAACCCGGCCGTCCCGGGCTACTACCCGCAGGTCTCCTCCGAGCTGTACACCACCAACGGCGAAGCGGACAGCCAGGCGGCCAACGCCAACGGCATCATGATGTTCACGCCGGAGATGACCACCTGCCAGACGGCCTCCGCGATCGACCCGAACGACCAGTGGAAGCCCGAGGACTGCGCCTCCGGCTTCAACTTCCCGGACGACGAGAAGCTCATCCAGGCCGAGTTCGCCAAGAACATCCCCTTCGCGCTGTCCGTCGCCGAGAGCGCCGAACACCCGGACCGGCCGAAGTCCTCGCTGGGGCTGACCGCCGCGGACTTCACCCTGGACCCCTTCACCACCTCCTACGCGGCCCGCGGTGAGGACCAGAAGGTCGCCGTCACGGCCCGCAAGGCGCTGAAGGACAAGGAGCTGAACTACCGCGTCAACGGGGGCCGCACCCACGACGAGGACCTCGAGGCCTGGAAGGGCGGCGAGGTCTACGGCGGCGAGGACAACAACTGGTTCGACGAGTACCGGGCCGAGGTCGAGGGCGCCAGGCCCGGCGACAAGGTCGAGGTCTGGTTCACCGGCCGCGACCGCGGCAAGCAGGTCTCCAGCGAGCACTTCACGTACACGGTGGCCGAGCGGCCGCGCGCCGACGTGCTGGTGATCGCCGAGGAGGGCGCCCCGGCACAGCACGCGCAGGAGTACGTGGACGCCCTGAAGGCCAACGGCAAGAGCGCGGCGGTCTGGGACGTGGCCGTCCAGGGCGCCCCGCACCACCTCGGAGCCCTCTCCCACTTCCGTACGGCCGTCCACTACACCGGGGCCAAGTCCCCGGGCGGCGACACCCAGCTTGCGGTGCGCGACTACCTCAACGAGGGCGGCAAGCTGATCGAGGCCGGCGAGCTGGCGGGCGGCAACGCCCAGGTCGGCCGCGCCGTGACCAACGACTTCAGCCAGTACTTCCTCGGCGCCTACGGCCGCGCGGGGGTCACCGGCCCCACCGGCTTCACCGGCGCAGGCTCCCTGACCGGGGTCAACGGCGCCCTCGGCAACGCCACGGGCAACCCGCTCGACCGCCCGGGCTCCTACACGGTCACCTCCGACACCCTGCCCGCGGCGCAGTTCCCGCAGTTCAAGAGCGCGCAGGCGGGCCAGTACGCCGGAGTCGTGAACCCGTACGCCCCGTACGCCGGCGCGTCGATGGCCTCGGCCACGCACGCGGACGACGACTGGAAGCGCCTCACCCGCACCATCGACCTCACCGGGGTCACCGCGGCCGACCAGCCGAAGCTCAAGATGGCGCTGAACTGGAACACCGAGGAGGGCTACGACCACGCGGTCCTGGAGTCCCGTACCGCGGGCGGCGACGACTGGACCACGCTGCCCGAGGCGAGCGGCCTGACCACCACCACCGTGCCCGAGGAGTGCGGGGCCGGGTTCTTCATCAACGGCCACCCCTTCCTGCGCCGCTACCTCACCCTCGACGCCGGCGGCTGCACCCCGCAGGGCACCAGCGGCACCTGGAACTCCTTCACCGGTGCCTCCGGCGGCTGGAAGCAGGTCTCCTTCGACCTGAGCATGTACGCGGGCAAGACCGTCGAGGTCTCCCTCGCCTACATCACCGACCCGGGCTCGGGCGGCCGCGGAGTCTTCGCGGACGAGGCCCGCGTCTCGCTCGGCGCCACCGACCAGGCGGTCGAGGGCTTCGAGTCCTCGCTCGGCGTCTGGAGCGCCCAGGGCGCACCTGCCGGAAGCCCTGATGTTCCGGGCGATTGGTCCCGGTCGGGCGAGCTGTTCAAGTCCTACGCCTCCGTCACTACGCGTGACACCGTGCTCCTGGGCTTCGGCCTGGAACACGTGCCGGCCGCGGCCGATCGCGCCGTACTCGTCGGTAAGGCGCTCCGCTCGCTGAACCACTGATCAGAGGCCCCGACGGCGCTCACCGTGAGTGACCGGGCACAAAGTCCCCGAGGTCCCGTACTCGTCCTGGAGTGCGGGGCTTCGGGGCGTGTCACGGGATGCTCGATGTCACTCAGAAGCTCACGGAGAGGTAGTGTCGTAAGCGGTCGGGGACATCCCATACAGCTCGCTGGCGGACAGGCCGGCGCACCAACGAGGAGATCGGTTCGTGACGATCCGCGTAGGCATCAATGGTTTTGGCCGAATTGGCCGCAACTACTTCCGGGCGCTCCTGGAGCAGGGAGCGGACATCGAGATCGTCGGTGTCAACGACCTGACTGACAACGCAACCCTGGTTCACCTCCTCAAGTACGACACGATCCTGGGCCGTCTCAAGGCCGAGGTCAGCCACACGGACGACACCATCACCGTGGGTGGCAACACCTTCAAGACCTTTGCCGAGCGCGACCCCGCGAACCTTCCCTGGGGCGAGCTGGGCGCCGACATCGTCATCGAGTCGACCGGCATCTTCACGAAGAAGGCCGACGCCGCCAAGCACATCGCGGCCGGCGCGAAGAAGGTCCTCATCTCGGCTCCGGCCAAGGACGAGGACATCACGATCGTGATGGGCGTCAACCAGGAGAAGTACGACGCGGCCAACCACCACGTCATCTCCAACGCCTCCTGCACCACCAACTGCGTGGCGCCGATGGCCAAGGTCCTCCTCGAGAACTTCGGCATCGTCAAGGGCATGATGACGACGGTCCACGCGTACACGAACGACCAGCGCATCCTGGACTTCCCGCACTCGGACCTGCGCAGGGCGCGCGCGGCCGCCGAGAACATCATCCCGACCACCACCGGTGCCGCCAAGGCCACCGCGCTGGTCATCCCGGAGCTGGCGGGCAAGCTCGACGGCATCGCGATGCGCGTCCCGGTCCCCACGGGTTCCGTGACCGACCTGGTCATCGAGCTCGAGCGCGAGGTCACCAAGGACGAGGTCAACTCGGCCTTCCAGAAGGCCTCTCAGGGCCAGCTCAAGGGCATCCTGGACTACACCGAGGACGCGATCGTCTCTTCCGACATCGTGAACTGGCCGTACTCCTGCACCTTCGACTCCTCCCTGACCATGGTCCAGGGCAAGAGCGTCAAGGTCATCGGGTGGTACGACAACGAGTGGGGCTACTCCAACCGCCTCGTCGACCTGACCGTGTTCGTCGGCGGTCAGCTCTAAGCACCACAGCAGGCACCACGATGTGAGCACCGGGGCTCGGGCAGCGCGATGAAGCGCTGTACGGGCCCTGTTGCTTGCCTCGTACCCCTCTCGCCCCGCACGGGTAGAGTCCTGGGCTGGGAAAAGGAGTAGAAAACAGCATGAAGACGATCGACGAACTTCTCACCGAGGGCGTATCCGGCAAGCGGGTCTTCGTCCGCGCCGACCTCAACGTGCCGCTCTCGAACGGCGAGATCACCGACGACGGCCGCATCCGCGCCGTGCAGCCGACCATCGCGAAGCTCGCCGAAGCCGGCGCCCGCGTGATCGTGGCCTCGCACCTGGGCCGCCCCAAGGGCGCCCCGGACCCGGCCTTCTCGCTGGCGCCCGCCGCCGCCCGCCTCGGCGAGCTGCTCGGCGCGGACGTCGCGTTCGCCACCGACACCGTCGGCGCCTCCGCCAAGGAGACCGTCGCCGCCCTCGCCGACGGCCAGGTCGCCGTCATCGAGAACCTGCGCTTCAACGCCGGTGAGACCGCGAAGGACGACGCCGAGCGCGGCGCCTTCGCGGACCAGCTCGCCGAGCTGGCCGACGTCTACGTCGGTGACGGCTTCGGCGCTGTCCACCGCAAGCACGCCTCGGTCTTCGACCTCCCCGCGCGCCTCCCGCACGCGGCCGGCTACCTCATCGCCACCGAGGTCGGCGTCCTGAAGAAGCTGACCGCCGAGGTCAAGCGCCCGTACGTGGTCATCCTCGGCGGCGCCAAGGTCTCCGACAAGCTCGCCGTCATCGACGAGCTGCTCGGCAAGGCCGACCGCCTCCTCATCGGCGGCGGCATGGCGTACACCTTCCTCTACGCCAAGGGCTACGAGGTCGGCATCTCCCTGCTCCAGAAGGACCAGGTGGACGTCGTCAAGGAGTACATGGCGCGCGCCGAGAAGAACGGTGTCGAGCTGGTCCTCCCGGTCGACATCCTCGCCTCCAAGGACTTCCCGGACCTGAAGACCAAGGCTCCGGCCGACTTCATCACCGTGGACGCGGACAAGATCCCCGCCGACCAGGAGGGTCTGGACATCGGTCCCAAGACCCGCGAGCTGTACGCCTCGAAGATCGCCGACGCGGAGACCGTGTTCTGGAACGGTCCCGTGGGCGTCTTCGAGCACCCCGACTACGCCGGCGGCACCCGCGCCATCGCGCAGGCCCTCGTCGACAGCAGCGCGTTCACCGTCGTCGGCGGTGGCGACTCGGCCGCCGCCGTGCGCACGCTCGGCTTCGACGAGAACGCTTTCGGCCACATTTCGACCGGTGGCGGCGCCTCCCTCGAGTACCTCGAGGGCAAGACGCTCCCCGGCCTCGCCGCACTGGAGGTCTGAACCCTGATGACTGAGAACACCGCCGGCCGTACCCCGCTGATGGCGGGCAACTGGAAGATGAACCTCAACCACCTCGAGGCCATCGCCCACGTCCAGAAGCTCGCCTTCGCCCTGGCCGACAAGGACTACGACTTCGTCGAGGTCGCGGTCCTGCCGCCCTTCGTCGACCTCCGTTCGGTCCAGACCCTGGTCGACGGCGACAAGCTGAAGATCAAGTACGGCGCCCAGGACATCTCGGCCCACGACTCGGGCGCCTACACCGGCGAGATCTCCGGCCCGATGCTCTCGAAGCTGAAGTGCACGTTCGTGGCCGTCGGCCACAGCGAGCGCCGCCAGTACCACGGCGAGAGCGACGAGATCTGCAACGCCAAGGTCAAGGCCGCCTACAAGCACGGGATCACGCCGATCCTGTGCGTCGGCGAGGGCCTGGACATCCGCAAGGCCGGCCAGCAGGTGCAGTACACGCTGAACCAGCTCGACGGCGGCCTCAAGGACATCCCGGCCGAGCAGGTCGAGTCCATCGTGATCGCGTACGAGCCCGTCTGGGCCATCGGGACCGGCGAAGTCGCCACCCCCGAGGACGCGCAGGAGGTCTGCGGTGCCATCCGCGGCCGTCTCGCGGAGCTGTACTCGCAGGAGCTGGCCGACAAGGTCCGCATCCAGTACGGCGGCTCGGTCAAGTCCGGCAACATCGCCGCGATCATGGCCCAGCCCGACGTCGACGGCGCCCTGATCGGCGGCGCGGCGCTGGACGCGGACGAGTTCGTCAAGATCGTCCGTTTCCGCGACCAGTGACGCTCATCGTGAGTATGCGGTAGGACGGATCCGTCGTACCCTTGCGGGGGCCAGCAGGCTGAACCAGCTGCTGGCCCCCGCGCTCGTGAGCGGCACCGCGGGAACGCCTGAAAGCCAGTAAGCCAGGAAAGTAGGAATCAGCCGTGATTATGGGGTTCGAGATCGCCTTGGTCGTCTTCAGCGCCCTGCTGATGCTGCTCGTGCTGATGCACAAGGGCAAGGGCGGCGGTCTTTCCGACATGTTCGGCGGCGGTATGCAGTCGTCGGTCGGCGGCTCCTCGGTCGCGGAGCGCAACCTCGACCGCATCACCGTGGTGGTCGGTCTGCTCTGGTTCGCGTGCATCGTCGCACTCGGTCTGCTCATGAAGACGAGCAGCTGAACCGTTCTGGCCATTCCGCCGGTCCGGTCGGCTCCCCCCGGCCTATCATGAGGTCCGGCGTTCTTGTCTGGAATGGGTAACTCCATTCCTGGACGGGCGTTGGGCCTTACGTAGACTTGGGCGCCCGCGACGGAATCCACTCACGTTTCGCGGCACCATCACGCAGGGAGTTACGACCGTGGCAAGTGGCAACGCGATCCGTGGTAGTCGGGTCGGAGCGGGGCCGATGGGTGAGGCCGAGCGCGGCGAGTCCGCGCCCCGCCTGCGCATCTCCTTCTGGTGCTCGAACGGGCACGAGACGCAGCCGAGCTTCGCCAGCGACGCGCAGGTGCCGGACACCTGGGACTGCCCGCGCTGCGGGTTCCCGGCCGGCCAGGACCGGGACAACCCTCCCGCACCGCCGCGCACCGAGCCGTACAAGACGCACCTGGCGTACGTACGGGAGCGGCGGACCGACGCGGACGGCGAGGCGATCCTCGCCGAGGCGCTCGCCAAACTGCGCGGCGAGATCTGACGCGTTCCCACCGAACGACAGACTGACCAACATGGCATCCGGCCCGGCCCGCAGGAGTCTTCTCTCCTGCGGGCCGGGCCGCTTTGTGTCGGTTGTGCCCCTTCCCATCCCTTAGGTTGGAACCGGCGGGGCACGACAGGACAGGAAGTGGGTTGATGTCCGAGATGAACGCAGACAGCCGTACGAGGCTCAACCGGATGCCCGAGTGGGCCGCACTCGGCAAGCACCGGGACGAGCTGGGGCAGACGCATCTGCGGGAGCTGTTCGCGGCGGATCCGGGCCGGGGCACCGGCTACACCTTGCGGGTCGGGGACCTGCACATCGACTACTCGAAGCACCTCGTGAACGACGAGACGCTGACACTGCTGCGCGAACTGGCCGCGGCGACCGGCGTGGCCGAGCTGCGCGAGGCCATGTTCCGCGGCGAGAAGATCAACACGACCGAGGACCGGGCGGTCCTGCACACCGCGCTGCGCGCACCGGCCGACGCGGTCGTCGAGGTGGACGGCGAGAACGTCGTTCCCGGCGTCCACGCGGTCCTCGACAAGATGGCGGCCTTCGCCGACCGGGTCAGGTCGGGGGAGTGGACCGGCTCCACCGGCAAGCGCATCAAGAACGTCGTCAACGTGGGCATCGGCGGCTCCGACCTCGGTCCGGCGATGGCGTACGAGGCGCTGCGCGCCTTCTCGGACCGCGGCCTGACGGTCCGCTTCGTCTCCAACGTGGACGGCGCCGACCTCCACGAGGCCGTACGGGACCTGGATCCGGCCGAGACGCTGTTCATCATCGCGTCGAAGACCTTCACGACGATCGAGACCATCACCAACGCCACCTCGGCGCGGGAATGGCTGCTCGCGGGTGTCGGCGGCGACGAGGCGGCCGTGGCACGGCACTTCGTGGCGCTCTCCACCAACGAGGAGAAGGTCGCCGGGTTCGGCATCGACACGGCCAACATGTTCGAGTTCTGGGACTGGGTCGGCGGGCGCTACTCCTTCGACTCCGCGATCGGTCTGTCCCTGATGATCGCGATCGGTCCGGACGCGTTCCGGGAACTGCTCGGCGGATTCCACGCCATGGACGAGCACTTCCGCACGGCGCCCGCCGAGGAGAACGCCCCGCTGCTGCTGGGCCTGTTGGGGATCTGGTACGGGGCCTTCTTCGACGCGCAGTCGCACGCGGTGCTCCCGTACAGCCACTACCTCTCCCGGTTCACCGCGTACTTGCAGCAGCTGGACATGGAGTCCAACGGCAAGTCGGTGGACCGCGACGGCAACCCGGTGGACTGGCAGACCGGGCCGGTGGTGTGGGGCACGCCCGGCACCAACGGCCAGCACGCCTACTACCAGTTGATCCACCAGGGCACCAAGGTGATCCCGGCGGACTTCATCGGCTTCGCCCGTCCGGTGGGCGAACTGCCGCCGGCGCTGGCGGCCCAGCACGACCTGCTGATGGCGAACTTCTTCGCGCAGACGCAGGCGCTGGCCTTCGGCAAGACGGCGGACGAGGTCCGGGCGGAGGGCGTCGCCGAACCGCTCGTCCCGCACAAGACCTTCGCGGGCAACCACCCGACGACGACGATCCTGGCGACCGAGCTCACTCCGGCGGTCCTGGGCCAGCTGATCGCGCTCTACGAGCACAAGGTGTTCGTCCAGGGCGCGGTGTGGAACATCGACTCCTTCGACCAGTGGGGCGTGGAGCTCGGGAAGGTGCTGGCCAAGCGGATCGAGCCGGCGCTGACCGACGGCACGGACGTACCGGGCCTGGACGCGTCGACGCGCGCGCTGGTGTCCGCGTACCGCTCGCTGCGGGGCCGCTGACGGCAAACGGCGGCACACGCCGACACGCACCGGTGAACGCGGACAGGGCCCGCTCTCCTCGTGGAGGGCGGGCCCTGTCGTGTCCTACGGGGTCAGGCGGAGGCCGGCGGGTACATGGCCGGCGGGAGCTTCGCGGCCGCCGCGCGGTCGAGGAGCCACAGGGTGCGGGAGCGGCCGTACGCGGCGGCCGCCGGCGCCTGGACCTCGCCCGCTCCGCCCAGCGCGATCGCCACCGCTCCGGCCTTGTCCTCGCCGGCCGCCAGCAGCCAGACCTCGCGGGCCGCCCGGATCGCCGGGAGGGTGAGCGAGATGCGGGTCGGCGGCGGCTTGGGCGCGCCGTGGACGCCGACGACGGTGCGCTCGCTCTCGCGGGACGCCGGGTGCTCGGGGAAGAGCGAGGCCACGTGCGTGTCCGGGCCGACGCCCAGCATCAGGACGTCGAAGCGGGGGACCGGGCCGTGGTCCTCGGGGCGGGAGGCTTTGCGGAGCTCCTCCGCGTAGGAGGCGGCCGCCGCGTCCACGTCGTCCCCGTAGGGGCCGTCGGAGGCGGGCATGGCATGGACCCGGGCGGGGTCCACCGGGACGGCGTCCAGCAGGGCCTCACGGGCCTGTACGTGGTTGCGTTCGGGGTCGGCGGCGGGCACGTAGCGCTCGTCGCCCCACCACAGGTCGATCCGCGACCAGTCGACGGCGTCGCGGGCCGGGGCGGTGGCCAGCGCGGCGAGGAGGCCGTTGCCGTTGCGGCCGCCGGTGAGGACCACGGACGCGGTGCCGCGGGCCGCCTGTGCGTCCACGATCTTCGTGATCAGCCGGGCGGCCGCGGCCTGGGCCATCAGCTCCTTGTCCCGGTGGACGACGACCTGGGGAGTCGTCATACCCATGTGCTGCCGCCTTGTCGGTAGTTCTGCGTGCGGGTGCGGGTCCGGACGCCGCTGCGCGGGGCCTTCCCCCACCCCGCCCCTTCCCGAAACCGGGGCTCCGCCCCGGACCCCGGTCCTCAAACGCCGGACGGGCTGGAAATCCAGCCTCGCCGGCGTTTGAGGCGCGGGGTCTGGGGCGGAGCCCCAGGGAACGGTGGAAGGGCGGGTAGGGGACGGCTCCGCGCAGCGGTCCGTTACTTGGCCGCGGCCTTCTTGGCCGGCTTCGCCGGAGCGGGCTTCGCCGGAGCATCCGGCGCGGCCGGGGCCGCCTTGGCCGGGGCTTCCGCCTTCGCGGGGGCCGGCTTCGGCGACGCCGGTTCGGACGTCGGGGCCAGGCGGGCCACGCCGAACTTCAGCGAGGCCTCGTAGGTGTTGTCCGGGTCCAGGCGGCGGAGTTCCTCCGCCAGCAGCTCGGCCGTGTCGCGGCGCTTCAGGGCCACCGCACGGTCGGGCTGCCCCGGCATGCACAGCGTGGCCAGTGCCCCGTCCGCCCGGTCCAGGACGATCTCGCCGTCCTTGGTCTCCAGACGCACCGCGGTGAGCCCGGGGCCCGCCGAGGAGGTGCGCTTGACGGGGACCTGGAGCCGGTCCGCGAGCCACATCGCCAGCAGCTCGCAGCTCGGGTTGTCGTCCTCGCCCTCGACCGTCGCCGAGGACACCGAGTGGACCTGCTGGTCGAGCGCCGCCGCCAGCATGGAGCGCCACGGGGTGATCCGGGTCCAGGACAGGTCCGTGTCCCCGGGTGCGTACGCCGTCGCCCGGCTGCCGAGCGCCTCGATCGGATCCTCGGCGGAGTACGTGTCCGTGATCCGGCGCTGGCCGAGCGACCCCAGGGGATCGCCCGCCAGGTCCTGCGGAGCACCCTCCGGCCACCAGACGACGACGGGCGCGTCCGGGAGGAGGAGCGGGAGAACCACCGACTGGGCGTGGTCGACCAGTTCGCCGTGCAGGCGCAGGACAACCGTTTCGCCGGTGCCGGAGTCCGTCCCGACGCGGACTTCCGCGTCGAGACGGGCGTCGCGGCGGCTGCGCGGCGAGCGGCTGACCCGCTTGATGACGACGACGATCCGCGAAGGGTGTTCGCGGGACGCGTCGTTCGCCGACTTGAGCGCGTCGTACGCGTTCTCCTCGTCGGTCACGATCACCAGCGTGAGCACCATCCCGATGGCAGGCGTGCCGATGTCCCGGCGCGCCTGCACCAACGAGGCGTTGATCTTGCTGGAGTTGGTCTCCGTGAGATCGATCTTCATGGCCGGCGCCAGCTCCGTCCGTCTCGTGCGAGCATCTCGTCCGCCTCGACCGGCCCCCAGGTGCCCGACGGGTACTGCGCGGGCTTGCCGTGCGTGTCCCAGTACCGCTCGATCGGGTCGAGGATGTTCCAGGACAGCTCGACCTCCTGGTGGCGCGGGAACAGGTTCGCGTCACCCAGCAGCACGTCGAGGATCAGCCGCTCGTAGGCCTCGGGGCTCGACTCCGTGAAGGACTCGCCGTAGGCGAAGTCCATCGTCACGTCCCGGACCTCCATGGAGGTGCCCGGAACCTTGGAACCGAAGCGCACCGTGACGCCCTCGTCCGGCTGGACCCGGATGACCAGGGCGTTCTGCCCCAGCTCCTCGGTCGCGCCCGACTCGAACGGAAGGTACGGGGCCCGCTTGAAGACGACCGCGATCTCGGTCACCCGGCGGCCCAGGCGCTTGCCCGTCCGCAGGTAGAACGGGACGCCCGCCCAGCGGCGGTTGTTGATCTCCAGGCGGATGGCCGCGTAGGTGTCGGTCTTCGACTTGGGGTCGATGCCGTCCTCTTCGAGGTACCCGACGACCTTCTCGCCGCCCTGCCACGCCGCCGAGTACTGGCCGCGCACGGTGTGCTTGCCCAGGTCCTCGGGAAGCTCCACGGCGGTCAGCACCTTGAGCTTCTCGGCCACCAGCGCCTTGGGGTGGAAGGAGCCGGGCTCCTCCATCGCCGTGAGCGCCAGGAGCTGGAGCAGGTGGTTCTGGATGACGTCGCGGGCCGCGCCGATGCCGTCGTAGTAGCCGGCCCGGCCGCCGATACCGATGTCCTCGGCCATGGTGATCTGCACGTGGTCCACGTACGACCGGTTCCAGATCGGCTCGAACATCGTGTTGGCGAAGCGGAGCGCCAGGATGTTCTGGACGGTCTCCTTGCCCAGGTAGTGGTCGATCCGGAAGACCTCGTTGGGCGGGAAGACGTCGTGCACGAGCTGGTTGAGCTCCTGTGCACTGGTCAGGTCGTGCCCGAACGGCTTCTCGATGACCGCGCGCCGCCAGGAGCCCTCCTTCTGGTCCGCCAGCCCGTGCTTCTTGAGCTGGGCGACGACCTTGGGGAAGAACTTCGGCGGGACGGACAGGTAGAAGGCGAAGTTGCCGCCGGTGCCCTGCGCCTTGTCCAGCTCCTCGATCGTCGACTTCAGCGTCTCGAACGCCTGGTCGTCGTCGAAGTCGCCCTGGACGAAGCGGCAGCCCTGCACCAGCTGCTGCCAGACCTCTTCGCGGAAGGGCGTGCGGGCGTGCTGCTTGACCGCGTCGTGAACCTCCTGCGCGAAGTCCTCGTCCTGCCACTCACGTCGGGCGAAGCCGATCAGGGAGAAGCCCGGCGGGAGCAGCCCGCGGTTGGCGAGGTCGTAGACGGCAGGCATCAGCTTCTTGCGCGACAGGTCACCCGTAACGCCGAAAATGACCAGGCCGGACGGCCCCGCGATGCGCGGGAGCCGCCGGTCCTGTGCGTCACGAAGCGGGTTCGCTCCGTTTACAGACAAAGTGTTCAGGCCTCCGTGGGGGCGAGGCGCTCAAGCTCCGCCTCGGTCGACTTCAGCAGGTCGTTCCAGGACACCGCGAACTTCTCGACGCCCTCTTCTTCGAGCAGCTGCACCACATCGTCGTACGAAATGCCCAGCTTCGCGACCGCGGCGAGCTCGGCGCGCGACTGCTCGTACGTGCCGGAGATGGTGTCGCCCTCGACCACGCCGTGGTCGGCGGTGGCCTCGAGGGTGCCCTCGGGCATGGTGTTCACGGTGCCGGGGGCGACCAGGTCCACCACGTACAGGGTGTCCTTGTACGCCGGGTCCTTGACGCCGGTCGAGGCCCAGAGCGGACGCTGCTTGTTGGCGTGCGCCTTGTCCAGGGCGGCCCAGCGCTCGGTGGAGAAGACCTCTTCGTAGGCCTCGTAGGCCAGACGGGCGTTCGCGAGCGCCGCCTTGCCCTTGAGGGCCTTGGCCTCGTCGGTGCCGACGGCGTCCAGGCGCTTGTCGATCTCGGAGTCCACGCGGGACACGAAGAAGGAGGCGACCGAGTGGATCTTGGAGAGGTCCAGGCCCGCGGCCTTCGCCTTCTCCAGGCCCGCCAGGTACGCGTCCATGACCTCGCGGTAGCGCTCCAGCGAGAAGATCAGCGTGACGTTGACGCTGATGCCCTTGCCGATGACCTCGGTGATCGCCGGCAGGCCGGCCTTGGTCGCCGGGATCTTGATGAGCGTGTTCGGACGGTCCACCAGCCACGCGAGCTGCTTGGCCTCGGCGATGGTCGCCGGGGTGTTGTGGGCCAGGCGCGGGTCGACCTCGATCGAGACCCGGCCGTCCTGGCCCTCGGTCGCGTCGTAGACCGGGCGCAGGATGTCGGCGGCGTCACGGACGTCCGCCGTGGTGATCATGCGGATCGCCTCTTCGACGGTGACCTTGCGGGCGGCCAGGTCGGCGAGCTGCTGCCCGTACCCCTCGCCGCCGCTGATCGCCTTCTGGAAGATCGCCGGGTTGGTGGTGACACCGACCACGTGCTGCTGGTCGATGAGCTCGGCCAGGTTGCCGGACGTGATCCGCTTGCGGGACAGGTCGTCCAGCCAGATCGCCACGCCCTCGTCGGAAAGGCGCTTCAGTGCGTCTGTCATGGGAATTGCATCTCCTACTGGTCTGGGGGCGGGAGTCAGCGCGCGACGGCGGCGAGCGACTCGCGTGCGGCGGCGGTCACGGCTTCGGCGGTGAGGCCGAACTCGCGGTACAGGACGGCGCCGTCGGCCGAGGCACCGAAGTGCTCCAGCGAGACGATCCGGCCCGCGTCGCCGACGTAGCGGTGCCAGGTCAGACCGATGCCGGCCTCGACCGCGACACGCGCCTTGACCGAAGGCGGCAGGACGCTGTCCTTGTATTCCTGGGACTGCTCCTCGAACCACTCGACGGACGGCATCGAGACGACCCGCGCCGGGACGCCCTCGGCCTGCAGCGCCTCGCGCGCGGCGACGGCGAGCTGGACCTCGGAGCCGGTGCCGATGAGGACGACCTGGGCGTCGCCGCCCTCCGCCTCGAAGAGCACGTACCCGCCCTTGGCGGCGTCCTCGTTGCGCTCGTAGGTCGGCACGCCCTGGCGGGTGAGCGCCAGACCGTGCGGGGCGCCCTTGCCGAAGACCTTGGTGTGGCGCTTGAGGATCTCGCGCCAGGCGACGGCGGTCTCGTTCGCGTCGGCCGGGCGGACCACGTTCAGGCCCGGGATGGCGCGCAGCGAGGCGACGTGCTCGACCGGCTGGTGGGTCGGGCCGTCCTCGCCGAGGCCGATGGAGTCGTGCGTCCACACGTAGGTGACGGGCACGTGCATCAGCGCGGAGAGGCGCACGGCGTTGCGCATGTAGTCGGAGAACACCAGGAAGGTGCCGCCGTAGACGCGGGTGTGGCCGTGCAGGGCGATGCCGTTCATGGCCGCGGCCATGGCGTGCTCGCGGATGCCGAAGTGGATGGTGCGGCCGTACGGGTCGGCCTCCGGCAGCGGGTTGCCCACCGGCAGGAACGAGGAGTTCTTGTCGATGGTCGTGTTGTTGGAGCCGGCCAGGTCGGCCGAGCCGCCCCACAGCTCCGGGATGACCGCGCCGAGCGCTTCGAGGACCTTGCCCGAGGCGGCGCGGGTGGCGACGCCCTTGCCGGCCTCGAAGACGGGGAGCTTGTCCTCCCAGCCCGCGGGCAGCTCGTTGGCGTTGATGCGGTCGAACTCGGCGGCGCGCTCCGGGTTGGCGGTGCGCCAGGCGGAGAACTCCTTCTCCCACGCGGCGCGGGCCTCGCGGCCGCGGTCGCCGAGGGCGCGGGTGTGCGCGATGACCTCGTCGGAGACCTCGAAGGTCTGCTCCGGGTCGAAGCCGAGCACGCGCTTGGTGGCGGCGACCTCGTCGTTGCCGAGGGCCGAGCCGTGCGAGGCCTCGGTGCCCTGGGCGTGCGGGGCCGGCCAGGCGATGATCGAGCGGGCCGCGATGAAGGAGGGGCGCTCCGTCTCGGCCTTGGCGGCCTGCAGGGCGGCGAACAGCGCCTTCGGGTCGAGGTCGCCGTTCTCCTGCTGCGCGACACGCTGGACGTGCCAGCCGTACGCCTCGTAGCGCTGGAGGGTGTCCTCGGAGACGGCCGTCTCGGTGTCGCCCTCGATGGAGATGTGGTTGTCGTCCCACAGCAGCACCAGGTTGCCGAGCTTCTGGTGGCCTGCCAGCGCGGACGCCTCGTGGGAGATGCCCTCCTGGAGGCAGCCGTCGCCCGCGATCGCGTAGACCATGTGGTCGAAGGGGGAGGCGCCCGTGGGGGCCTCGGGGTCGAACAGGCCGCGCTCGTAGCGGGCGGCCATGGCCATGCCCACCGCGTTGGCGATGCCCTGGCCCAGCGGGCCGGTGGTGGTCTCGACGCCCGCGGTGTGGCCGTACTCCGGGTGGCCCGGGGTCTTCGAACCCCAGGTGCGGAAGGCCTTCAGGTCGTCCAGCTCGAGCCCGAACCCGCCGAGGTACAGCTGGGTGTAGAGGGTCAGCGAGGAGTGACCCGCGGAGAGCACGAAACGGTCGCGGCCGACCCACTCCGGGTCCGCCGGGTCGTGCCGCATCACCTTCTGGAAGAGGGTGTACGCGGCGGGGGCCAGGCTCATCGCCGTACCGGGGTGGCCGTTACCGACCTTCTGTACCGCGTCGGCGGCCAGGATCCGGGCGGTGTCGACAGCACGCTGGTCCAGTTCGGTCCAGTCGAGCTCTGTGGTCGTCGGCTTGGTGCTCACCGTGGGTCAGGGCTCCTCTCCACATGTCTAGTCCCGGTGACGAACGGTGCACCGGCGCGATTCCGAGCCTACCCCCGCCACAGCGTGCAGCTATTCGAGTACCCGCGGTCCACGCGTGACGTCTCAGCGCCGATCGGACCAACACGGGGCGACCCCCGCGCGGGACGAGCCAATGGCTACGTCTAGAGTGGCGTGGTACGCGCAAGCCTTTACGCGACCTTCATGTTTAAAAGGTTCACGTCGGAGCTTGCTGGATTCTCTGTCAGGGGTGTGCGTGACGGCCGTCGAATCCCGTCCAGCGGGGGTGCTCGGGACGAGCCCCAACCACCGGCCGTTCGGGGCCCGGGCCATGGCTTTCGTGGCACTGACCAAGCCGCGGATCATCGAGCTTCTGCTCATCACGACCGTGCCGGTGATGTTCCTCGCCGAGCAGGGCGTGCCTTCGCTGTGGCTGGTCCTCGCCACCTGCTTCGGCGGTTATCTGTCCGCGGGCGGCGCCAACGCGCTGAACATGTACATCGACCGCGACATCGACGCGCTGATGGACCGGACCTCGGGACGCCCGCTGGTGACCGGCATGGTCAGCCCGCGGGAGTGCCTGGTCTTCGGCATCACGCTGGGGATCGCGTCCACCCTGTTCTTCGGGCTGCTGATCAACTGGCTGTCGGCCGCGCTCGCGCTCGGCGCGCTCCTCTTCTATGTCGTCGTCTACACGATGCTGTTGAAGCGGCGCACCTCCCAGAACATCGTCTGGGGCGGCATCGCGGGCTGCATGCCGGTGCTCATCGGCTGGTCGGCCGTGAAGAACGAGGTCTCCTGGGCCGCGGTCATCCTCTTCCTCGTCATCTTCTTCTGGACGCCGCCGCACTACTGGCCGCTGTCGATGAAGGTGAAGGACGACTACGCGCGGGTCGGCGTGCCGATGCTGCCGGTCGTCGCGGGCAACAAGGCCGTGGCCAAGCAGATCGTCCTCTACAGCTGGGTGATGGTGGCGGTCTCGCTGCTGCTGACCCCGCTGGGGTACACCGGCTGGTTCTACACCTCGGTCGCCCTGGTGGCCGGCGGCTGGTGGCTGTGGGAGGCGCACGGGCTCAACGCGCGCGCCAAGTCGGGCGTGACGGGCGCGAAGCTCAAGGAGATGCGGCTGTTCCACTGGTCGATCACCTACGTGTCGCTGCTGTTCGTGGCCGTCGCGGTGGATCCCTTCCTCCGTTGATCCTTCAGCGGTGATCCGCGCCGGTGATCCTTCAGCGGTGAACCTTCCTCCGCTCGTTACCGGCCGGTAGCATGCCCTTCATGGCAGACACCGAGGAGACCGCCGCCACGGCGGACAAGAAGCAGGACCGTACGGCCGCGAAGCTGGCCAAGCAGATCGGCGCGTTCGCCAAGCAGCACGGCGGCGCCGAGGGCCACCTCGCGCACATCGGCCAGGCGGGCACCCGGATCGTCCTCGTCGGCACCGACGGCGAGTGGGGCGACCTGGTGGCCCCTGCGTACGACACCGCGCGGCTCGCGGCGGAGAAGGCCGGGCTGACCCTCCACGAGGAGTTCGACGGCGAGTTCGCCGCGCGGGTGCGGACGGGGCCGTACGAGTGGTCCCGGATGGCCGGCATGCAGCTCGGCGGAACCGCGAATCCCGCGGCCTGACCCGGTCGATCTTGGCTTGATCATTGGCTTGATCGTTTCCGCGTCACCCGCTCGGTCAACAGCGCGAGCAACACCTCACACCCCGCTCACCCGTTAGGACGTGTGGAAGCCCCTTCCTCACGTCCGCAACGGGATGCCCGGATGATCGAAACGCCGCCCCTGGTGGACCAGTACTGCCAGGGAGTGCTCCGCACGGAGCTGGGCCTCGCCACCTTCGAGGCCCAGCTGATCCCCTCGGCCGGCCCGCCCGCCGCCGGCACCACCTTCTTCGACACCCAGACCGGCTTCGCCGTGCGCCGCTGGTGCCCGCCGCTGCTCGGGCTCGAACCGCACTGCGCCCCCGTCCGCTACCTCGCCCGGCGGCGCGAGCTCGGCGCCGCCGAGTCGGCCCGCCGACTGCTGCGCGGCTGCGGGGTCGGCGCCCGGCTCGTCGACACCGGGCTGCCCGGGGACCTCACCGGGCCCAAGGAACTGGCCCTGGCGGGCGGTGCGGAGGCCTTCGAGCTGGTGCGGCCGGAGCTGCTGGCCGAGCAGGCGGCGGACACCTCGGGGACCGTGGCCGCCTTCCTGGCCAACCTCGCGGGGGCGGTCCATCACGCCGCCGCCGGGGCCGTGGCCTTCACCTGCGGTGCCGGGGAGGCGGGTCGCGCCTGGACGGCGGCGCTCGAAGCCGCGCCCGAGCCGCCCGGTCCGGGCGAAGTGCGGGGTGCGGCCGGGCGCTGGCTGGCCGCGCGCGCCAAGGGCGGGGCCGTACGGGATCCCGTACTCCTGCGGCACCTGGCGTGGAGCGCGGTGTCCTCGGGGCTGCCGCTCCAGCTGCACACGGGCGCGGAGTCGGGGGCGCCGGAGCGGCTGACCGGGTTCGTACGGGCGACCGAGGGCCTGGGTGCGCGGCTGGTCCTGATCGGCGGGTACCCCCAGCACCGGCAGGCCGCACGGCTGGCCGCGGCCTTCCCGCACGTCCACGCCGACCTCGGCGCGGCGCTGGGGCCCACGGGGGCGCGGGCGGCCGCCGTGCTGGCGGAATGCCTGGAGACCGCGCCCTTCGGAAAGCTGATGTTCTCCGGCGGCGGACGGCAACTGCCCGAACTGCACGCCGTGGGCGCGCTGGCCTTCCGGGAGTCGCTCGGCCGGGTGCTCGGCGGCTGGGTCGCCGACGGCTCCTGGTCCTGGCGGGACGCGGAGCGGGTGGCGGCGATGGTCGCGGCGGGCAACGCCCGCCGCGTCTACCGGCTGGACGAACGGGGCTGACGCCCGGAGGGGCGCCCGGTGGACACCGGAAGGGGCGCCCGGTGGACGTCCGGTGGGTCAGACCGCGGCGAGCCGGGCGTCGTTCTGCGCGGGGATCCCGGCCTGCTCGGCCGGACGCTCGCGCAGGCTCAGGGCCACCCGGACCACCGAGATCCACACCAGGCAGGAGCCGAGCATGTGGGCCGCCACGAGGGCCTCGGGCACGTCGGTGAAGTACTGGACGTAGCCGATGGCGCCCTGGGCGAGCAGCACGATCAGCAGGTCGCGGGCGCGCGCCCGGGTGTCCACGGGGGCGTCGACCACGCGCAGCACCAGCCACATCGCCACGGCGAGCGCGCACACCACCCAGGCGGAGATCGCGTGGACGTGGGCGGTGGCCGACCAGTCGAAGGGCATCCGCCGGATCTCGCTGCTGTCGCCGGCGTGCGGGCCGGAACCGGTGACCACCGTGCCCGCCGCGATCAGCACGACGGTGGCCGCGAGCAGCGCCCAGGAGAGCTTGCGCACCGGAGCGGGCACGCGCGGCCGGGCCGGGCCGTCACCCTCGCGGGTGCGCTGCCAGGTGATCGTCGTCACGGTGATCAGCGAGGTGGCGAGCATGAAGTGCCCGGCCACGCTGTAGGGGTTGAGGCCCGTCAGGACGGTGATGCCGCCGAGGACCGCGTTGCCCATCACGATGGCGAACTGGAGCCAGCCGAGCCGGGTCAGCGAGCGGCGCCACGGCGTGGCGCAGCGGGCGGCGGTGATCGCCCAGCCAACGGCCGCGCAGAGCACGTACGTCAGCATGCGGTTGCCGAACTCGATGGCGCCGTGGAAGCCCTGCTCCTGGGTCACGATCAGGCTGTCGTCGGTGCACTTGGGCCAGGTGTCGCAGCCGAGACCGGATCCGGTCAGCCGCACCGCGCCGCCGGTGACGACGATGACGACGCTCATGAGCACCGCTGCGAGCGCGGCCCGCTGGACGGTCCGGGGTGACGGCGTCCAGCGGCGGGCGAGATATGCGAGGGGGGTCAACACGGCGTTTATCGTACGCGGACACTTGTGCAAAGTTTCACGAGGGGGTGGCGGCCACTCCGTCGGGGCCGAGGGCCAGGCGGAACCGGGCCCCGGCCGGGTCGCCTTCCGCATGCCACCACACGCGGACCCGCCAATGCGCGCCCTCGCCCGGGTAGTCGGCCGAGGCCGCGAAGCCGCGTACCAATTCGGCCCCTACCTCCTCTGCTGTCCTGTTCCTCACTTCCGCCCCGCTGTGCCAGGGATGTGGCCGTACGTTCCACAGTCCGTCGGAGCCGCGGACCTCGACGCGCCACACCGCGATCCAGGGGGTCACCTCCAGCATCGTGTGGACCTGGTCGGCCTCCAGGCCCAGCCGGGCGGCGATCTCCGCCTCGGGCACGCCCTGGATGCGGGCGGCCACCACGGCCTGGGGCAGCAGCCGTTCGGGCAGCAGCCCGCGCGTGCGCAGGCCGGACAGCGAAGCGAAGGACAGGAAGCGCAGCCGCAGTTCGAGCTGGCGGCCGATGTGGTCCAGGGCCTCCTCGGCCTCCTGCGACTCGTCGGAGCCGGGATCGGCGAGCAGCAGCCGCCGGAAGGAGCCCTCCGCGTCGACCGCCCAGGCCACGGACTCCTCGGCCAGGCCCAGCTCCGCGAGCCGGTCGCCGAGGAACACCTTCGCCTGCGCGAGGCCTCGCTGATTGACCGGATCCTCCTGGTCCAGGGCCGCCCAGACCTCCACCGCGCCGTGCGTCACGTCCCGGGCCCGCTCGCCGGCGGCCCGCTCCATGGCGCTCGGGCCGCTCTCGGAGCCGGGGCCCAGCGGGTGCTTCGGCAGCCGCTCCCCGTCGCTCAGGGGCCAGGACAGCCAGACCCCCTGGTTGATCAGGCCCCGGGCGTACCAGCGGGCGTACTCGGCTGCGTGCCCGGCCGCCTGCTGCGAGAACCGCAGCCCCTCCTCGATGGCGGCCAGGGCCCCGGCCCGGTCCCCGTCGGCGAACCGGCGGGCCGCCAGGTCGCCGAGGCGCAGACCCAGCCGGGCCGCGCACTCGGCGTCGGTGCGGGCCGGCTCGCGCAGGGCTCCGATCAGCTCGGCCAGCAGGGCGTCGGCCTCCGCGGGCTCCGCGTGCGCCGCGCCCGACCGGATCCGTGCCCACTGTTCGTCCAGCCGCAGAACGGCCTCCCGCTGCGCCATGCCGCCCCCCGGCGTCTGTGGTGCGCTCCCCTGTGGAGGCGACCATCCTCCTGCGGGGGCAACGCTCGGGGGAAGGGATTCACTCCCAGCGGAAGAACCTTCCGGCCGCGCCCAGACCGAGTACGGCCCAGGCCGCCAGGATCGCCACGTCGCCCCAGGGCAGCGCGGCCCCGTGCTGGAGCACCTCGCGCAGCCCGTTCGAGAGGGCGGAGATCGGGAGCAGGCCGAGGACGGACTGGACCGCGCCGGGGAACTTGTCCATCGGCACGATCACCCCGCCGCCGACCAGGAGCAGCAGGAAGACCAGGTTGGCGGCGGCCAGGGTGGCCTCCGCCCTGAGGGTGCCGGCCATCAGCAGGCCGAGCCCGGAGAAGGCCGCGGTGCCGAGCAGGACCAGCGCGGCGACGGACAGCGGGTTGCCGTGCGGGGACCAGCCCAGGGCGAAGGCGATCACCGTCAGCAGCGCGATCTGCAGCACCTCGGTGACCAGCACGGACAGCGTCTTGGCGGCCATCAGCGCCCAGCGCGGCAGCGGGGAGGCCCCGAGCCGCTTGAGGACCCCGTAGCGCCGGTCGAAGCCGGTGGCGATGGCCTGGCCGGTGAAGGCGGTGGACATGACGGCCAGCGCCAGGATTCCGGGGGCGAGGAAGTCCACGGACTTGCCGGCGCCGACATCGATGATGTCGACCGCCGAGAAGAGTACGAGCAGCAGCGCCGGGATGATCACGGTCAGCAGGAGCTGCTCCCCGTTGCGCAGCAGCATCCGGGTCTCCAGCGCGGTCTGCGCCAGGATCATGCGGGACACGGGCGCGGCCCCCGGGCGGGGGGTGAACGTACCGGCGCTCATGCGCGCAGCTCCTTACCGGTGAGCTCCAGGCTGTGCCTTCCCGGGGGACAACCCCCGGACCCCCGGCGAGGGTCGGTGGCGATCGGCGTCATGAACGCAGCTCCTTACCGGTGAGCTCCAGAAAAACGTCTTCGAGGGTGTGCCGCTCCACCGAGAGGCTGTCGGGCATCACCCCGTGCTGCGCGCACCAGGAGGCGACGGTGGCCAGCAGCTGGGGGTCGACGTCGCCGGTGACCCGGTAGACGCCGGGGAGGAGCTCGGCGGCCTGGGTGCCGTCGGGCAGGGCCTTCAGCAGCGAGGCGAGGTCGAGGGAGGGGCGGCCGGTGAAGCGCAGGGTGTTCTCGGCGCCGCCGCGGCACAGCGCCTCGGGGGTGCCGTGGGCGATGACCTTGCCGGCGTCGACGATGGCGACCTCGTCCGCGAGCTGCTCGGCCTCGTCCATGTGGTGGGTGGTGAGCACGACCGAGACCCCGTCGGCGCGCAGTTCCCGTACGAGTTCCCAGGTCGCGCGGCGGGCCTGCGGGTCGAGGCCGGCGGTCGGCTCGTCCAGGAAGACCAGCTCGGGGCGGCCGACGACGGCCATGGCGAGGGCCAGGCGCTGCTGCTGGCCGCCGGAGAGCCGGCGGTAGGCGGTGCGGCCGCAGCCGCCGAGGCCGAGGCGTTCCACCAGGGTGGGCACGTCCAGGGGGTCGGCGTAGAGCTTGGCCATGTGGCGCAGCATCTCGACGGCCCGGGCGCCGGAGTAGACGCCGCCGGACTGCAGCATCACGCCGATGCGCGGGCGCAGGGACTCGGCCTGCGCGACGGGGTCGAGGCCGAGGACGCGGACGGAGCCGGCGTCGGGGCGGCGGTAGCCCTCGCAGGTTTCCACAGTGGTCGTTTTGCCCGCGCCGTTGGGACCAAGGACTGCGGTGACCGAGGCCCTCCGGACGGTGAGGTCCAGGCCGTCCACCGCGGTTTTGGGGCCGTACCGCTTCACCAGTCCGCGGATTTCCACGGCGGGGTCGTTGCTCATGGGAAGTGAGTCTACGGAGCCGCGGGAGGTGACCGGGGTGGGGTCGTAGGTCCCGCCCCCGAAGGGTCACGGACCTGCGCATTCGTGACTTTTTCGTCCGTTCGGGAGCGGGGCCGGGGCCTAACGTCGAATGGTGAACAGCATCGCTCAGAACGTCGAAGCCACCTCGGGGCAGGCCGAGCACAAGGCCCATGACCTCGGGCATCCGCCGCGCTACTTCGTCTCGGCGATGCTCGCGGGCGCCTACATCGCCGTCGGCGAGGTGCTGCTCCTGGTCGCGATCTCCCCGTTCGTGGCCAAGGGTTCGCCGGCCGTGAAACTGCTGGAGGGTGCGGTCTTCCCGATCGCCCTGACCATCGTGATGTTCGCCGGCGCCCAGCTCTTCACCAGCAATGTGATGGTCATGCTGGTCGGCGCGCTGTCCGGGCGGACCGGCCCCAGGGACCTGATCCTGTCCTGGACGCTCTCCCTGGCCGGGAACCTGGTCGGAGCCTTCGCCTTCGGGGCCATGGTGCACGCCTCGGGGGTGGCTTCCTCGCCCTCGGCGCGGACCATGCTCACCGAGATGGTGCACGGGAAGATGGCGCTGAGCGGCGGGCAGCTGTTCTGGCGCGCGGTGCTCTGCAACATGCTGGTCTGCCTGGCCATCTGGATGTTCACCCGGGCCCGCGGCGATGCCGCCAAGATTTTCGTCCTGTGGCTGCCGGTGGCCGTTTTCGTCGCCGTCGGATTCGAACACTGTGTAGCGAACATGGCTGTTTTCAGCCTCGCGATCCTGGATGGCTCAGCCGGATTCGGTGATCTTTTCCGGAATCTGATGTTCACCGTGCCGGGGAACGTCGTGGGCGGGGGATTGCTGGTCGGAGCCGTTTATTGGTTCACCGGCGGGGCCCTGCGCGAGAGCGGAGCGTCGACTTCCGTATAACGCTCCGTGGATAAATAAGGTAACCCTTAGTGATGGAGGCCACCAGAGGTGGCCTCCATCACGGCTTGTCGGGGCGCGACTAATTACGCAACAATGGCGTTGTGAAATACGGCGAACGGATGAGCGAGGCCCCCCAGGGCGAACTCGCGACCGGGGAGCGGTCAACCCGCAACCGGGTCGCGCGGTCGATCCTGGACCACGGTCCCTCCACCGTCGCCGACCTCGCCCAGCGCCTCGGCCTCACCCAGGCCGCCGTTCGCCGCCACCTCGACACGCTCGTCGCCGACGACGTGGTCGAACCCCGTGAGCAGCGCGTGTACGGTGCGCGGACCCGAGGCCGGCCCGCCAAGGTCTTCGCGCTGACCGACTGCGGTCGTGACGCCTTCGACCAGTCCTACGACTCGCTCGCCGCCGACGCCATGCGCTGGATCGCGCAGGTCGCCGGGGGCGGGGAGCAGGGCGAGGCGGCCGTGGCCGCCTTCGCGAAGGCGAGGCTCACGGCGCAGGCCGAGACCTACCGCGAAGCCGTGGAAGCGGCCGACCCGGCGCAGCGCACCGAGGCCCTTGCCAGGGCGTTGACCGGAGACGGGTACGCTGCTACGGCGAAGAGCGCTCCCGGTCCGCACAGCGGTGAACAGCTCTGCCAGCACCACTGCCCGGTCGCACACGTCGCCGAGCAGTTCCCGCAGCTCTGCGAGGCGGAGACCGAGGTCTTCTCCCGATTGCTCGGGACGCACGTGCAGCGTCTCGCCACGATCGCCCACGGCGACGGGGTGTGCACGACGTTCATTCCACGCAGTGGGAACGGCGTCGGTGCCACAGACGCCACACAGACCGACACATCAGTATCTGCAAGTACGGCCGGGAGGAACCCCGCATGACCACGGAGACTGCTCACCCTGAGCTCGATGGCCTGGGCACCTACGAATACGGATGGGCCGACTCCGACGCGGCCGGTGCGGTCGCCAAGCGGGGCCTGTCCGAGGAGGTCGTCCGCGACATCTCGGCGAAGAAGTCCGAGCCGGAGTGGATGCTGAACCTCCGTCTCAAGGGCCTCAAGCTGTTCGGCAAGAAGCCCATGCCCAACTGGGGTTCCGACCTCTCGGGCATCGACTTCGACAACATCAAGTACTTCGTGCGTTCCACCGAGAAGCAGGCTGCTTCGTGGGAGGAACTGCCGGAGGACATCAAGAACACGTACGACAAGCTCGGCATCCCGGAGGCGGAGAAGCAGCGCCTCGTCGCCGGTGTCGCGGCCCAGTACGAGTCCGAGGTCGTCTACCACCAGATCCGTGAGGACCTGGAGGAGCAGGGCGTCATCTTCCTCGACACGGACACCGCGCTCAAGGAGCACCCGGAGCTCTTCCAGGAGTACTTCGGCACGGTCATCCCGGTCGGCGACAACAAGTTCGCCTCGCTGAACACCGCCGTGTGGTCGGGCGGCTCGTTCATCTACGTCCCCAAGGGCGTCAAGGTGGACATCCCGCTCCAGGCCTACTTCCGTATCAACACGGAGAACATGGGCCAGTTCGAGCGGACGCTGATCATCGTCGACGAGGACGCCTACGTCCACTACGTCGAGGGCTGCACCGCCCCGATCTACTCCTCGGACTCGCTGCACAGCGCCGTGGTCGAGATCATCGTGAAGAAGGGCGGCCGCTGCCGCTACACGACGATCCAGAACTGGTCGAACAACGTCTACAACCTGGTCACCAAGCGCGCCGTGGCGTACGAGGGCGCGACCATGGAGTGGATCGACGGCAACATCGGTTCCAAGGTCACCATGAAGTACCCGGCCGTCTACCTGATGGGCGAGCACGCCAAGGGCGAGACGCTCTCCATCGCCTTCGCGGGCGAGGGCCAGCACCAGGACGCCGGCTCCAAGATGGTCCACATGGCGCCGAACACCTCCTCCAACATCGTCTCGAAGTCGGTGGCCCGTGGTGGCGGCCGCACCTCGTACCGCGGTCTGGTCGAGATCGGCGAAGGCGCCCACGGCTCCAAGTCCAACGTGCTGTGCGACGCGCTCCTGGTCGACACCATCTCCCGCTCGGACACCTACCCCTACGTGGACGTCCGCGAGGACGACGTGTCGATGGGCCACGAGGCGACCGTCTCCAAGGTCTCCGACGACCAGCTCTTCTACCTGATGAGCCGCGGTCTGACGGAGTTCGAGGCCATGGCGATGATCGTGCGCGGCTTCGTCGAGCCGATCGCCCGTGAGCTGCCGATGGAGTACGCGCTGGAGCTGAACCGGCTGATCGAGCTGCAGATGGAAGGCTCGGTCGGTTAGTCCCGGCCCGCCAGACGTCCCGCAGCAGATTCTTTAAGGAAGAGAGCAACACGACAGCCATGGCTGAGGCTCAGAACATTCCGGCGGGTTCCACCACCGCCGGCGCGATCGCGGTGGCCGCCGAGTCCACCGTCGCCACCCGGATGAGTGCCCCCCCGTCCTTCGACGTGGCGGACTTCCCCGTGCCCAACGGGCGCGAGGAGGAGTGGCGCTTCACGCCGCTCGCCCGCCTCAAGGGCCTGCACGACGGCACCGCGGTCGCCAACGGCACCATGAAGGCCCAGATCGACGCGCCCGACGTGGTCACGATCGAGTCCGTCGAGCGCGGCGACGCGCGCATCGGCAAGGCCGGCACCCCGGTGGACCGGATCGCCGCCCAGGCGTTCTCGTCCTTCGCCAAGGCCACGGTCGTGACCGTGCCCAAGGAGGCGGTCCTCACCGAGCCCGTGCGCGTCACGCTGCACGGCGAGGGCGGCACCACCTTCGGTCACACCGTCTTCGACGTGCAGGCCTTCGCCGAGGCCGTCATCGTCATCGACCACACCGGTGACGGCGTGCGCGCCGCCAACGTGGACTTCCTCGTCGGCGACGGCGCCAAGCTCACCGTGGTCTCCGTGCAGGACTGGGACGACACCGCCGTCCACTGCTCCCAGCACAACGCCCTGGTCGGCCGCGACGCGACCTTCAAGTCGATCGTGGTCACCTTCGGCGGCGACGTCGTCCGCCTGCACCCGCGCGTGAACTACGCCGGTCCCGGCGGCGAGGCCGAGCTCTTCGGCCTGTACTTCACGGACGCCGGTCAGCACCAGGAGCACCGCCTCCTGGTCGACCACAAGGCCCCGCACTGCAAGTCGAACGTGGTCTACAAGGGCGCGCTCCAGGGCCAGGACGCCCACGCCGTCTGGATCGGTGACGTGCTCATCGAGAAGACCGCCGAGGGCACCGACACCTACGAGATGAACCGCAACCTCGTCCTCACGGACGGCGCGCGGGTCGACTCGGTGCCGAACCTGGAGATCGAGACCGGCGAGATCGTCGGCGCCGGCCACGCCTCCGCCACCGGTCGTTTCGACGACGAGCAGCTCTTCTACCTCCAGGCCCGAGGCATCCCGGCCGACGAGGCCCGCCGCCTGGTCGTGCGCGGCTTCTTCGGTGAGCTCGTGCAGCAGATCGGTGTCCCCGACATCGAGGAGCGCCTGCTCGCGAAGATCGAAACCGAGCTTCAGGGTTCCGTCTGATGACCTATGTCAAGGCCTGTGCGCTGAGCGAGCTGGAGGAGAACGCCCCCAAGCGGGTCGAACTCGACGGCACGCCGGTGTCGATCGTCCGCGCCGAGGGTGAGGTGTTCGCGATCAACGACATCTGCTCGCACGCGAACGTCTCCCTCTCGGAGGGCGAGGTCGAAGACTGCATGATCGAGTGCTGGCTGCACGGCTCGGCCTTCGACCTGCGCACGGGCAAGCCGTCCGGTCTGCCCGCGACGCGCCCCGTCCCCGTATACCCCGTAAAGATCGAAGGAGACGACGTGCTCGTCTCCCTCACCCAGGAGTCCTGAGGTATCCATGGCAACGCTTGAAATCCACGACCTGCACGTCTCCGTCGAGGCCGAGCAGGGCGCCCGCGAGATCCTCAAGGGCGTCAACCTCACCATCAAGCAGGGTGAGACGCACGCCATCATGGGTCCGAACGGCTCCGGCAAGTCCACCCTCGCGTACGCGCTCGCCGGTCACCCGAAGTACACCATCACCAGCGGCACCGTGACCCTCGACGGCGAAGACGTCCTGGAGATGTCCGTCGACGAGCGCGCCCGCGCCGGCGTCTTCCTCGCCATGCAGTACCCGGTCGAGATCCCCGGCGTCTCGGTCTCCAACTTCCTGCGCACCTCGGCCACCGCGATCCGCGGTGAGGCGCCGAAGCTGCGCACCTGGGTGAAGGAGGTCAAGTCCGCGATGGAGCAGCTCCAGATGGACCCGGCCTTCGCCGAGCGCAACGTCAACGAGGGCTTCTCCGGCGGTGAGAAGAAGCGCCACGAGATCCTCCAGCTGGAGCTCCTGAAGCCGAAGATCGCGATCCTCGACGAGACCGACTCCGGCCTCGACGTGGACGCCCTGCGCCAGGTCTCCGAGGGCGTCAACCGCGTCCGCGACACGGGCGAGGTCGGCACCCTGCTGATCACGCACTACACGCGGATCCTCCGCTACATCAAGCCCGACTTCGTCCACGTCTTCTCCGAGGGCCGCATCGTCGAGTCCGGTGGCGCCGAGCTCGCCGACAAGCTGGAGGCCGAAGGCTACGAGTCGTACAGCACGAAGGGTGGCGCGACCGCGTGACACAGTTGCCTGGCCTCCTCGACATCGAGGCGATCCGCAAGGACTTCCCCCTTCTGGATCGTGTGGTCCACGACGGGAAGAAGATCGTTTATCTGGACAACGCGGCGACTTCGCAGAAGCCGCGCCAGGTGCTCGACGCGCTGAACGAGTACTACGAGCAGCACAACGCCAACGTCCACCGCGGCGTGCACGTGCTCGCCGAGGAGGCCACGGCGCTGTACGAGGGCGCCCGCGACAAGGTCGCCGCCTTCATCAACGCTCCGAGCCGCAACGAGGTGATCTTCACCAAGAACGCCTCGGAGTCGCTCAACCTGGTCGCGAACATGCTCGGCTGGGCGGACGAGCCCTACCGGGTCGACCGCGAGACCGAGATCGCCATCACGGAGATGGAGCACCACTCCAACATCGTGCCGTGGCAGCTGCTCTCGCAGCGCACCGGCGCGAAGCTGAAGTGGTTCGGCCTCACCGACGACGGCCGGCTCGACCTGTCCAACATCGAAGAGGTCATCACGGAGAAGACGAAGATCGTCTCCTTCACGCTGGTCTCCAACATCATGGGCACGGTCAACCCGACCGAGGCGATCGTCCGGCGTGCGCAGGAGGTCGGCGCGCTGGTGCTGATCGACGCCTCGCAGGCCGCACCGCACATGCCGCTCGACGTACAGGCGCTCGGCGCCGACTTCGTGGCCTTCACCGGTCACAAGATGTGCGGCCCGACCGGCATCGGCGTCCTCTGGGGCCGCCAGGAGCTGCTCGAGGACCTGCCGCCCTTCCTGGGCGGCGGCGAGATGATCGAAACCGTCTCGATGCACTCCTCGACCTACGCCCCGGCGCCCCACAAGTTCGAGGCCGGTACGCCCCCGATCGCCCAGGCCGTCGGCCTCGGTGCGGCCGTGGACTACCTGACCGCGATCGGCATGGACAAGATCGCCGCGCACGAGCACGCGATCACCGAGTACGCGATCAAGCGGCTCTCGGAGGTCCCCGACCTGCGCATCATCGGCCCGACCACGGCCGAGGACCGCGGCGCCGCGATCTCCTTCGTGCTCGGTGACATCCACCCGCACGACGTCGGCCAGGTACTGGACGAGCAGGGCATCGCGGTCCGCGTGGGACACCACTGCGCCCGCCCGGTCTGCCTCCGGTACGGAATTCCGGCGACGACGCGAGCGTCTTTCTATCTGTACTCCTCTCCGGCCGAGGTCGACGCGCTGATCGACGGGCTGGAGCACGTACGGAACTTCTTCGGATAAGACGAAGCGACGAGGGCGACGAGGGCGCAGTGAAGCTGGAATCGATGTACCAGGAACTGATCCTGGACCACTACAAGCACCCGCGCGGGCGAGGCCTGCGCGACGGCGACGCCGAGGTGCACCACGTCAACCCGACGTGCGGTGACGAGATCACCCTGCGCGTGAAGTACGACGGCGAGACCCTCACGGACATCTCGTACGAGGGCCAGGGCTGCTCCATCAGCCAGGCCGGCGCGTCGATACTGAACGAGCTGCTCGTCGGCAAGGAGCTGGGCGAGGCGCGGAAGATCCAGGAAGTCTTCCTGGAGCTGATGCAGTCCAAGGGCAAGCTGGAGCCCGACGAGGCCATGGAGGAGGTGCTGGAGGACGCGGTCGCGTTCGCCGGCGTCTCCAAGTACCCGGCCCGGGTGAAGTGTGCTCTGCTGAGCTGGATGGCGTGGAAGGACGCGACCGCCCAGGCACTGGGCGACGCCGAGAGGAAGACGGCATGACCGAGAACGCGACGCCCGAGGCGTCCATCAAGCCGGCCACCGAGGAAGAGGTCCGCGAGGCCCTCTACGACGTGGTCGACCCCGAGCTGGGCATCGACGTCGTCAACCTGGGCCTGATCTACGGCATCCACATCGACGACGCGAACATCGCGACCCTCGACATGACCCTCACCTCGGCGGCCTGCCCGCTGACGGACGTCATCGAGGACCAGGCGAAGTCGGCCACGGACGGCATCGTCAGCGAACTGCGCATCAACTGGGTGTGGATGCCGCCGTGGGGCCCGGACAAGATCACGGACGACGGCCGCGAGCAGCTGCGCGCGCTCGGGTTCAACGTCTGATCGACGCCCGCCCCGTGCACGACCCGCACGACGGCCGTCCGACGGCCGAGTGAACGAACGACCCCCGGCACACCCGTGCCGGGGGTCGTCTGTTTTCCCGGACGACCGCCCGCGTGCACCGGGAGTTGGCCACGGTGGCCGAATCTTCTCGACGGCCCGTCACAACGTGACGGCGCAGACGAGAGGACCTCCGTTGACCGTTCGCCCTTCACCGGCACGCCGCCTCGGTGCCGTGGGAGCCGCCGGGGCCGCCGCCCTGCTCGCCGCAGGACTGGCCGCGCCCGCCCACGCCGCACAGGAAGCCGCCGCCGAACCGACCATCGCGCTCTCCGCCGGTCACCTCTCCGGCGCCGTCGGCGCGATCGGCGACCCGGGCGTCACCGTGGACATCGCGCAGGAGGGGATGCCCGCCGCCTTCCTCAGGGTCGACGTCCTCTCCTCCAGCAACCCGGCCGTCGCCGGGCCCGGCGACGTCCGCATCGACCGGACCGGCCACGGCGACCGCGAGCTGACCGTCCGCCCGCGGGCCCAGGGCTACACCGACCTGACGCTCCGGGTGACCGGCCGCGGCGGTAAGACGGCCACGGCCACCCTCTCCTACGCCGCTTCGGCGCGGGTGGGCACCAGCGCCTTCTCCACCCGCTACCTCACGGGCTCCGCCGACTCCTCGGCCGCCGTGGACGTCGGCGGCGGCTACGCGCTGGTGGCCGACGACGAGACCAACGTGCTGCGCCTGTACGACCGTTCCCGCTCGGGCGCCCCGGTGAAGACCTGGGACCTCGGCCCCGCGCTCGGCATCAAGAAGGAAGCCGACATCGAGGCCGCCGCCCGCGTCGGCGACACCGTCTACTGGACGGGCTCGCTCGGCAACAACAAGGACGGCAAGTACAAGGCCGAGCGCAACACCGTCTTCACCACCCGGCTCACCGGCACGGGCGCCGACACCGAGGTCGTCCTCGGCTCCGCCTACAAGGGCCTGCGCGAGGACCTGATCGCCTGGGACACCGCCAACGGCAACCGCTACGGCTTCGCGGCGGGCACGGCGGCCGGCAAGATCCCGAAGAGCATCGACGGGTTCAACGTGGAGGGCCTGGAGTTCGCTCCGGGCTCCACGACGACCGCCTACCTGGGCTTCCGCGCCCCGCTCGCCCCGGCGGTGCCCGGCGGCAAGGCGCTGGTCGTGCCCGTCACCAACATCGACCAGGTCGTGGCCGGCGCGGCCAAGCCGGTCTTCGGCGAGCCGGTCGAGATGGACCTCGGCGGGCTCGCGGTCCGCGACATCCGCAAGAACGCCGCCGACCAGTACCTGATCCTGGCCGGTTCCTGGGCGGCGGACGACAACTCCGACCCGTACGCCCTCTACCAGTGGGACGGCGTCCCGGCCCACGCCCCGGTCAAGCGGGCCGACCTGCCGACCACCGACCCGGGTGGCTGGGAAGCCGTGGTCTCCGTACCCGACCTGCGGGTGCCCGGCGCCCGCGTCCAGCTGATCACCGACAGCGGCTCCGCCGACCTGTACGGGGACGGCACCGAGGCCAAGGACCTCACCCACCCGGAGTGGAAGAAGTCCCGGTCCGGATGGTTCATGCTCGGCCCGATGCGTGGGGGATCCCGATGACGGCGCAGAAGAAGCAGATGACGAAGAAGACGTACCTCGGCGCCGCCGGCATCGCCGTGCTGCTCCTCGCCGCCACGACGATGCCCGCGCAGGCGGTCACGTACGGCACGCCCACCATCTCGCTGTCCGCCTCCTACCTGTCCGGCGCCGTCGGCGCGACGGGTGACCCGACGGTGGACGTGACCGTGGCGCAGAGCGGCGCGGGCGTCTCCGCGCTCACCGTCAGCGCCTCGGCCTCCAGCAAGGCCACGGTCGCCGGGACCGGTGACGTGAGCGTCACCGGGGCCGGCGCGGTCCGCAAGCTGGCGGTCGCCGCCCGCGGCCGCGGCTACACCAACCTCACCGTCAAGGTGACCGGGCTGGGCGGCAAGACCGCCACCAAGACGCTGTACTACGCCGCCTCCTCCGCGGTGCAGAGCCCGGCCGACGCGCGCTACTTCACCGGTGCCTCGGACTCCTCGGCGGCCGTGGACGTCGGCGGCGGCTACACGGTCGTGGCCGACGACGAGAGCAACGTGCTGCGCCTGTACGACCGAGCCAACTCCGCGGCCCCGGTCCGGACCTGGGACTTCAGCTCGCAGCTCGGCGTCACCAAGGAGGTGGACATCGAGGGGGCGACCCTGATCGGCAACACCATCTACTGGACGGGCTCGCTCGGCAACAACAAGGACGGCGAGTACAAGGCGCCCCGCAACACGGTGTTCACCACCACGCTGACCGGCTCCGGATCCACCGCGCAGCTCGCGTACGGGCGTTCGTACAAGAAGCTCCGCGACGACCTGGTGGCCTGGGACACGGCGAACGGCAACCGCTACGGCTTCGCCGCCGGTACGGCCGCCGGTGAGGCGCCGAAGCAGATCGACGGGTTCAACGTGGAGGGGCTGGAGTTCGCTCCGGGTTCCACCACCACCGCCTACCTGGGCTTCCGCGCCCCGCTGGCCCCGGCGGTGATCGGCGGCAAGGCGCTGGTCGTGCCGGTGACCAACTTCGACAAGGTGATCTCCAGCGGGACCAAGGCCGCCTTCGGCGCGGGCATCGAGCTCGACCTCGGCGGGCTCGCGGTCCGCGACATCCGCAAGAACGCCGCCGATCAGTACCTGATCCTGGCCGGTTCCTGGGCGGCGGACGACAACTCCGACCCGTACGCCCTCTACCAGTGGGACGGGATCGCGGGCCACGCCCCGGTCAAGCGGGCCGACCTGCCGACCACCGACCCGGGCGGCTGGGAGGCCATCGTGGCGGTCCCCGACCTGTCGGTCGCGGGTGCGCGGGTGCAGCTGATCACCGACAGCGGCTCGGCCGACCTGTACGGGGACGGCACCGAGACCAAGGACCTCACCCACCCGGAGTGGAAGAAGTCCCGCGCGGCCTGGTTCACGCTGAACTGAACTCCCCGGACGGCGCGGACTGCCTGGTGAGCTCCGCCGCGAGGTCCTCGCGGCGGATCCGCCGGTCCGTGTAGAGCAGGCCGGCGGTGAGCTGCGGGAAGCAGAGCAGCAGCGTCTGGGCGACCATCGCGCCGAGCGCCGTGAGGACCGCGTGCACGAAGCCGCCGTCCACCGCCGGGATCAGGCTGAGCGCCCCGGCGAAGGCGAAGGGCAGCTGGACGGCGTACGCCGCTGCGAGCGCGAACGCGGCGGCGAGGCCGGTGAGGCCGAGCGTGCGCCACCAGGCCCCGCGCACCAGGCGGGCCGAGCGGCGCAGGGCGCCGAGCGGGCCGAGGCCCTCGCAGGCGGCGACCGTGGGCGCGAGCGCGCACAGCACCCCGAGTCCGAGTGCGGCCGGCAGGGTGGCCGCCGCCGCCAATGGCGGCAGCCCTGCGGCGAGGACGGCGGCGCCCGGTCCGGCCACGGCGCCGAGGACCAGGAGCTGGGCGCCGAGGACGGCCCCGAAGCGGGGGCGGGCGGCGCGCAGCAGCGTACGGGCGGTGGCGGGGCGGCCGAGGACCGCCGGGCGGAGCACGGCGCCCGTCAGGGCGGAGGCCAGGGCGCAGGTCAGCAGGGTCGCCAGGGCCGCGGCGGGAACCAGGGCGTCGACGGGCCGGACGTGCAGCGCGAGGGCGGCCAGGGCGGTCGCGGCGAGCAGCAGCAGCGCGGCGAGCTGGCCGAGGAGCATGGCGCCGACCAGCGGGACCCAGTACCGGGCGAGGGCGGCGCAGGCGCCGCCGAGTATGTCGCCGGGAGTGAGCGGCCGCAGGGATATCACCCCGGGCCGGGGTGGCCGTGGCGGAAGCCAGCCGCCGCCCCAGTGGGTCCAGTGCCCGTCCATGCGGATCCCCTCCCGTCCCCGGTCGCGGCGCACACCGTAACCGCAGGCGCCGGGGAAGTCCCGTAGCCGCGCGGAAATGACCGCGCCCCGCCGGGACATGGGCTCCGGCGGGGTGCGGCGTGCGGGTGGGCTGCTCGCCGGACGTCCTACTGGACGTCGACGAAGTCCTCGCGGCTCTGCGAGGAGAAGTGGTACGACGGGACCTTCGTGTACCGGGCCTGCCAGTAGCCGTCCTTGGCGGCTGTGAAGGCCCTGGTGAACAGGCCCTTGTCGTCGGTCCTGGCGGTGCCCATCGCCTTCCAGGCGGTCGTGCCGTTCGGCCGGAACCAGATCTCCACGGTCTGGCGGGCGGCGGGAACGAAGACGCCCGTGAAGCTGCTCGCCTCGCGGGTGAGTTTGCCCGTGATCGTGATCGGCTTTCCGGCCTTGACCGGCTCGGGCGCCGCATTGAACTCCGGCAGGGCGGTCTCGACGACCCCCGGCCTCCCGGTCGTCGGCACGGCGGCTCCGGAGGGGATCGCGGAGGTTCCGGCGTACCGCAGGCGCCATTGTCCCGGGCCCGTGTACGGGACGTCCTTGGCCGTGACGGTGGCCGTGCTGGTTCCGGCGGGGGCGGTGCTGGTCAGGGTCTTCACGGTGGTCCAGGTCGTGCCGTCGGACGTGAACTGGACCTCGACCTTGAGCGGGGTGGGCGCCGGGATGTCGTACCGGCGGAACTTCCCGGAAAGGGTGACCGTCCTGTTGGCGTTGACCGTGAGGGCGGGCGTGTCGTGGAATCCGGCGCTGGTCGTGGGATCGGACGCCACGTACGCCGAGGCGGTGGGCAGCCATGCCGTGGGCAGGATGACGATCCGCTGCGGGCGGGTGCCGTCGATGGGGACCTGGACGGTGAACCGGCCGTCCGGGCCCGACTTGAACTTCTGCACGTTGTAGACCGTCATGAGCGTTCCGACGGGCAGTGGCTTCTCGGTGCCGCCTTCGAGGTGGTAGAAGGCCTGGCCGCTCACCGGAGCCGAGGACTGGTCCGGTCCGGTCACCTTGTTGGTGTCGAGAACGATGCGGGTGTACGGATGCTTGACCTCGACCTCGAGGCTCTTTCCGTGTGCGGTGTCGGAGCCGTCCGGCCGCAGGACCACGAGGATCTTCTGGTGCCAGGTCCCGTGCGCGGCCTTCTCGGTGCCGGTGAACGTCAGGGGCGCTTCGAGGTGTCCCGAGGCGTCGGTCGTGAAGGGGGTCCTGCCCGCTGTCGTCACCGCGACCAGCTTGCCGTTCGGCAGCGGCCGTTCGGAGTCGTCGCGGGGGTCGCGGGCGACGGCGTCCGCCTTGACGGTCACCGTCCTGTGTTCGAGGTCAGGCGTCCCGAGGACCTCGAAGGTCTTGACCTTCGGGATCAGCTGGTAGTCGAGGGTCGCCCTGTCCTTGTGCAGGATCGGTTCGCCGGCGGTGCCGTCGTACTCGACGTCCACGCTGTACTTCGCCAGCTCCGCCAGCTTGAGCGGCGCGGTTTCGAGGGCCGTCGTGCCCGGGTCGTCCCCGCAGGACGGGTTGCACGGGTCGTCGTCCTCGATCAGCCGGAACGCCGTGACGGTGGCGACCGGGGTGTCGGTGCCCGTCTTGCGCAGGTGCACCTTCAGGTCCTTCGGCGTGGCGGCCGTGCCGAAGTCCACGTAGACCCGCTCGTCGTGGGTCCACGCCTTGAACCCCGCCGGGAACGGTTCGGCGGCCTGTGCGGCCGTTGGTACGAGCAGTCCTCCGGCGAGCGCGGTGGCGGTGCACAGCACCGCCAGGGTGCGCTTCCTCATGTGTCTCCCCCATGGAAATCAACGTGTTGATCATCTGTGCGACATCCGGGTGCGGCAAAGGGTTGTACGGGTGTCCGCGGTTTGCGTGTGTACGGGCGTACGCATCGTTGTGTACGGTCGTACGCATGCCCTATCTCCTGCTTGCCGCCGCCATAGCCGCCGAGGTCGCCGGCACCACCGCCATGAAGTTCAGCGAGGGCTTCACCAAGCTGTGGCCCTCCCTGATCACCCTGGTGGGCTACGTCATCGCCTTCACCCTGCTCGCGCAGACGCTGAAGTCGATGTCGGTCGGCACGGCGTACGCGATCTGGGCCGGTGTCGGCACGGCCGCGATCGCCGCGATCGGCATGATCTTCATGGGGGAGGCCGCGACGGCCGCGAAGATCGGGGGCATCGCGCTGGTGATCGCCGGGGTCGTGCTGCTGAACCTCGGGGGGACGACGCACTGATGCCCCGCCGGCAGGCCGACGGGGCATCAGTGGGCGCCGTTGCTCACTGCACGTCGACGAGGTCCTCGCGGCTCGTGGCGTTGAAGTGGTCGTACGTGGCCTGGTCGTAGCGGGCCTGCCAGACCCCGTCCTTGGCGGCCGTGAAGAACGTCTTGAACGTGCCGTCGGCCGCCGTCGTGGTGCTGCCCGCCAGCGTCCACGCGGTCGCGCCGGTCGCGCGGAAGTAGATGCGGACGGGCTGGCCGCCGTATCCGGACCAGGTGGTCTCGTTGTAGTACCGGGTGTGGGTGAGCTTGCCGGTGATGCCGATCGGCTTTCCGGCCTTGACCGGCTCCGGGGTGGCGTTGAACTCCGGGATCGCCGTGTTCACGCGGGCCAGGAACGAACCCCCGGCAGGCCCGGCGGGGATCCCGGGGGCGGCGACGTACCGCAGCCGCCAGCTGCCGGGCCCCGGATAGGGCAGCCCCGCCGCCGTGACGGCGCGCGTGCTGTCCCCGGCCGGGGCGGCGCTGTACCGGGTCGCCTTGGTGATCCACTCCGACGAGCCGCTGGGCTGGAACTCGACCAGGACCTTCAGCTTGGCGGGCGCCGGGAGGTCGTACGCGGACAGCTTGCCGGTGAGGGAGACCTTCCGGTCCGCGGTGAGGGTGGCGCTCAGGCCCCCGTGGAAACCGGCGCTCGTGGAGGGGTCCACGGCCACGGTCGCGTTGCTGTTCCCCAGCCAGGCCGATCCGGTGAGGGTGACCAGCCCGGAGATCCTGCCGTTGACCAGGATCTGTGTGGCGAACCGGCCGTCCGCGCCGGTCTGCGCCGGGCCCCCGTCCCTGGACCGGACCCAGGTTCCCGCGGGTGCCGGCTTCCAGGTGCCGTCGGCACCCTTGAAGGTGAGCCGGCCGCTCACCGGAGCCTTGGAGCCGTCCGGCGCCTTCACCAGGGCGGTGTCCAAGGTGATCCTGGCGGTGGGGCGGGGGCCGGTCTGGACATCGCGCGACTGGGCCCGCGGGCCGTTCTCCCGCTCCTGCTCCGGCCGGAGGGTCACCCTGACCCGCGGTATGGACCCCGACGCGACCTTTTCGGTACCGGCGAAGGTGAACGGCGCCGTGATGTGCCCCGAGGCGTCGGTGAACACGGGGGTGGAGGCCCCCGCCGATTCCAGGATCAGCTTGCCGTTGGGCAGCGGCCGCTCGATGTCGTCGCGTGGGTCGAGGCCCACGGCTTCGCCCTTGACGGTGACGGTCCGGTTCTCGAGGCTCGGACTCCCGTCCACATCGAGGTCGGTGACACGGGGAATGAGGCCGTAGGTGAGGGTGGCCTTGTCCTTGTGCACGATCGGTTCGCCCTGGGTGCCGTCGTACAGGACGTCCACGCTGTACGTGCCCAGGTCCGCCAGCCGCAGGGGAGAGGAGCGGATGCCGGTCTCGGAGTCGTTGTCGTCATCGCAGGACGGACTGCAAGGGTCCTCGTCGGGCGTGGATTCGAACGAGGTGACCGTCGCGACCGGGGCGTCGCTGCCGGGCTTGCGCAGGTTCACCTTGAGGTGCTGCGGCAGCTTGGAGCCGCCGAAGTCCAGGTGGACGCGGGTGCCGTCGGTCCAGGCCTTGAAGCCGGACGGTTGCGGGTCCGCCGCCAGGGCTGCCGTGGGAATCGCGAGGACGACCCCGAGCGCCGTGGCCGTGCACAGAGCCGCCAGGCTGCGCTTCCTCATCTGTCTTCCTCCGGGAACTCGACTGGGCTATCAGGATTCGGAGTTGAGACCCGCCTGCCGGGCAAAGGGTTGTACGGGGACTTCGACGAGTCGTACCGCGCACGTCCGGAGGTGCGTGCGCGGCTGTGTACTGTCGTACGCATGCTTCGCCCGTCACCCGCAGCCGCCGTGCCCGCCGTCGCCGTGACGGGACCCGTCCGCTGATGGCCGGCTCGGTGCGCCGCTACGACCCGGACCGGCGGGAGCGGATCATCGCCGCGGCGATCCGGGTGGTGGGAGCCCGCGGCATCGCGGGGCTCAGCCACCGCAGCGTGGCGGCGGAGGCCGACGTACCGCTCGGGTCCACGACGTACCACTTCAAGACCCTGGACGACCTGCTGGTCGCGGCGCTGCGCCAGGCCAACGAGGGCTTCGCCCGTGCGGTGGCGGACTCCGCCGCGCTGGCCGATCCGGACGCGGACCTGGCGGGCGCGCTGGCCGTCCTGCTGGGCGGGTTCCTCGGGGCGGACCGGGCGCGGGCGGAGCTGGAGTACGAGCTCTACCTGGCCGCCCTGCGCCGGCCCGCGCTGCGTCCCGTGGCGGCCGAATGGTGCGAGGCCGTCTCCGCGGCGCTGTCCGCGCGGACGGACCCGGCCACGGCCCGGGCGCTGGTCGCGGTGATGGACGGGATCAGCCTGCAGGTGCTGCTGACGGGGGCGGAGTACGACGAGGCGTACGCCTGCGAGATCCTGCGGCGGGTGCTGCGGGCCTGACGGCGGCCCCGGCTGCGGCCCCGGCCGCAGCCGGCCCCGGGGCTACGCGCCGCGGACCGCCGCGAGGGCGGCGGCCACGCTCGCCTCGATGTCCTGGACCGGGTAGAAGACCTCGCGGACGGTCCGGTCGCGGTCCACGACCAGCGTCAGGCGCTTCAGCCGGCTGATGCCCCCCGCGCGGAACGTCGGCAGCCGCAGCGCCGTCACGAGTCCGAGCTCCGCGTCGGAGAGGAGCGGGAAGCGGAGCCCCTCGGCCTCCGCGAACTCCCGCTGCTCGTCCGGCCGCTGGGTCGACACCCCGTGCACCGTCGCACCCGCCGCCGTGAACTCCGCGAGCTGGTCCCGGTAGGTGCACGATTCGAGGGTGCAGCCCCGTGCCCCGGGGATCCCGGCCCACCCCGGCGGGTAGGACTCGGACCGGGCGAACGCGCCCGGGAAGCAGTACAGGACGGTGAACGGCGTGTCCGCCACCGGGTCGCGGAGCTCGCCGAAACGGTCCGGCAGCGTCAGCTCCGGCAGCCGGGTGCCGCGCAGGGCGTGGACCCGTACCGCTTCGCGCGAGGCCTCGTGCGTCGTCGCCGTCATTTCTCCCTCTCCCAGGATCCAGGTGTCCCCCCAGTCCTGGAGGGCGACCAGTACCGGCAGCAGGCCGCGTCCGCGCGGGGTCAGCCGGTATGCGTAGCGCACCGGGCGGTCCTGGTACGGCTCGCGGGTCAGCACGCCGGCCTCGACGAGCAGCTTCAGCCGTTCCGTCAGGACCTTGCGGGACATGCCCAGTTCGCGCTGGAAGTCGTCGAACCGGTGCACGCCGCGTGCCGCGTCGCGCACGATCAGCAGCGTCCACCAGTCGCCCACGACGTCGAGGGCCTGGGCGATGGAGCAGTCCGCGTCGTCGAGGTGCGTGCGCTGGGCCATGGGCACTCCTTTGTCCGTTGACCCGAGGCTGCCATGCTGACATGGTTAGTTCCCAAACGGAACTCACTAAGTGGGGGAGTGCAGGTGTGCTGCAGGGATTCAAGGACGTACCGAGGGTCGTGTGGCTGCTGGCTGTGGGGATCCTGGTTCCAACGCGGGCTTCGCGGTAGGCGCACCGGTCGGGGCCCTCATCGCGACCGGGCTCCCGTACGACTGGCTCTTCGTCGCGGTCGGCCTCGGCACCCTCTTCTTCGCCCTCTGGACCGCCCGGGTCGTCCCGGCCGGGGCGGCCGTCAAGCCTTCCGCGGCCCCGGACGGGGGTCGGGGCCGCGGAAGCCTGTGGGGTGAGCTGCGCGCGCGGCCCGCCGTGCTCGTCCTGCTCGGCGCGATCGTCGTCATCGACATCGTCTGCCGGCAGCACTGCACGACCTTCCCCGTCGTCCTCGCCGCCCCGCTCGGAGGGGCCCTGTACGACGTCGCTCCGGGCCTGCTGTGGCCGCTGTGCGCGGTACTCGGCACAGCCGCCGGCGGGGTCGTCCTGGTCATGGGTGCGCGCGGGACGCGGCGACGCGCGCGACCGGCACATGAGACCGGTTCGCGACCGCAGGCCGTCGCCGGTTAGGTTTCGGGCATGACTGCTACGCGTACCACCGGCGCCGTCGCCGCCGGACTTGCCACCATCACCGCCGACGGCACCGTCCTCGACACCTGGTTCCCCGCCCCCCAGCTGGTCGCCGAGCCCGGCCCGGCCGGCACCGAGCGCCTCACCGCCGAGCAGGCCGTGGAGCTGCTGGGGGCCACCGCGCCCAAGGCGATCCGCCAGGACGCGGTCCGCGGCGTCGAGGTCGTAGCGGTCCGCACCGTGATCGCCTCCCTGGAGGACAAGCCGCTGGACGCGCACGACGCGTACCTGCGCCTGCACCTGCTCAGCCACCGCCTGGTCAAGCCGCACGGCCAGAACCTGGACGGCGTCTTCGGTCTGCTGGCCAACGTCGCCTGGACCTCGCTCGGCCCGGTCGCGATCGACCAGGTCGAGGCGGTCCGGCTGAACGCCCGCGCCGAGGGCCTGCACCTGCAGGTCACCTCGATCGACAAGTTCCCGCGGATGACGGACTACGTCGCCCCCAAGGGCGTGCGCATCGCCGACGCGGACCGGGTCCGCCTGGGCGCGCACCTCGCCGAGGGCACCACCGTCATGCACGAGGGCTTCGTCAACTTCAACGCCGGCACCCTGGGCACCTCCATGGTCGAGGGCCGGATCTCCGCGGGCGTCGTGGTCGGCGACGGCTCCGACATCGGCGGCGGCGCGTCCACCATGGGCACCCTGTCGGGCGGCGGCAAGCAGATCATCTCGATCGGCGAGCGCACCCTGATCGGCGCCGAGGCGGGCGTCGGCATCGCGCTGGGCGACGAGTGCGTCGTCGAGGCCGGCCTGTACGTGACCGCGGGCACCCGCGTCACCCTGCCGGACGGCCAGATCGTCAAGGCCCTGGAGCTCTCGGGCGCCAACAACATCCTCTTCCGCCGCAACTCGGTCACCGGCGCCGTCGAGGCCCGCCCGTACAAGGCGGCCTGGGGCGGCCTGAACGAGGTCCTGCACAGCCACAACTGACCGACACCGGTCCGGTCCTGCCGGCGCCCTCCCACCCGTCGGGGTGGGAGGGCGCCGTGCGTGGTGCGCCCCTCCCGCCCCGAGCGGGGGAGGGGCTGCGCGCACGCGGGGGCCGCGCGGGCCGGGGGTCCGGCGGGCGGCGGTGTCAGTGCAGGTCAGTGCAGGGGGATCGTGCGGACCAGGCCGGCGAAGGCCTGCTGTTCCGCCTCGGTCAGTTCCACCGACTCCATCGGGTGGACGGAGGTGCCGCGCTGGGCGGGGATGACCGAGAGACCTTCGAAGGCGCCTGGTTCCGGGTGGTGGAAACGGCTGTCCCACAGCATGTGGCCGAGGCCGATCAGCCAGACGGCGGCGGCCACGAGCAGGACGGCGATGCCGATTTCCTGCGCGAGGGAAATGGAGGGGAACACGCGGTCCTCCAAAGGAGTGCTGGAGTGCGGTACAAGATCGGGCGTGGGGACACTCAACACCAGAACCGCCCGAATGGGTAGGGATGTGCTGAGCGTCACGCCAGGGCCAAAGGTCCCTTCCTCGGCTCCCGACCGTCCGGCTTCCGGCCCCGCTAGGCCAGCGGCAGCTTGAAGCCCTCGTGGCTCCGGGCGTAGCCCAGCCGCTCGTAGAAGCGGTGCGCGGCGGTGCGCCGCTTGTTGCTGGTGAGCTGCATCAGGCCGCAGCCGCGCTCGCGGGCCCGCTCCGCCGCCAGCTCCATCAGGCGGGCCCCGAGACCCCCGCCCCGCCGGTCCGCGCGGATCCGTACGGCCTCCACGAGGGCCCGCTCCCGTCCGCCCTGGCCGAGACCCGGGATGTACGTCAGCTGCAGACAGCCGACGAGGTCCCCGTCCGCCTCCAGGACCAGCATCTCGTTGCGCGGGTCCGCCGCGATCGCGGCGAAGGCCCGCTCGTGGGCCTCGGAGACCGGCGGGGCCGGCGCGGGCACCGTCCCGGCCCCGGCGTCGGCCGCGGCTCCGGCCGGGTCTTCGTCCTGGGCCAGCAGGGCGAGTACGGCGGGCAGGTCCTGACGCGTTGCGGTACGGAAGATCATGCCGGGATCATGCCAAAGGGGCCGGGCGGCGGTGCGGCCCGGCCCCTTCGGCGCCGCCGCTACGGGCGGAAGCGCACGACCTGCGGGTCGTGGTCGCTGTTCTGGTTCGCGAACTCCGCGTTGATGTGCACGCTGTCGTAGCTGAACTGCTTGATGCCGGGGCTCGTCAGGATCTGGTCGAGGACCTGGGCGTTGCCCTGGTAGACGTACGAGTACCGCTCCGACCGCGGCAGGGACTTGATCGCCGAGTACAGCGCCCCGCCGTCCTCCAGCGCCTTGGTCGTGCCGGAGAACTCGAAGTCGTTGATGTCGCCGACCACGAGGACCGCGGCCTTCTTCTCCACCGCCAGGATGTCCTTCACGAAGCCGTTCACGGCCTGCGCCTGCAGCAGCCGCTTCGCCTCGGAGGAGCGCACCGGAGGCTGGGTCGCGGAGGTCAGGCCCTGGTCGCCGCCCTTCGAGCCGAAGTGGTTGGCGATCACGAAGACCGTCTTGCCGCGGAAGACGAACTCGCCGGCCAGCGGCTTGCGGCTGTCCACCCACGCCGGGTTCGCCGGGTCGATCCGGCCGGGGGAGTGGGTCAGGGCGGCCTTGCCGTCCTCCTTCACCACACCGGTCGCCGTCACGGCGTCGCCCGGGGCGCGCTCGGTGAAGGAGACCCGCTCCGGGTTGAAGAGGAACACCTGGCGGATGTTGCCGCCGGGCTCGCCGCCGTCCTTCTTGTCCTCCGGGTTGACGGTCCGCCACTGGTAGGCCGGGCCGCCCGCGGCCTTGATGGCCTCGGTGAACTTCGTCAGGGTGGCCTCGGCCGAGACCGTGCCGTCGTTCTTGGCGCCGTTGTCGTCCTGGATCTCCTCCAGGGCGAGGATGTCGGGGGAGGCGAGGTTCTCGACGACGGCCTTCGCCAGGTTGTCGAACTTCTCCTGGGGGTCGGTCGGGTCGAGGTTCTCCACGTTGTACGTGGCCACCGCGAGTTCCTTCTCGGCCTGCGGCTTGGTCTTCTCCGGGGCGAGGGTGCCCGCCTTGACCGTGCCGAGGGTGCGGGCCACCAGGGTGTAGCCGCCGAACTGGTTGAAGTCCAGGGGGCCTTCGGTGGGGCCGGTCAGCTTGTCGCCGACGTTGGCCACCGGGAAGGGCTGCTGCGCGAGGGGCGCGAGCTGCTGGATCTGGAGGCGGCCGGTGTTCTGGGAGTCGTACGAACCGTAGAGCGTGCCACCGCGCTTGGTGTTGTTCTCCCAGCCCTTCACCGTGACCCACAGCTCGGCGTACGGGTCGGTGGCGCCGACCACGCGCGAGGTGCCGATCGCGATGTTCATGCCCTCGAGGGACTCGTAGTAGTCCAGGGCGTAGCGCGAGGGCTCCAGGGTCAGGCCGTTGATGCTGCCGGCGGCGGCCGGGTCGCCCTCCGGGGCGTAGGCGCAGGGCACCGAGTACTCGTTGACGGCGGTGGCCGCGGGCAGCGCGTTGCCCGAGGAGACCACGGTCACGACGGGCTTGGAGATCTGGGTGACCGACTGGTTGCCGGAGGAGACGCCACCGGGGATGTACTCGCCGACCAGGCCGGAGACCTTGACGGCGTCGCCGACCGCGACGGTCGGGACGGAGCTGGTGAAGACGAACACGCCCTCGCTGGTGGCGTCGTCGTCGTCCGTGTCCGGGTCCTGGATCCAGAAGCCGCGCGAACCGTACGTACGAACGCCCGTGACGACGCCCGCCACGTCGGCGACCTGCTTGCCGACCAGCGGGGATATCCGGGTGGTGCCCTGGATGTCGTGGATGCGTATCGGATCGGCGGACTCGGCGCCTTCGGCCGCGTCGGCGGTGCCCGCGAGCAGGCCGGTGGCCAGCGCGGTGGCGACGAGGGCCGCGACGGCGGCGGAACGGGGATGCGAGGAGCGCATGGGCGGGAACTCCGGTGTGTGGAGGAGGAAGCAGATATCTACGCGCGTCAATTTCCTTCGTGGCCGGCAAAGTTGTCAAGCCCTACAGGGAATACGGAGGTTGACTGTGGGATGAACCAAAGGGGAGAGGCCGCCGGACGCGCCCGAAATGCGTCTACTCTGGGGCGCCGTACGACCCGTACCCGAACCACCCGAACCACCCGAACCCGAACACCTCGAACCACCCGAACCCGAACAACCCGTGCCCGCGAGGAGAACCGCCCCATGTCCGCAGACTCGCACCCCGCGCTGCCGCCGGTACGGCTGCTCCCCGACGCGGAACTGGCCCGCGAAGCCCTGGCCGCCCCGCTGTTCGCCCGCGCCGTGCGCCTCGCCCGCTGGGCCGGACCGGACACCCGCGTGGACACCGGTGGCGAGCTCGTCGCCGGGCAACTGCCCGAGGCCGTGGCCCTGCTGGGCCTCGACCCCGCCGACGAGGACTCCGCGGCCCACGCGAGCCAGGCCTGGCGGGTGGCCGTCGACACCGGCCTCGTCGACGTCACCGAACCGGAGGAGGACGGCTCCGCCTCCGGGGAAGCGTCCGAGGATGACCGGGAGTTCGGCACGGCCGAACCCGGCGAGGACCTGGCACTGGTGACCGGCGGAACCCCCGGCGACGTGCTCGACCTGTGGCTGGCGGCCCTGGACACCGTCCTCGCGGACGCGGCGGTACCGGCCCTGGACGACCTCGTCGACGCCCTCGACGCGGGCGGCGAGATCGACTTCGACCAGCTCGACTGGAACCCGCGCCGCGAGGCCGACTTCCTCGACGGGGTCCTCGCCAACCTCTACCTGCTCGCCGTGGCCGAAGGCGGCACGGCCGACGGCCCGGTGCCGCTCCCGGTGCTCGCCGCCTCGATGGTGGTCCCGGACGACATGGGCGATCCCACCGACGCCGTACTGGAGCAGGTCTCGGACGCGATGATGCGCCTCGACGACCAGTTCCGGCAGCTGGAGCCGATCGGGCTGGTCGAGTTCCGCCCCGTCGACGAGGCGCTGATGGCCGAGGCCGAGGACGAGGAGTTCCTCGCGGCCGCGGAATCCGGCGCCGCTCCCGACGAGGAGGACGTCTCCCGGTACGGGCTGGTGCGCCTGACCCCCCTCGGGCTGTACGGGATCCGGGCGCGCATGCTGGAGGCGGGCGTCGAGGCCCCCGCCGTCGGCGAACTGGCCGGCAAGGGCGCGGACGTCCTGCTCGACGTGGTTTCCCACTACTCCGAGTCCGCCGCCCAGGCCGAGATCGAACAGTGGCTGGCCGGCCGCCCCGTACCCGAAGCCGTCACGGAGCTGCTCGCCGCCGCCCGCGGCGCCGACCCGGGCGGCCCGCTGCGCCGGCTGCGCTGTCAGCAGGCCCTGGCTCCGGCCGGAGCCGAGGCCGAGCAGGCCGTCCGCGCCGTACTGGACGACGCGGAGCTCGGCGGGCTCGCCCGGGTCTGGCTCGCCGAGCGCGGGGTGGCCGACGTACCGGCGCCGGACGAGGAGATGGTGTTCTGGCTGACGGTCGACACGATCGCGGCGCAGCTCGCGACGGGCGGCGCGAGCGGTGGGGGAGCCGGAGCCGACGGCGGGGAGGGCGCGGAGGCGGAGCTGCCGCTCCTGATCGAGTCGCTGACCGCCCATCACGCCGGGTTCTTCGAGCAGGCCTGGCGGGTGGAGCACCCGGCGACGGCCTACGTGCTGGAGGCGATGGGGCGGCTGCACCCCGACAAGAAGGCGGCCAAGGAGGCGCGGAAGGCCGCGTTCAAGGCGCGTTCCCGGGGCGTGTGAGGCGTTGGTAACCGGCCGTTCCCGCGAGGGACTCGGCCAACGGGGACGCCGGTGAAGGGGTCGATTCGTTTTCCCGGGTAGTTCAGTCGGCGTTCACGTGCGGGCGGGAGCGTGTGCGCCGACGACCGCACGACAAGCGCACCACCTCCCCACCCCTGGAGACCCGATGCCGCTCAGCCGCAGAGATTTCACCACCCGCACCGCACTCGCGGGTGCGGGAGTCGCGCTCACCGGAACGGTCGGCGCCCTCGCCACCGCCCCCGGGGCCCTCGCCGCGGACGACGACGGCGCGCGGCAGGACGCCGACCTGGAGCAGGGCCAGGGCCACGGACACGGCCACGGCCACGGTCCCGGCTACGGCCCGCTCGTCCCCGACCCGGCCGGCATCCTGGCCCTCCCCGCCGGGTTCACGTACCGCGTGATCACCCACAGCGGTGTCACCACCCTCGACTCGGGCGAGACCACCCCGTCCAACCACGACGGCACGGCCGCCTTCGAGGGCCACCGGGGTGTCACCCTCCTCGTCAACAACCACGAGCTGAAGGGCCCCCGCACGAACTGGAAGCACCCCGTCCCGCTCACCGAGGGCCTCGTCTACGACCCGGCCGCGGCCGGTGGCTGCACGGTCGTCGAGGTCCGGCGCGGCGGCGAGGTCGCCGAGTGGGTGGGCATCGCCGGTACGTCGACCAACTGCGCGGGCGGCTCCACCCCCTGGGGCACCTGGCTGACCTGCGAGGAGAACTCGGACCTCGCCGGCAAGAACGGGATGACCAAGGACCACGGCTACGTCTTCGAGGTCGACCCGCACGACCGCCGCGCCAACCTCGGCCCGAAGCCGGTCAAGGCGTTCGGGCGCTACGACCACGAGGCCGTGGTCATCGACCCGCGGACGGGCCACGCCTACCTCACCGAGGACGCCTCCAACCCCAACGGGCTGCTCTTCCGCTGGACCCCGCCGAGCGGCTTCCGCCACGGGCGCGGCAAGCTCCGTACGCTCGCCGACGACGCCGGCGTGCTGGCGGCCGCCAAGTGCTTCGACAGCGCCGGGCTGTTCGTCGACGACCTCTCGCGCGCGACGAAGATCGGCACCACCTACGGGGTGGACTGGGTGCCGGTCCCGGACCGCGACGCGCGCACCGTGGCGGTGCGCAAGCAGTTCGGGGAGGCGGCCGTGACCCGCGCGCGCAAGCTGGAGGGCATGTGGTGGGCCGACGGCGGGGCGTACTTCGTCTCCTCCTACGCCCGCGAGGAGAGCCCGGGCGCGGCCCACGACGGGCAGGTGTGGTTCTACGACCCCAAGCGGCGCACGGTGCGGCTGCAGGTCCTGCTCGGGGTGAACGCCGACCCGTCGGTCGACGGCGGGTACGACGGCCCGGACAACATCACGGTCTCCCCGTACGGCGGTCTGATCATCGCCGAGGACGGCTCGGGGCTGCAGCACCTCTTCGGCGCGACCGAGTCGGGGCGCACGTACCCGCTGGCCCGCAACGAGATGAACCTGGGCACGGCCGAGGAGCCGGAGTACTCGGAGTTCACGGGCGTCTGCTTCTCGCCGGACGGACGGACGCTGTTCGCCAGCATCCAGGACCCGGGCATCATGCTGGCCGTCACGGGACCGTGGCGGCGCCGCCGCTGATCCGCGAAGGGCGGACATGAGAAGAGCCGCCGGGCCTTCGGGCCCGGCGGCTCTTCTCGTCGTCTCGTCTGTTCTCTCGTCTGTGCTTCTGTGCGTCCGGTCTTTTACTGAGCTTCGGCGCGGCTGGCCGCGGCCCACTCTTCGAGGAGGAACTCGTACGCCTCGGAGGGCCACTCGCCGTCCACCCGGCTCTCGACGAGCTGCCGGATCGCCTCGTTCGCCTCGGCGGCGGACGGGCGCGCGGGGCCCGCGGGCTGGAGTGTCTGGTGCATGGTTACCAGGCTACGGGCGGGCACTGACAGCGACCTCCGTATTAAGGGTGGAACAGATCACCCGGGGCGGGTGTCCGTCGCTCCATGTGCCCGCCCACCTGCTCAGAGTGCCTGTGCGGCCGGCTTGACCATGCCCCGCACTGTGCGCGACTTCACAAACTCGCCCATGGCCGTCATCTCCCATTCGCCCGAGAACTGCTTGATCAGCTTGGCCATCATCACGCCGGTCTGCGGCTCGGCGCTGGTGAGGTCGAAGCGGACCAGCTCTTCGTTGGTCGCGGCGTCGATGAGGCGGCAGTAGGCCTTGGCCACCTCGGTGAACTTCTGGCCGGAGAAGGAGTTGACCGTGAAGACGAGGCCCGTCGCGTCGGCGGGCAGCCGACCGAGGTCGACGACGATCACCTCGTCGTCGCCCGCGCCCTCGCCGGTGAGGTTGTCGCCGGAGTGCTTGACGGAGCCGCCCAGGATGGAGAGCTTGCCGAAGTAGCAGCTGTCGATGTGGTTGCGCTGCGGGCCGTACGCGATGACCGAGGCGTCCAGGTCGATGTCCCGGCCGCGGAACGCGGGCTCCCAGCCGAGGCCCATCTTGACCTGGGAGAGCAGCGGCCGGCCGCCCTTGACGAGGGAGACGGTCTGGTTCTTCTGGAGGCTGACCCGGCCCTTGTCGAGGTTGATCTTCCCGGTACCGGGGGCGGGGGCGGCGGCGGGAGCCGCGACCGGTGCGGGTGCGACCGGCGCGGGCGCCGGGGTCGCCCCGGGAGCGCCGCTGGTGAGCCAGGGGGAGGCCGCGTACGTGGGGGGCGCCGGGGGCACGGGCGGTGCGGGCGGGGCGACCGGGGCCGGGGCGGCGGCGGCCGGAGCCGGCTCCTCCTCCACCGAGACCCCGAAGTCGGTCGCGATGCCGGCGAGGCCGTTCGCGTACCCCTGGCCGACCGCGCGCACCTTCCACACGCCGCCGCGCTGGTAGACCTCGACGACCACCAGGGCGGTCTCCGTGCCGAGCCGCGGCGGGGTGAAGGTGGAGATCACCGCTCCGCCTCCGGCGTCCCGCACGGTGGCGGTGGGCTCGATGCCCTGGAAGGACTGGCCCGCGGCGTCGGGGCTGGCGGTGATGACGATCCGCTCGATGCCGGGCGGGACCGCACCGGTGTCCACGGTGATCGAGTCCGGTGCCGTGCCGCCGCCCGAGCGGTAGGTGACGCCGGGGCCGGACGGCTGGTTGAAGAAGATGAAATCGGCGTCGGAACGCACCTTGCCGTCGGCGGCGAGGAGCAGCGCGGACACGTCGAGCCGCACCGGGGCAGCCACGTCGACCGTCACGCGGACGGCATTGAGCGGCAGGTTGGAACCAGGGGTCATAGCGGTCATGCCGGGAGAACGACCGAGGTGGCTTTGCCGTTCCCTTACTTTCACCCGGTTTCCCGGTTCTTCACTCCCGCCTCAGACGCGGCCCTGGTTGCGGGGGTGGTTCCTGGCCGTCCGCTCGTTGCCGAACTTGTACGAACCGGTCCAGCGCGCCATCACGAGCTGGGCGTCACCGGCCTCGACCTCGGCCAGGAAGGCGGCGGCCCGCCCGCCCCGGAGGGTGGCCGCGGACCGGCCCTGGTGGGTGATGACGACGCTCTGGTCGCCCCGCTGTTCGTACGAGAATCCGTGAGGTCTGGGCATGGGCCGAGAGTGCCGTCCCCGGGCGGCGGGCTGCAACGCAATATCCGCCTCGCGATGCGGTGTCGGCCCTGCCGAGTAAGATCCTTTTTGCGGTGATTCCATGCGCTATGGAAGAGGTCATGCTCATGCCTGCTGGTGCAGCCCTTACGGCCCAATCGATCGGCCCGGTGGACGTCGCCGTGGTCGCCTTCGACGGCAACCGTTTCAACGGCGATCTCGCCCCGGCCCTGCGCGAGCTCCAGGAGGGCGGAGTGGTGCGCATCCTCGACCTCACGTTCGTCCGCAAGGAGCGGGACGGCGCGGTGTCCGTGGTGGAGCTCGCCGACTCCGAGGTGGCCGACCAGTTCGAGCGGATCCTCGGCGAGGAGTTCGACCTGCTGAGCGACGAGGACCTGGAGACCGTCGCGCAGGGCCTGGCTCCGGAGTCCTCGGCCCTCGTGGTGGTCTGGGAGAACGCCTGGGCCACGCGTCTGGCCTCGGCGCTGCGGGGGTCCGGGGGAGAGGTGCTCTTCATGGAGCGCATTCCACGGGACAGAGTGGAACGCGCCGTCGCCGCACTGGACGAGAAGTAGGGGAGGACGGTCATGCCTCGACGTTTCGGGCGCCCGGGTCTGCTGGGCGCGATGGCACGCACCGCGGTCGTGGCGGGTACGGCCACCGCGGTCTCCGGCCGGGTGCAGCGCAACCAGGCCGAGCGCGCCGCGCAGCAGCAGGCCTCGGCCGACGCCGAGCAGCAGGCCCTGGTCAACCAGGCGGCGGCCCAGGCGGCCGCGCAGCAGCAGGCCTGGCAGCAGTCGCAGCCGGCCCCGCAGCCCGCCGCGGCGCCGGCCGCGCCCGTCGACAGGGTCGGCCAGCTCACCGCACTGGCCGAGCTCAAGGCCCAGGGCCTGCTCACCGACGAGGAGTTCGCGACGGAGAAGGCCCGGGTCCTGAGCGGTTGACCGGGCCTCCCCGACGGGTTCTAGCCTCCCGTGACCCGTCGCGGGAGGTTCAGGGGGTTGGCCTCGCGCAGTTCCGCCGGGAGCAGGGCGTCCGGCACCGACTGGTAGGCCACCGGGCGCAGCCAGCGCTCGATCGCCGTGCCGCCGACCGAGGTGGAGTGGGAGGTCGCCGCCGGGTAGGGGCCTCCGTGGTGCTGGGCCGGGGCCACCGCCACACCGGTCGGCCAGCCGTTGACCACGACCCGCCCCGCCAGCGCCGTGACCTGGGAGATCAGCTCCGCCGCCGGACCCGGGCCGCCGTCCGCCTCGGCGGCCGACAGCTGCAGGGTCGCGGTGAGGTTTCCGGGGAGCCGCCCGAGCAGGGCGGCGGCCTCGTCCTGGCCGGCGTACCGGGCCAGCACGGTGACCGGGCCGAAGCACTCCTCCAGGAGCACCTCGTAGGGCCCGCCCTCCAGCAGGGTCCGCACGGGCACGCTCAGGTAGCCCGCGCCGACGGTGTGCTCGCCGCCCGAGCCGGGGGTGACGGGTGCGTCGACCCCGGGCAGCGCGGCGCGTTCGCGGACCCCGGCGACGAAGTTCTCCCGCATCCGGTGGTCGAGGAGCACCCCGGGCTCGGTCTCGCCGAGCGCCTTGGTCAGGGCACCCGCGAGCCGGTCCCCGTCCGCGCCCTCGGGTACGAGGACCAGGCCCGGCTTGACGCAGAACTGGCCGACGCCGAGCGTGACCGAGCCGGCCAGCCCGCCGCCGATCTCCTCGGCGCGTTCGGCGGCGGCCGCCGCGGTGACCACGACCGGGTTCAGGGAGCCCAGTTCCCCGTGGAAGGGGATCGGTACGGGCCGCGCGGCGGCGGCGTCGAACAGGGCCCGCCCGCCCCGGATGGACCCGGTGAACCCGGCGGCGCTGATCAGCGGGTGCCGGATCAGCTCCAGGCCCGCGTCGAACCCGTGGACCACGGCGACGACCTCGGCCGGCAGTCCGGCGACCACGGCGGCCCGGCGCAGGAGCGAGGCGCACAGCTCGGAGGTGGCCGGGTGGTCGGGGTGCGCCTTGACCACGACCGGGCAGCCCGCGGCCAGCGCGCTGGCGGTGTCGCCGCCGGGCACGGAGAAGGCGAGGGGGAAGTTGGAGGCGGCATAGACCGCGACCACGCCCAGCGGCACCTTGTAGCGGCGCAGCTCGGGGCGGGGAGGGGCGGTGGTGGGATCGGCGCGGTCGATGCGGATGTCGAGGTAGGAGCCCTCGTCCACGGCGTCGGCGAAGGCGCGGAACTGGCCCGTGGTGCGGGCCAGCTCGCCGGTGAGCCGGCCGGGTCCGAGCGCGGTCTCGGCGTCGGCGGCCTCGATGACGTGGGAAGCTGCCTCGTCGAGGAGATCGGCGGCGGTGCGCAGGAAGGCGGCGCGCCTCCCGGCGTCGGCCAGCGAGCCGCGGGCGGCGTGGGCCGCGCGCACGGCTTCGTCCACCTCCCGGGGTGTGGCCTCCACCGCAACCTGCTCGCGGTGCTTCCCGGTGCGGGGGTCCACACTCCAGACTGGTGTTGCTGCCATGGCGAACTGCCTCCTGGATCTACGCTGACCCGCGCGGATGCGTTCAGTATTGTGAACGCTGTTCCGTTGGATGAATGATCACATCCACCGTGGACTCTATTTCCGTGTCTTCCGGGTTGACAAGAGACAGCAACAGACAGAGGGGCGCGAAGGCGGATGACCACCACAGCTGAGTCGGGGGGCTCGGGCGCACCGGCGGCCGTCAAGTCGGCGGTACGCACGGTCCAGTTGCTGGAACACTTCGCTTCCCGGCCGGGGCTGCACAGCCTGGCCGACATCCAGAGCGACCTCTCCCTGCCCAAATCCAGCCTCTACATGCTGCTGCGCACCCTGGTGAACCTGGGCTGGGTGGAGACGGACGCGACGGGCACGCGGTACGGCATCGGCGTACGGGCCCTGCTCGTCGGCAGCTCCTACATCGACGGCGACGAGGTGGTGGCGGCGGCGCGGCCCACGCTGGACCGGCTCTCCGACGACACGACGGAGACGATCCACCTGGCCCGCATGGACGGGACGAGCGTGGTCTACCTGGCGACCCGGCAGTCCCAGCACTACCTGCGGCCCTTCACCCGCGTCGGGCGGCGGCTGCCGGTGCACTCGACGGCCCTCGGCAAGGCGCTGCTGGCCACGCACACGGACGAGGAAGTACGCGCACTGCTGCCGCGGCGCCTCGAAGCCGTCACCGAGCACACCATCACCGACCGGGAGCAGCTGATCGAGGACCTGGCACTGGTGCGGGAGCAGGGGTACGCGGTGGACCGGGAGGAGAACACGCTCGGACTGCGCTGCTTCGGCGTGGCGGTGCCGTACCGGACGCCGGCGCGGGACGCGGTGAGCTGTTCGGTGCCGGTGGCGCGGCTGACGCCGGGGCACGAACGGGGCATCAAGGCGGCGCTGTTCGCGGCGCGCGACCGGCTGTCGGTGGTGACGCGGCGCATGTGAGGCGGAGCCTCGGGCGCAGGCGGTGCGGTGGACGGCCCGGTTCCTCCCCCGGGCGGGGGAGACGGTTCCCCTTCAAGGGGGAGGTGGTGGCGGCGCCGGCGCGGGACCGTTGAGCCATGACCACACGAGCCGTTCACACGTCGCGATCGACCAGCGGAGCGCAGCCGCCGGCCACCCGGCCGGGGGCCGGGCGCAGGTTCCTCCGGGCGGCGGCCATCGCCGCCACCGTGCCCTATCTGACGCTGAAGACCGCCTGGCTGGCCGGGAGCCACATCGGAATACCGGACGGCAGCGTGCTCCTGGAGCCGGGCAGCGCGTTCTTCACTGTGCTCAACGGCCTGTCGCTGGTCATGGACTCCAGCGTGGTCCTGCTGGTCCTGGTGCTCACCCGGCCCTGGGGGATGCGCGTGCCGTCCTGGCTGATGGTCCTGCCCGTCTTCATCGCCACCGGACTGCTGACCCCGATCGTCCTCGGCTTCCCCGGCCAACTCCTCCTGCGGTCCATGGGAGGGGGGCCGGGCGAGGCCGCCCAAGAGGCCCAGCCGCCCTTCCTCGATCCCTGGGTCTTCAACGTGGTCTACCCCGGCTTCATCATCCAAGCCATAGCCCTGGCCGGGCTGTTCGTGCCCTATGCGCGCGAGCGCTGGGGCCGGCGCTGGCAGGGCGTCCTGGGGGAGCGGCTCCCGTCACCCACGGGGGTGGTGGCGGGAGCCGCGGCGGCGGTGGCCGCGGTGGTGGCGGCGACGCACGTGTACTGGGCCTTCGGCGGCACGGCCGGGCACAACGCGGACCAGATCGCGCAGTACTCCTCCGATACGGGTGTGGTCTCCTTCATCCACGCGATATGCGCCCTGACCGCAGCGGCGGGGGCGGTGCTGCTCGCCAGGGGCGGGGACCGGCGGGCGTGGTGGCCGCTGGCCGTGGCGTGGACCGGCTCGGCGGCGACCCTCTGCTGGGGCATGTGGATGATGACCGCGGTGCTGGGCGGGGACCCCGGCCCGGGCGAACGCACGACCACCGCGACCTATCTGATCTACCCTGGCCAGATGATCGTCGGACTCCTCGCGGTCAGCGTCATGGCGCGGTTCCTCGCGACGCGACGGGCGGCCTGAAGGAGACCGTGTGGAGCGGCTGTTGGGGGCGCGGGCCCGGCTGCGCTGGGTGCACCAGATACTCGGCGGGGCCCTGCTGATGCCGTACTTCCTGCTGACGCAGGTGGCGGTCGGTGCCGCCGTGGGCGGGGTCAACGCGCTCAACTCCCTCCCGCTCAGCCTCGCCGCCTACGCCGCCGCCCTGCCGCTCGTGGCCGTCACCGGACTGTTCCGGCTGGTCCGGCCGATGTCCGTGGCCGCCGCCCGGGCCCTGTGCGGGGTGCCGGGGTCGCGGTTCGCCGAGGGGCCGGCCCGGAGCTGGGCGGCCCGGGGGCGGGCCTCGGCCTGGTGGACCCTGCACCTGGGGGTCGGCGCCCTGGTCAGCGGGATCAGCCTGGCGGTGCCGCCCATGGCGGGGGTGCTGCTCGCCCTGCCGTTCGTGAGCGCGCTTCGGGACCTGCCCGTCGGGCTCGGCCCGTTCGACGCACAGGCCCATCCCTACGTGGCCCCCCCTGCTCGGGATCGCGCTGCTGGCCGGGCTCGTGCTGTGTGCCGCCGGGGCGGGGGCGGTGCTGGCGCGGCTGGCGCCCGTACTGCTCGGGCCGACGGCCGCGGACCGGCTGGCGGCCGCCGAGGAGCGCGCCGCGGACCTGGCGGTCCGCAACCGGCTGGCGCGGGAGCTGCACGACGCAGTCGGGCACGCCCTGAGCGCGGTCACCCTCCAGGCGAGCGCCGCCCGGCGGGTGCTCGACAGCGACCCCGGCTTCGTACGGGAGGCGCTGGCCGCGATCGAGGACACCACCCGGCGCACGGTGGGAGAGCTGGACGCCGTCCTCGGCCTGCTGCGCGAGGGCGACGGAGCGGGCGCCGGGGGGACCGGGCTCCCCGCCGCTCCGACGCTCGCCGCCGACCTCGACGGGCTGCTGGCCCGCAGCCGGGCCTCCGGGATCCCGATCACCGCCCGCCAGGACCCGGGACCGGCCGGCGACTGGGGGCGGCTTCCGGAGATCGCCTCCCGTGAGGCGTACCGGATCGTCCAGGAGGGGCTGAGCAACGCGCTGCGGCACGGGACGGGCGCGGTCGATCTGCGGATCCTCGTACGAGTGCGCGGTGGGCAGGGGGAACCCGGTGGACAGGGGGAGCGCGGTGGATACGAGGAACTGGAGATCGCCATGACGAACGATCCGGCGGCCGCGGCCGCTCCGGGGGCCCGCACCACCGGGGGCCGGGGTCTGCAAGGAGCCGCCGAGCGGGCGGCGCTGCTCGGCGGGCAGGTCGAGGCCGGGCCGCACGAGGGCCGGTGGCGGCTGCGGGCCGTCCTCCCGCTCGGTGAGGGTGTCCGATGACGGGGCCGACGCCGCCGATGACGCCGCCGGCCCCGGAGACGGCCCCGCCGGCCCGCCCGCCGCTGCGGCTGGTCGTGGCCGACGACGAGCGGATGGTCCGTACCGCCCTGCGGGTCATCCTCGATGCCGAGCCCGACCTGGAGGTCGTCGGGGAGGCGGCCACCGGAGCCGAGGCCGTGGCGGTGGTCCGGGCGCTCTCCCCGGACGTGGTGCTGATGGACGTGCGGATGCCGGAGATCGACGGCATCCGGGCCACCGAGCGGATCCTCGCCACCATGGCCGAGCCGCCCCGGATCGTCGTGGTCACCACCTTCGAGAACGACGCCTACGTGTACGACGCGCTGCGCGCGGGAGCCGCCGGGTTCCTCCTCAAGCGGGCCGACCCCGACGAGCTGACCGCCGCGGTCCGGCTCGTGGCGCGCGGGGACTCGCTGCTCTTCCCGGCGGCCGTCCGCTCCCTGGCCGCCGCCCACACCCCGCCCGGGGCGGCCCCGGCCGCCGCGCCCTGGGTCGCCCGGCTCACGGACCGGGAGGCCGACGTCCTGCGGCTGATGGCCGCCGGGCTCTCCAACCACGAGGTGAGCGAGCGGCTCGGAGTCGGCCCGCAGACGGTCAAGACGCACGTGGCGGCGGTGCTGGCCAAGACCGGCTCCCGGGACCGGACCCAGGCGGTCATCGCGGCGTACGAGGGAGGGTTCCTCATGAAGAAAGGCTGAGAACTCCGCCACAATCGGGGCAGAGCGGAACGGACGGGGCGGCTGGGGCGTCCTTCTGGGGGATGAACAAGACGATCAGGCGTGCGTCGGTCTTCTGTCTGCTTCTGGTGCTGGCCCTGTTGGTGCGGGTCACCTGGGTGCAGGCGTACCAAGGCCAGGCCCTCGCAGACAACGACAACAACCGGCGCAACCTCATCGGGAAGTACGAGAACCCGTTGGGGAACATCATCGTGGGCGGGGAGGCGATCACCGGCTCCACGGACACGGGCGGCAAGGACTTCCGGTACAAGCGGACCTATGTCGACGGGCCGCTGTACGCGCCGGTCACCGGCTACAGCTCCCAGGCCTTCGGGTCGACCATGCTGGAGGGCGTCTACAAGAACATCCTCAACGGCACCGACAACCGGCTCAAGACGATCATGGACACGCTCACCAACAAGCGGGCGGCCCCGGGCAACGTGCTGACCACGATCGACAAGGACGTCCAGAAGGCCGGCTACGACGCGCTGCAGGGCAAGCAGGGCTCGGCCGTGGCGATCGACCCGGCGACGGGCGAGATCCTGGCCGTCGTGAACAACCCCTCCTTCGACCCGGGCAGCATCTCGGGCGCCGGTGACGCGGAGCAGAAGGCGTGGGACGCGCTCAATGCCAACCAGGGCAAGGCCATGGAGAACACGGCCCTGCGCAAGCCGCAGGCGCCCGGATCCACCTTCAAGCTGGTCACCCTGGCGGCGGCCATCGAGAACGGCCTGGTCACGAACATCGACACGCCGACCGGGATCTCCGGCGACTACACGATCCCCGGGACGAGGACCAAGCTGCGCAGCGAGGTGGACGACTCGCTCTGCAACAACGTTTCCCCGCGGACCGCGCTGAAGCTGTCCTGCAACAACGTCTTCGCGGAGTTCGCCCACAAGCTCGGCCAGGACAAGATGCGCGCCATGGCGGAGAAGCTCGGCTTCAACGTGGTGCAGAAGATCCCCGTCTGGACCAGCCCGCCCAGCAAGTACCCGTCGAAGAAGATGTCGGTCGACCAGGTCGCGCAGACGGGCATCGGCCAGTTCGACGTCCAGGCCACCCCGCTCCAGATGGCGATGGTGACGGCCGCGATCGAGAACGGCGGCAAGCTGGTCTCCCCGCACGAGGTCTCCGAGGTCACCGACTCCAACGGCAACGTGCTGGAGAGTTTCAAGAACCCGAAGTCCGAGCAGGTCATGAGCGCGAAGACCGCCTCGATGGTCCAGGACGCCATGCGGACGGTCGCCACCGAAGGCGGCGGCAAGAACGTCCAGATCCCGGGCGTCGAGTCGGGAGCCAAGACCGGTACCGCCCAGCGCGGCGTGAACAACAGCCTGCCGCCGCTCGCCTGGTACACCACGTACGGAAAGATGAACGGCAAGCAGATCGCGGTCACCGTCGTGATCGAGAACTCGGACACGGACCGCTCCGAGATCGGCGGCGGCAAGCTGGCCGCCCCGGTGGCGCAGAAGATGATGCAGGCCTGGCTGAAGAAGTAGCCCGTGCCGGGAACCGGCAGGGTTCCCGGCACGTTGTCCGTCCCATGATCAGGACCGCGCAGCCCGAAGACCTCGACGCCATCGCAGCCCTCCACACCCGGGCCCGGTCCACCTATTACCGGGGCCGGATACCCGAGGAGGCCTACGGCGGCGCCGCCGAACTGGCGCGCACCCGCGAGGGCTGGTCCCGGGCGGTGGCCCGTGCCGCGGCGGACGGCGGGGTGCTGTGCGCGGAGAGCGGCGGCGAGCTCACCGGGGTGGCGGCCTACCGCACCGCCGACGGCGAGACCACCCTCACCCAGCTGCACGTGGACCCCGTCCACTGGCGCCGCGGCACCGGGGCGGCCCTGCACGCCGCCTGCCTCGACGCCTGGCGCCGCGCGGGCGTCCGCCGGGTCCGCCTGGAGGTCTACGAGCACAACCTCCGCGCCCAGGCCTTCTACGCCACCCACGGCTGGCTCCCGGATCCCACCGGAGCCCGGGTCGCGGGCTCCCACCGCATCCTGTGGCTCACCGTGGGGGACGCGGCCGGGGAGACCCGGGAGGCCGGGGAGTGACCCGTCCGGGGAATGAGACGCGGCGGCAGGTGGTTGAACGCGGAACAGTTGATTCCGTGGAGGGAAGAGGGAACATGCGCGTCGAGATCTGGAGCGACATCGCCTGCCCGTGGTGCTACATCGGCAAGGCCCGGTTCGCCAAGGGGCTGGCCGGCTTCGCACACCGCGAGGAGGTCGAGGTGGTCTACCGCTCCTTCGAGCTCGACCCGAACGGCCCCAAGGGCCAGGTGGCGCCCGTCCTGGAGATGCTGGCCAAGAAGTACGGCCGCACCCTCGACGAGGCCCGCGGCATGGAGGAGCACGTCGCCGCGAGCGCCCGCGCCGAGGGGCTGACGTACCGCACGGAGGGCCGCGACCACGGCAACACCTTCGACATCCACCGCCTGCTGCACCTCGCCGCCGACCGTGGCCGCCAGGAAGAGCTGCTCGACCTCGCCTACCGCGCCAACTTCGGCGAGGAGCGCTCCGTCTTCGATCCCGAGGTGCTGGTCGCGCTCGCGGTCGAGGCCGGACTCGACGAGGCGGAGGCCCGGGCGGTGCTGGGCGACGAGTCCGCGTACGCCGCCGAGGTGCGGGCCGACGAGCGCGAAGCGGCCGAGCTGGGCGCGAACGCCGTGCCGTTCTTCGTGCTCGACCGCCGCTTCGGGATCTCCGGAGGGCAGCCCGCGGAGGTGTTCACCAAGGCGCTGGAGCAGGCCTGGGCGGGCCGCGAGGTCCTCGCACCCGTCGCCCCCGAGGGCGAGGCGTGCGAGCCCGACGGGGCGTGCGCGGTGCCGACCCCCTAAGGCCCTGCCATAAGTAGCCCTTTGGGGTGGTGAGCGAAACCAGGCAATGGACTTTGGGTTGGTCCTGGCGCAGAGTGAAGGGCATGGACCTGCTTGCGCCCGAGACCGTCCGCGACGAGTTCGCGCACTCCCTCACCTATCTCAACACCGCCAACTACGGGACCCTCCCGCGAGCCGCCGTCGCCGAGGTGCGGCGGCTCGCGGAGGCGTCGGGGGCCGGACTCCCGCAGGGCTTCGGTGACTTCGGCCGCGTCGAACGGGTCCGCGCGTCGTTCGCCCGCCTCGTCGGGGTCCCCGCGGACCGTGTGGCCCTCGGCTCGGCCGTCTCCACCCACGTCGGCCTGGTCTCCGCCTCCCTCCCGGCCGGATCCGAAGTCCTGTGCCCGGAGGGCGAGTTCGCCTCGGTGATCAACCCCTTCGTGGTCCGCGACGACCTCAAGGTCCGGTTCGCCCCGCTGGAGTCCCTCGCCGAAGCCGTCGGCCCGGACACCGCACTGGTCGCGCTGAGCGCCGTACAGTCCGCGGACGGGCGTACGGCGGACCTGGCGGCCGTGCGCGCCGCGACGACCGCGCACGGGGCGCGGATGCTGGTCGACGCCTCGCAGGCGGCCGGCTGGCTGCCCTTCGACGCGAGCCCCTACGACTACACGGTCACCGCCGGGTACAAGTGGCTGCTCGCCTCGCGCGGGGTCTCCTACCTCACGGTCTCGGAGGAGGCCCAGGACGCCGTGACCCCGGTGCACGCCGGCTGGGTCGCGCTCGCCGACATGTGGGACGCCATCTACGGCCCGCTGCGGGAACTGGCCCACGGGGCCCGGCGCTTCGACGAGTCCCCGGCCTTCCTGGCCTACCACGCCGCCGAGCCCTCGCTGGCCCTGCTGGAGCGGATCGGCATCGACGCCGTCCACGCCCACGACACCGCCCTGGCCGCCCGCTACCGCGCCGGCCTCGCCCGCCTGGGCCACGAGCCCGTCCCGGGCCGGTCCCCGATCGTCTCGGTGCCGGGGCTGGCCGGCCGTCAGGGCGCCCTGCTCGCCGCGGGCATCTCCACGTCCGCCCGCGCGGGAACCTTGCGGGCCTCGTTCCACCTCTACAACACCGAGGCGGACGTGGACCGGCTGCTGAACCTCCTGGAGGGCTGATCCTGACGGGCTGATCCCGGACGGCCGGACGGCCAGACGGCCGGACGGCCAGTCAGGCAGCCGCTCAGTCGGACAGCCGCCCGGCTCAGGCCGAGGGCAGGGCCGCCGACCACGCCGAGCCCGCCGCCGCGAGAGCCGCGGCCGGGTCCACCGACAGTGCCCCGGCCAGGGCCGTCAGGGAGGCGCCGACGGCGTCCTGGGAGGCCGCCGTGCCGTAGTGGTTGACCCGGACCATCTCCCGGGCCAGCGCCCCGCCGCCCGCCGCGAGGGGGGCCGCCGGATCCGCCGCGAGGGCCTTCGCCACCACCAGGGAGGCCTCCGGGATCCGCAGGGTGGTGGCGACCGGGGCCGCCGCCGCGTCCCGGCCGACGTACGGGGTGATGCCCAGCGCCACCGCACCCGCGCGGGTCGCCGCCGCGGCGGCCGCATGGCGGGCCTCCATCGCGGTCAGGCCCTCGGCCGCGATGCGGTCCAGGCAGGCCTCCAGCGCCAGCATCTCCAGCTGCGCGGGCGCGTGCGGCAGCGCGGTGCGCCCGCCGTCGATCCAGCGCTCCTTCCAGTCCAGCAGGGAGAGGTACGAGCGGCGCGGCGCCGAGGCGTTCTCCGCGAAGCGGGCCCACGCGCGGTCGGAGACGGACACCGCCGAGACCCCCGCCGGTCCGCCCATCGCCTTCTGCGCGCCGATCACGCACAGGTCCACGCCCCAGGCGTCCGGCAGCAGCGGCTCCGCGCCCACCGAGGCCACGGCGTCCAGCATGAACAGCGCCCCGTGGGCCCGTACGGCCTCGCCGATCTCCGCCACCGGGTTGGTGTTCCCGGTGGCCGCCTCCGCGTGGACCAGGGAGACGAAGTCGATCTCCGGGTGCTCCGACAGGGCCCGGTCCACCTGGGCGGCGGACACGGCCGTGTCGAAGGGGACCTCCAGGTCCACGACGTGCGCCCCGCAGTCGCGCAGCCAGTTGCCGAAGGTGGTCCCGTAGGGGCCGGTCACCACGTTCAGTGCGGTCGAACCGGGCCGTGCGCCCGACCGGATGCACCCCTCCAGCGGCAGCAGCGCCTCGCCCTGGGTGATCACCACGTCGGCCCGGGTGCCGAGCAGCTCCGCGACCCCCCGCTCGATCGACGCGAAGCGCGCGGCGGTCAGGGGCGGAAGGTCCAGGAGGGGGTGGTTCACGGCGCGGCTCTCTTCGTTCTCTCGGTCTGGGTTCGTTCGTCCGGATACGTCCGGTCCGGCCTGGAGAGCCTACCGAGCCCGCACATAGAGTGCCGCCATGAGCGACGAGGTCAACGGCGGCGGTACGAGGTCGGGTCTGCTGCACGTGAAGGGGCGGGTACTGGTCGGGCCCGAGGAGGTCCGCGACGAGCTCTGGGTGGTCGGCGGCCGGATCTCCTACGAGCGCCCGCGCGGCGCCGGGGAGGTCACCGAGGTCACCGGATGGGTCCTGCCCGGGCTGGTCGACGCGCACTGCCACGTGGGGCTCGACGCCCACGGGCCGGTGGACGCGGACACCGCCGAACGGCAGGCCCTGACCGACCGGGACGCCGGCACCCTCCTCATCCGCGATGCCGGATCCCCCTCCGACACCCGCTGGATCGACGACCGCGAGGACCTGCCGAAGATCATCCGGGCGGGCCGGCACATCGCCCGCACCCGCCGCTACATCCGCAACTTCGCCCACGAGATCGAGCCCGAGGACCTCGTCGCGTACGTGGCCCGCGAGGCGCAGCGGGGCGACGGCTGGGTCAAGCTGGTCGGGGACTGGATCGACCGCGAGGCCGGGGACCTGACCGCCTGCTGGCCGCGCGCCGAGGTCGGGGCCGCCATCGCCGAGGCCCACCGCCTCGGGGCGCGCGTCACCGCGCACTGCTTCGCCGAGGACTCCCTGCGGGATCTGGTCGAGGCGGGCATCGACTGCATCGAGCACGCCACAGGGCTCACCGAGGAGACCATCCCGCTGTTCGCGGAGCACGGGGTGGCCATCGTCCCGACCCTCGTGAACATCGCGACCTTCCCGAAGATGGCCGCGGGCGGCGAGGCCAAGTTCCCGCGGTGGTCGGCGCACATGCGCAGGCTGCACGAGCGGCGCTACGACACCGTCCGCGCCGCCTACGACGCGGGCATCGGGGTCTACGTCGGCACGGACGCGGGAGGTTCCCTCCCGCACGGCCTGGTCGCGGCCGAGGTCGGCGAGCTCGTCAAGGCGGGGATCCCGCCGCTGCAGGCCCTCTCGGCGACGGCCTGGGGCGCGCGCGAGTGGCTCGGCCGGCCCGGCCTGACCGAGGGCGCCCCGGCCGACCTCGTCGTCTACGAGGCCGATCCGCGGGCCGACGTACGGGCGCTGGCGGATCCGCTACGGGTGGTGGTGAACGGGACGGTGGTGGCCTGAGGTCCGCAGAGGTCCGCAGGGGCGCCGGAGTTGACGGGGCGTGACGTCGGCGGCCGCACGGTCGTTGTGTACGCCCGGCGCGGACCCTGGTGGCCGAGATTCCCGGGATGGGAGGGAACTCCCGTTCCGGGTGAGGCGGATGTATTCGAACCTATGCCTGGAAACCACCCTTTGGGGTGAACTCGCGTCGGGTTCACCCCCGTTCACTCTCAGTGCGTAAAGATTCCGGGGTCGAGGCCGTCGGCGCGCGCAATGTCCCCCATTGGCGGCGCGACGGCTCCCATCTCCCTGGGGGTTCCACCACCTTGAACAGCAACACCTTCCGCATGCCCGTGGCCGCGCTCGTCGCCACGGGAGCGGTTGCCCTGCTCGCCGCCCCGCCCGCCTTCGCCACCGGCTCCGCCGGTTCCACCGGATCCCACCCGGGGGCGGGCAAGGCGAGCGCCGTCGTCCTGCGCACCACCCTGGACGTGGGCCTGCTCAACAAGACCGTGCACGTTCCGCTGAACGCGACCCTCAACGAGGTCAACGCCCCCGCGGACGCCTCGAAGACGGCGCTGACCGTCACCCTCGACGGAGTCGAGGGCGGGCAGCCGGTGAGCGTCCTGCGCGCCGACGTCGCCACCTCCAAGGCCACCGCCGGCGCCGACCGCGCCGCGGCGGAGGCGAACCTCGCCAAGGCCAGGGTCCACGTACCGGGCCTGCCCCTGCTGTCCCTGATCGAGGTGGAGAAGGTCACCTCCAAGGCCGTCTGCGAGGCGGGCAAGAAGCCCGTCGCGAGCTCCAACGTCCTGGGCACCGTGACCGTCCTGGGCAAGAAGGTCACCCTCTCGGCGGGCGGCCCCACCAAGGTGGAGGTCCCCAAGGTCGGCCTGGTGTCCCTGGAGCTCTCCACCACCCAGACGACCTCCACCACGGCCGCCGCGACCGCGCTGCGGCTCAAGGTGTCGGTGAACCCGCTCGACCTGAACGTCGCCGAGGTCGACGGGGAGATCGTGCTCGCCGAGGCCCGCTGCGAGTCCCCGCCCGCCCCCTCCGCCAGTGCCTCGAAGCTGCCCGACGTCAAGCCCCAGACGGCCACCACGGGCGGGTCCCAGGCCGGCCTCGCCGAGACCGGAGGCGGCTCGCTCACCCCGTACGTGACGGGCGGTGCGCTGATCCTGCTCGGCTTCGGCGCCGCCGCGCTGGTCGTCACCCGGCGCGGCAGGGCCTCGTAGGGCAGGGCCTCGTAGGGCCGGGGCCGTCCCTCTGCCCTACCGCGCCGCGCGCGTCAGTCCCTGCTCCCCGGCGCCGCGTGACATCACGGCCTTCGTCACCTCGCGGTCGGCGGCGGCGTACGTGCTGTCGGCCGAGGAGGTAGCGGCCTCGCAGGAGGTGCAGACGACGCGGAACGGCGGCCGCATGTCCGAGAACTGCGTGAGGTACTCGGCCTTCACCACCTCCCAGCGGCCCGGGTGGGCGGCCGCCGGGGCGAAGGTGAAGCGGGGGATCGAGGACATGTTGCCGCGGGCCTTCTCGGCCTCGTAGAAGCTGGCGACCTGGTCGCCCATGCCGTACACCACCCAGGTGCCGTTGACCTTCTCGTACGGCTGCGGCACGTGGTTGTGGGTGCCGAGGATCAGGTCGATGTCGGGGAGGCCGTCCGCCCCGCGCGAGGCGGTCAGCGCCTGGGCCAGCTCCAGTTGCTGCTTGTCCGGGGCGGTCTGCCACTCGGAGCCCCAGTGGACGCTGAGGACGACCACGTTCGCGCCGGCCGCGCGCGCGGCGCGGGCGTCGGCGACGATCCGCGCCGGGTCGATCAGGTTCACGGCCCAGGGCTTGCCGTCGGGGAGCGGGACGCCGTTCGTCCCGTACGTGTAGTCCAGTTGCGCGACCTTGGCCCCACCGGCCTCGACCACGGCCGGGGCCTTGGCCTCCTCGGCGCCGCGGGCCGATCCGACGTGGCGGATGCCGACGCGGTCGAGGTGGTCCAGGACGCGGACGAGGCCGTCGTACCCGTCGTCCAGGGTGTGGTTCGAGGCGGTCGAGCAGCTGTCGTAGCCGGTGTCCTTGAGGGCGTCGGCCAGTTGGTGCGGGGCCTTGAACATCGGATATCCGGTGTAGGGGCCGCCGGGCCGGCCGTACGGTATCTCGTGGTGGCATATCGCCAGGTCGGCGGCGGAGACGATGGGCTTGACCCCGGCGAGTATCTTCCGGAAGTCGTAGCCGCCCTTCTCCGCGGAGTCGTCGGCGGCCCGCTGGATGATCGACGGGTACGGGATGATGTCGCCGGTGCCGACGAGCGTGAACGGCTTCCCGCCCGGCACGGCCGAGGCCGCTGCTCCGCCCGCGGCGTCGCGGCTCGGACTCACGGCCGCCCCCGGCTTCGCCCCCAGCCGCTGCTTCGCCGCCGCCCCGCCGTCCTCGCCGGCCACCTGCGTCACGCCGTAGACGGCGCCCCATACCACGGCCAGTCCGGCCACGGCCACGGCTATCTTGCCGACCGACTTCATCCCCGTACCCCCGGCGTCGCATGGTCACTACCTGCGGAAATGATCGCGCACCCGTACGGGCGGTGCGACACGCGACCCGCGGAAACGCGCCATTGGAGTGACCTTCGGCGCGTGGTCAGCGCGCCGTGAGGGCCTGGTCGAGGGCCTGGAGGAGGCGGCCCGTCGTCGCGCGGTCGCGGACCGCCAGCCGGAGCCAGGAGCGGTCCAGCCCCGGGAAGGTGTCGCCGCGGCGCACGGCGAAGCCCAGCGCGCGCAGCCGGGTGCGGATCTCCGCCGCGCCCTCGATCCGGATCAGCACGAACGGCCCCTCCGCCGTACCCGCAGCCGAGATCTCCTCGAACTCCGCGAGCCCCGCCAGGAGGTGCTCCCGGTCCACCGCGATCTGCCGGGCCGCGGCCTCCGCCTCGGCCAGCGCCGCGGGGGCCACGCACGCCTCGGCCGCCACCAGAGCGGGCGTGGACACGGGCCACAGCGGCTGCGCCGCCGCCAGCTTCGCGATCACCCCGGGCTCGGCCAGCACGTAACCGATGCGCAGCCCGGCCAGGCCCCAGGTCTTGGTCAGGCTGCGCAGCACGACCAGGCCCGGCACGTCCGTCCGCCCGGCCAGCGCCTCGCGTTCGCCGGGGACCGCGTCCATGAAGGCCTCGTCGACCACCAGGATCCGCCCGGGCCGGGCCAGCGCGGCCAGGGTCGCCGCCGGGTGCAGCACCGAGGTCGGGTTGGTCGGGTTCCCGACCACCACGAGGTCGGCCTCCTCCGGAACCGCCGCCGGGTCCAGCCGGAAGCCGTCCGCGGCCCGCAGCACCACCCGCTCCACCCGGTGGCCCGCGTCGCGCAGGGCCGCCTCCGGCTCGGTGAACTGCGGATGCACCACCACGGGCCGTACGGCGCCCAGCGCCCGCGCGATCAGTACGAACGCCTCCGCGGCCCCCGCGGTCAGCAGGACCCGCTCGACCGGCAGCCCGTGGCGCAGGGCCACGGCCGCGCGGGCGGCGCGGCCGTCGGGGTACGCGGACAGGACGTCGAGCGAAGCCGCGATCCGGTCCTTCAGCCACTGCGGCGGCGTGTGGGACCGTACGTTCACCGCGAGGTCGACCAGCCCCGCGCCCGCGTCCGCGACCTCGGCGTCCCCGTGGTGGCGCAGATCGTGCGTGTGGGCCGTGGCGACGGCGCAGGTCGCCGCCACCGACCGCCGCTTGGGCACGAGGAGTTCCCCGCCCCCGGCGAGCGCGGCGGCCTCCGCTACCGAGGCGGTGCCGGCGGCCTCCTGGGCGGCGTCCGAGGGGTGCGGTACCGGGATCGCGGCCAGGCGCTCGGCGGGGTAGCTGAGCAGGGGGACGCCGAAACGTTCCGCCGCACCGGCGATCCCCGCCTCCAGGGCCTTCCCCTCCACCGTGGCCAGGGCCGTCACCGAACCCGACGCCAGTCCGGCACCGCGCAGGGTCTCCTCCACCAGGGCGCAGACCTCCGCCACGGACACGCCCGCGCGGCCACCGACCCCGACGACCAGTTGCGTCGCGTACTCGCCCAACAGGTTCACCCGTTCTCCGTCGTCGTGTTCGTGGTGCTGCTCGTGTTCGTGGTCATGGTCGTGCTCGTGGACTTCGTGTGCAGGCGCTTCGTGCGCGGGGACCGCGCGCACGGCGGCCGGCCCGTCAACCGGCCGTGGTCCGCCACCCGGGTGCGGAAGTGCGCCGGCGGCGCGGAGTCGGTATGCAAGGGCACATGGCCGTGATCGTGGCGTTGGGTGCGTTCCTGATGACCCTGGCAGGCGGATGGACGGCGCAGCGCGTCACCGACCGCCGCCACCTCGTGCTGGGCCTGGCCGGCGGGCTGATGCTCGGCGTCGTGGGCCTCGACCTGCTCCCGGAGGCCATGCACGCCGCCGGCGACGAAGTGTTCGGGGTCCCGCTGGCCTTGCTGCTCTTCGTCGGAGGGTTCCTCGCCGCGCACTGCGTGGAACGCCTCCTGGCGGTCCGCCAGGCCTCCCACGGGGCCACGAACGGCGACGGGCACCCGGACCACGGGAAGAGGGTCCCCCAGGTCGGCCTGACCGCGGCCGCCGCCATGGTCGGCCACAGCCTCGCCGACGGGGTGGCCCTCGGCGCCGCGTTCCAGGTCGGCGGGGGGATGGGCGTGGCCGTGGCGCTGGCCGTCATCACCCACGACTTCGCCGACGGGTTCAACACGTACACGCTCACCCGGCTGTACGGCAACGCCCGCCGCAAGGCCCTGCTCATGCTCTTCGCGGACGCGGCAGCCCCCGTCGTGGGGGCCGCGTCCACTCTGCTGTTCACCCTTCCGGAGGAACCGCTCGGGGCCTACCTCGGCTTCTTCGGAGGCGTCCTGCTGTACCTGGCCGCCGCCGAGATCCTGCCCGAGGCCCACCACAAGCACCCCGCGCTGTCCACCCTGATGTGCACCGTGGGCGGGGTGGCGGGGATCTGGCTGGTCGTGGGCCTGGCGGAATGACGCGGCCGGCCCCGGGCGGCTCCGGTTCACCGATGCGCTGCCGCGGCCTCGGCGAACCGCAGGGCCACGGAAGGCTCGGCCGCCCAGTGCGTGTGCAGGTAGCTGGCGTGCACACCACCGGCGACGAACCCCTCGACCCGGCGTTCCGGATGCGTGAAGCCCCACGCCGGCGCGGCCCCGGCGCCCGGCTCGATCACCGTCCGGTGGAACTCGTGCCCGCGCAGCCGGGTCCCGGCCGGTGCCAGGACGCTGTCGGAGACGGCGACCGCCTCGCGGTAGCCGAGCGTGAGCCGCTCCGACATCCGCGCGTCGGCGTCGAGCACCCCGCACATGGGCTTGCCGTCCAGCGAACGGGCCAGGTACAGCAGCCCGGCGCACTCGGCCGCCACCGGGCCGCCGGCGGCGGCGAAGGCCGCGACGGCCTTGCGCAGCGGCTCGTTCGCGGACAGCTCGGGCGCGTACACCTCGGGGAACCCGCCGCCGATCACCAGGCCGGTGGTGTGGTCGGGGAGCCGCTCGTCCCGGAGGGGGTCGAAGGTGACGACCTCCGCTCCGGCGGCGGTGAGCAGCTCCGCGTGCTCGGCGTACGAGAACGTGAAGGCGGCCCCTCCTGCGACGGCGACGACCGGTGCGGCGCCGCCGCTGGGGCTCCGCCCCAGACCCCGCGCCTCAAACGCCGGCGAGGCTGGATTCACCGGAGACCAGGCTTCGCAGACCAGCGGCGGGGCCGTTCTGGCCAGGGCCATCAGGGCTTCCAGGTCGCAGCCTGCCCGAACCTGCTCCGCCAGCGCCTCCACCGAGGCGACCGCATCGCGCCGCCGCTCGGCGACCGGCACCAGCCCCAGGTGCCGCGAGGGCGCGGCCACCTGCGGAGCACGCCGCAGGACGCCGAGGACCGGCATCCCCGCCTCCTCCAGCGCCTCCCGCAGCATCACCTCGTGCCGGTCGGAGCCGACCTTGTTCAGGATCACGCCGCCGAGGCGCACCTGCGGGTCGAAGGAGGCGAAACCGTGCACCAGCGCCGCCACCGACCGCGACTGCGAGGACGCGTCGACGACCAGCACCACCGGCGCCCGGAGCAGCTTCGCGACCTGCGCCGTCGACGCCAGCTCGCCCCGCCCCGCGGCCCCGTCGTAGAGCCCCATCACGCCTTCGATGACGGCCAGATCGCATCCGGTCGCCCCGTGCGCGAACAGCGGAGCCACCAGCTCCGGCCCGCACATGAAGGCGTCCAGGTTGCGCCCGGGCCGGCCCGTGGCCAGCGCGTGGTAGCCCGGGTCGATGTAGTCGGGCCCGGCCTTGTGCGGGGACACGGCGAGGCCGCGCTCCGAGAAGGCCGCCATCAGGCCCGTCGCCACGGTGGTCTTGCCGCTGCCGGAGGAGGGCGCTGCGATGACCAGTCTCGGTACGTTGAACGAGGTCACCACTCGATGCCCTTCTGGCCCTTCTGGCCGGTGTCCATCGGGTGCTTGACCTTGGTCATCTCGGTGACGAGGTCCGCGAACTCCACCAGCTTCTCCGGTGCGTTGCGCCCGGTGATCACCACGTGCTGCGTCCCGGGACGGTTGCGGAGCACCTCGACGACCTCGTCCACGTCGATCCAGCCCCAGTGCATCGGGTACGCGAACTCGTCCAGCACGTACAGCTTGTGCGTCTCGGCGGCCAGGTCGCGCTTGACCTGCTCCCAGCCCTCCTTGGCCGCCTGCTCGTTGTCGAGCTGGGCGTCGCGCTGGACCCAGGACCAGCCCTCGCCCATCTTGTGCCAGACGACGGAGCCGCCCTCGCCGGAGGCGCCGAGCACCTTCAGCGCGTTCTCCTCGCCGACCTTCCACTTCGCCGACTTGACGAACTGGAACACCCCGATCGGCCAGCCCTGGTTCCAGGCGCGCAGCGCCAGACCGAAGGCCGCCGTCGACTTGCCCTTGCCCGGCCCCGTGTGGACGAAGACGAGCGGGCGGTTGCGGCGCTGACGCGTCGTGAGTCCGTCGTCCGGAACGACGGACGGCTGTCCCTGCGGCATTACGCGGCCCTCCTGAGGGTCGGGGATGGGGTACGAACGTTCTTCACGAGCCCGGCCAGCGAATCGGCCCGCAGCCCGTCGAGGGTGACGGCCGGGCCGCCCAGATCGGCGGCCAGTACGCCGGCCAGCCCGAGCCGGACCGGACCCGACTCGCAGTCCACGACCACGGAGGCGACCCCGCCGGCCGCCAGCAGCCGGGCACTGCGCGCCGACAGCTCGCGCGGGTCGCCGCCGACGGACCCGGCCGAGGTGGCCCGCCCGTCGGTGACGACCACGAGCAGCGGGCGCCGGCTCGGGTCCCGCAGCCGTTCGATCCGCAGCACCTCGTGGGCCTTGAGCAGCCCGGCGCCGAGCGGGGTGCGGCCGCCGGTCGGCAGCTTCTCCAGCCGGGCCGCGGCGGCGTCGACGGAAGAGGTCGGCGGCAGGGCGAGCTCGGCGGTGGAACCCCGGAAGGTGATCAGGCCGACCTTGTCCCGGCGCTGGTAGGCGTCGAGCAGCAGGGACAGCACCGCCCCCTTGACCGCGCTCATGCGCTGCCGGGCCGCCATGGAACCGGAGGCGTCGACGAGGAACAGGACGAGGTTGCCCTCGCGGCCCTCGCGGGTCGCCTGCCTCAGGTCGTCCTTGCGGACCACCAGCCCGCGCCCGGTGCGCCCGCGCGCCTTCTGGTGCGGGGCGGCGGCGTGGATGGTCGCCGCCAGGTGCAGCTTGGTCAGCTGGCCCCTCGGGCGCTGGGCGCCGGTGGTGCGGCCGTGCGCGGTGCGGGCGCGCGAGCGCCGGCCCGACGCGCCCTCGCCGAGGCCCGGGACGCTGAGCATCTTGGTGCGGAACGGCTCGGCGGCCCGTACGGGCGCCTGCTCGGCCGGACCGGCCGCCGCCTCGTTCTCCTGGGCGGAGGGCTGGGACTCGGGCAGCTGCTCGGGCTCGGCCGGAGCCTCCGGCTCGGCCTCGGGCGCGTCCGGTCCGGAGCCCTGCGGGGGTACGCCGCCCCCGCCGTCGGGGCCGCCGCCGTCCGGGCCGTCGTCCTGCGGTCCCTCGCCCGGACCCTCCGGCTCCGGCTCGGGCTCCGGTTCCGGCTCGTCGTCGGGGAACCCGTCCAGGATCCGGTCCAGCTTCTCCTCGTCGAGGCCGGGCGCGTCGAAGGGGTTGCGGCGGCGCCGGTGGGGGAGCGCCAGCAGGGCGGCCTGCCGCACGTCCTCCTTGCGCACCTCGGTCCGCCCCGCCCAGGCGGCGAGCGCGGTCGCGGTACGGGCCATCACGATGTCGGCGCGCATGCCGTCGACCTCGAAACCGGCGCAGGTCGCCGCGATCTGCAGCAGCGAGGTGTCGCCGAGGCGCACCTGCGGGAGCAGCTCCCGCGCGGCCACCACCCGGGCGCGCACCTCCTCCTCGTCCCCGGACCAGCGGCCCGCGAACCCCGCGGGATCGTCCTCGTAGGCGAGCCGGCGACGCACCACCTCGACCCGCTGGAGCGGCTCGCGGGAGGCGGCGACCTCGACGGTCAGCCCGAACCGGTCGAGCAGCTGCGGGCGGAGCTCGCCCTCCTCGGGGTTCATCGTGCCCACGAGGAGGAAGCGGGCGGCGTGCCGTACGGAGACGCCCTCGCGCTCCACGTAGGAGGCGCCCATCGCGGCGGCGTCGAGGAGCAGGTCGATGAGGTGGTCGTGGAGCAGGTTGACCTCGTCGACGTACAGGATCCCGCGGTGCGCGTCGGCCAGCAGGCCGGGCTCGAAGGCCTTCACGCCTTCGGCGAGGGCGCGTTCGATGTCGAGGGCGCCGACGAGCCGGTCCTCGGAGGCGCCGACGGGCAGCTCCACCATCCGGGCGGGCCGCGCGGCGGCCGGTCCCGGCTCGTGGGGGCCGTCGGGGCAGGCGAGGTCCGGGGCGGTGGGCGCGCAGCTGAACCGGCAGCCGGGCACCACGTCCACCTGCGGGAGCAGGGTGGACAGGGCGCGGACGGCGGTGGACTTGGCGGTCCCCTTCTCACCGCGCACGAGCACACCGCCGACCGCGGGGCTCACGGCGTTGAGCAGCAGCGCGAGGCGCAGGTCGGTCTGGCCGACCAGTGCGGTGAACGGGTAGGGCGTGCTCATGCGGTGGCCCCTTCTTGGGCGTGTGTACGGATACGCGTGCGCGGGCGGGCATGGACGGCGCGGCCGGGCTGCGGGTGCCCCGCTGCGCGGGGCGGAGTTCCCCTCCCCGCCCTTCGCCCGTTCCCTGGGGCTCCGCCCCAGACCCCGCGCCTCAAACGCCGGCGAGGCTGAGATGTGCCGCTGCGCGGCACATTCAGCCCGTCCGGCGTTCGAGGACCGGGTCCGGGCAGAGCCCGGGGAACGGTGGAAGGGTGGGTAGGGGACGGCCCCCGCAGGGCTGCGCCGCTCACGGTGCGCCCGGCGGGAGGAAGGGGAGGCCCGACGGGGCGCCGCCCTCGATGAGGCGGAGCAGGGCGTCCGTGTCCGCGTGTTCCTCGATCAGGTCGCCGAGCAGGTCGAGCTGCTCCTCCCGCAGGGAGGAGAACGACGTGTCCGGGGCCGGGACGAAACGGCGGCCCGCCGCGGCCGCGACCTCGCGGAGGAAGGCCCGCCGGAAGCCGTCCGACTCCAGCGAGCCGTGCCAGTGGGTGCCCCACACCTCTCCGACCCGGCACCCGTCCAGGAAGGGGGTGCCGCCCAGGACTTCGGCCACGCCGTGGTGGATCTCGTACCCCTCCACCGCCTCGCCCAGCGCCGAACCCACCGGCCGCGCCAGGGTCTTCTCCCGCTCGAAGCGGACCCGGACGGGAAGGAGCCCGAGCCCCGGCACGGAGCCGGCCTTCGACTCGACCTCGTCCTCGATGTGTTCGCCGAGGAGCTGGAACCCGCCGCAGATGCCCAGGACCGGCCGGCCCTCGGAGGCCCGCCGGGCCAGCGCGTCCGCGAGCCCGCGCTCGCGCAGCCAGGCCAGGGCCTTGACCGTGCCGCGGGTGCCGGGGACGACGACCAGGTCGGCGTCGGCCAGTTCCTCGGCCCGGTCCACGAACCGCACGATCACGCCCGGCTCCGCCGCGAGCGCGTCGACGTCCGTGAAGTTGGACATCAGGGGCACCGCGCAGACCGCGACCCGCAGCACGTCCTGGCCCAGGGGCGGGGCGACCACGGATTCCCGTACCGCACCCCGCAGGGAGACCCGCAGGCCGTCCTCCTCGTCGATGCCCAGCCCGTGCTGGAAGGGGAGCACCCCGTACGTCGCCCGCCCGGTCAGGCCGCGCAGCATCTCCATGCCCGGTTCCAGCAGGGTGACGTCGCCGCGGAACTTGTTGACCAGGTAGCCCGCGATCAGCGACTGGTCCTCGGGCGAGAGCAGCGCCGTCGTGCCGAAGAAGGACGCGAAGACCCCGCCCCGGTCGATGTCGCCGACGACGACCACCGGGAAGCGCGCGGCCCGCGCGATGCCCATGTTCACGATGTCGGTCCGGCGCAGGTTGATCTCGGCCGGGCTGCCCGCCCCCTCGCAGATCACGGCGTCATACGTGCCCCGCAACTGCTCCAGGCAGTCCGTGACGATGCCGAGCAACTGCTCCTGCCTGCCGCCGTGGTAGCCGCGCGCGCTCATCTCGCCCACCGGCTTGCCCAGCAGCACCACCTGGCTGCTGCGGTCACTGCCGGGCTTGAGCAGCACCGGGTTCATCAGCGCGGTGGGCTCCACGCGGGCCGCCTGGGCCTGCATGGCCTGTGCGCGGCCGATCTCGGCGCCCTCCCTCGTCACGAAGGAGTTGAGGGACATGTTCTGGGCCTTGAACGGGGCCACCTTCACGCCCTGCCGGGCCAGCCACCGGCAGATGCCCGCCGTGACCACGCTCTTGCCCGCGTCCGAGGTCGTACCGGCGACGAGGAGGCCCCCGCCGCGCTTCGCGCCGCCGCTCATGCGGGCCGCCCCTTTTCCGTAGTACGGGCGACCAGCGTCCGGACGGCCACGCAGGCCCCGAGCGCCAGCCACGTCACCCGGCGCGACAGCCGCACCGCCCGTTCGATGTCTGCGACCTCCACGGGCCGCCCGGCCGCACCGTTGAGCACGGCCCGGTGTTCGACCCGGCCCGCGTACGCCAGGGTCCCGCCCAGGCGCACGCCGAGCGCCCCGGCGAAGGAGGACTCCACGGGTCCCGCGTTGGGGCTCGGGTGCTTGGCGGCGTCCGCGCGCCAGGCCCGTACGGCTCCCCGCCGGTCGGGCCCGGCCAGTACGGCGGCCAGGGCCGTCAGCCGGGCGCCCGGCCAGCCGGCCACGTCGTCGAGCCGGGCCGAGGCCCAGCCGTAGCGCAGGTGGCGGGGGGACTTGTGGCCGACCATCGCGTCCAGGGTGTTCACGGCGCGGAAGGCCAACAGCCCGGGGACGCCGGCGACGGCACCCCACACCAGGGCCCCGACCACGGCGTCGGAGGTGTTCTCCGCGACCGATTCGACGACCGCGCGGGCCATCTGCTGCTCGTCCAGGGCCTGCGGGTCGCGCCCGCACAGGCGGGGCAGCCGCTCACGGGCCACCTCGGCGTCCCCGGCGGCGAGCGCGCCGCCGATGGCGCGGGCCTCGCGGCCCAGCGAGGTGCCGCCCACGACGGCCCAGGTGGCGGCGGCGGTGAGGGCGATACGGGCGGCCGCGGGCCGGGAGCGCACGGCGCGGGCGCCCAGCGCGCCGACGGCGGCCGCGCCTCCGGCGCACAGCAGGGTGTGCAGGGCGCCCCGCGCGCGGTCGTCGCGCCACAGGGCACGTTCGACGGCGGCGGCGGCTCGTCCGAAGGCGGCCACGGGGTGCCCTCGGCGCGGATCCCCGAGGATCCGGTCGCCGATCAGGCCCGCCGTGACGCCGTACGCGAAGACGCGATCGGCACGCATGGTGGCAGGTATGTCCTCACTCAGGGTCCGCGCCCTGGTTCGACGTGTCCGGCGGCGAGAGTTCCTGGCTTCCGGCCGCACCCCGGCCGGATGGCCGAGCGCGCCGGTGACAGTGGCGGGACCGCGCCGGATTCGCACCGGACTTCCTCTCCATGCCGCCGTAATGGCTCGGGCAGTCCACCACGCAGCGCGAAGGCCCGTCAACTCGCCGTTGACCTGCGGCGGGGTGGTGGGGGGAAGCGGCTCCGGGCACGCTCCGGGCATGCGAAAGCTCCCTGCGGGACGAACCCGGAGGGAGCCTTCGTACGGGGCGTGGTGTCCGTCGCCTAGGCGACGATCAGGTAGATCCCGTAGGCCACGGCCGCCGCGCAGAGCGCGAAGCAGGCGTACGCACCGCTGCGGGCCAGGGTGGCGGCGCCGCCCTGCTCGGTGGCGGCCTCGTGCTTGGAGAGTCCCATCAGGCCCAGGGTGAACAGGGTCACCAGGACGACGGTGGCGGAGAGGCTGACACCGAAGACGGAGCCGAGTGCTTCCCAGTCGATCTTCATACCGCTGAATCCTCTGTCGTTCTCGGGGTCAGACGGCCGCGGCCGGAGCCGCGGGAGTCGTCGTCGCGGCCGGGATGGTGGCCTTCAGTTCCTCGTCCGTCACCGCGGCGGTGCTGCCGGCGACGGCCGTGGTCGGCGGGACGCTGACGGCCGCGATGGCCGTGGTGACCACGCCCGGCTCCTCGGCGTCGGCCGTGGCGACCTCGTTGACGTTGGTGTGGTCGACGACCTGGCGGCGCGAGATCAGCCAGATGGCGACGCAGGAGCCGATCAGGAAGACCGTGACGGCGGCGACGCCGATGTCCCCGGTGCGCATGACCAGCTCGGCACCGGCGGCCACCAGGGCCGCGGCCGGGAGGGTCAGGCCCCAGGCGATGAACATGCGGGAGGCGGTGGACCAGCGGACCACGCCGCCCTTGCGTCCCAGACCCGAACCCATGACGGCGCCGGAGCACGCGTGGGTGGTGGAGAGGGAGAAGCCGAGGGAGGAGGAGGCCAGGATGACGCTGGCGGCCGAGGTCTGGGCGGCGAAGCCCTGCTGCGGCTGCAGGTCGGTCAGGCCGCTGCCCATGGTGCGGATGATGCGCCAGCCGCCCAGGTAGGTGCCCATCGCGATGGCCAGGCCGGCGGAGACGATGACCCAGACCGGCGGGTTGGAGCCGGGAGCGATGGCGCCGCCGGCGACGAGCGCCAGGGTGATGATGCCCATCGTCTTCTGCGCGTCGTTGGTGCCGTGAGCCAGCGAGACCAGACCGGCGGAGGCGATCTGGCCGGCGCGGTAGCCCTTGGCCGAGGTCTTCTCGCCCATGCCCTTGCCGACCTTGTACGTGACCTTCGTGGCCAGGTACGCGGCGAAGCCGGCGACCAGCGGCGCGGCGATCGCGGGGATCAGCACCTTGGTGACGACGACGCTGCCGTTGACGGCGCCCATGCCGGCGGAGGCCACGGCCGCACCGATCAGGCCGCCCATCAGGGCGTGCGAGGAGCTGGAGGGCAGTCCGACCAGCCAGGTGACGAGGTTCCAGAGGATCGCGCCGACCAAGGCGGCGAAGATGACCTCCGGCTGGATGCCTTCCTCGTTGACCAGTCCCTTGGAGATCGTCTTGGCGACCTCCACGGACATGAAAGCGCCGACGAGGTTGAGCACGGCGGACATCGCCACCGCGGTCTTGGGCTTGAGGGCGCCGGTCGAGATGGTGGTGGCCATCGCGTTGGCCGTGTCGTGAAAACCGTTCGTGAAATCGAACACGAGAGCGGTGATGATCACGATCCCGAGGAGAAGCGTTATGTGCTCCATTTACCCAGGCTTCTGTTTGACGTCAGTGGTTCGTGGACCGTAGGCAACCTGGATGAACGGAAGGTGAACTGCCAGGGTTCATGTGGTGTATCGATACGGCACCCGATCGGGACCTTCGTCCCGGGAGGGGCGTTGATATGTCGATTAATGCATGTCACGGCGGGGTGTCCGCACGTTTCGGGGAGGGACTTCCGGTAGGTGCTCCCGTTCACCCGGGACCCCCGAAGAGACCTAGATCACCTCCCGTTCCACCCCTCCCGGCCTCCGGGTGGAACGATTCCCTCCGGTGGCCCGCCGCCCCGTCCGCCTCGACACTGGAGCGGTGCGTACCGCTACCGCGACGGCAGCCGCCGTCACCACGACCCTGCTCGGCGCCGGCGCGGCCGCCGTCACCGCCGTCACGGCCGCCGCGCTCGCCGGCCGGTACGCCGCCGACGCGGCCCTGCGGGCCGAGCCCGGCCGCCCGCTCCCCGGCAGCCCCCGCCTCACCGTCCACTCCACCGCGGCCGGCCGGATCGAGCTGACCCGCTCGCTCGCCTCCCTGCGCCCCGGCACCTACGGGCTCACCGCCCCCGGCGTGCACGCCGTGGTCGGGCCCGTCCTCCCCGACGCCCCGCACGGCCCCGACACCGTGGTGCGCCGGCTCGTCGCCGTCACCCACGGCAGCCTCGACCCCGGAACCCGCGTCACCCTCACCCCCCAGGTCCACCTGGGCAACCCCGGTACCGCCCTCGGTCTGGACCACGCCGACGTGGACGTCCCCGGCGAGCTCGGCGCGCTGCCCGCCTGGTTCGTTCCCGGGGCCCGCGACACCTGGGTGATCACCGTCCACGGGCTCGGAGCCACCCGCGAGCACCCGATGGTGGTCATGCCCTTCCTCCACCGCAACAAGCTCCCCGTCCTGGACCTCGGGTACCGGGGCGACCTCGGCGCCCCCGAGTCACCGGACGGCCTCGGCCACCTCGGCGAGTCCGAATGGCGCGATCTCGACGCCGCCATCCGCTACGCCCTGCGCTACGGCGCCCGCCGCGTGGTCCTGCACGGCTGGTCGACCGGCGCCACCATGGCCCTGCACGCCGTCGAGCGCTCGGCGCTGGCCGACCGGATCTCCGGGCTGGTCCTCGACTCGCCCGTCCTGGACTGGCACGCCACCCTGCGCGCCCTCGCCGCCGCGCGCCGCACCCCGGCCCCCCTGCTCCCGTTCGCCGTCAAGGCGGCCGAGGGCCGTGCGGGCCTGCGCGCCGACCGGCGGGCTCCGGGGTCGGATCCGGCCGCACTGAAGGTCCCCGTCCTGATCTTCCACGGCCCCGACGACGCGCTCGCCCCCTGGGAGCCCTCACGCCGGCTCGCCGCGGCCCGCCCCGACCTCGTCACCCTGCACTCCGTTTCCGACGCGGCCCACGGAGCCATGTGGAACGCCGACCCGGCCGCCTACGAAGAGGCGCTGCGCCGCTTCCTGACCCCTTTCATGTGAAGCACCGGGTGACGGACCGTCGGACGAGTTGTCCGAAGAGTGTGGGGCGGACGGGGCAGAGAGGGTGAGTTGTCCCGTTCTGCTCCCGGGGTCTCTTGTGGCAATGGCTGGTTCCGTTTGGGCTTTCGGCCAGTGACGGGCGAGACTGCTCACGTGACGTCCCGAAAGCCTGATGAGCAGTTGGCTCGCGACTCCAGACTCCGACTCGTCGCCCCGCGGTCCGTGGCCACGGCCCGCAAGGCGGTGACCGACCGGCGCACCCGGACCGCCCCGCGGCCTCCGGCGGGTACTCCCGCCACGGCCGACCTCGCGAACAGGGCCCGCGCCTCCCTCGCCGACGCGGTACGGCTCGCCCGCTGGGCCGAGCTCCACCTCGGCGGCGCCGACGGTGCCGGGCCCGCGCCTGCGGGCGCCCTGCCCGCCGCCGACGCCGAACGCGCCGCCGCCCAGCTGAGCCTGACACCGGGCCAGATCCGGGTCGGCTGGGACCGCGCCCGGCTCGCCGGCCTCATCGAGATGCACGGCGGGCACGCCCGTCCGGGCTGGCGCCTGCGCGCCTGGGACCGGGACGACACCGCCGTCCTGCGCGGCTGGGTCGCGCTCTTCGACGCGTGGTCGCTGGTGCACCCCGCCCCCGCCGACATCGCCCCCGCGGTCGTCGCCGAGGTGGTCGAGGCCATGCCCCAACTGCTCTCCCTGCTCCAGCTCTCCGCCGGGCCCGTGACCGTCCCCGATCTGCTGGACCTGCTCGGGCAGCGCGTCGAGGAACTGCGCGACGAGCGGTGCGAGGTCCCCTACGAGTCCACGGCGCAGGCGGAGTCCCCGTCCGCGGGCCCGACGGGCTCCGCGCCGACGGACTCCGCACCGGCCGGCCCCGCGTCGTCCGGCCCGGTACCGTCCGGTCCCGCACCGGCCGCGCCGCCCGTCCCGCTCGCCCGGCTGCTGCGCTGGGCGCTCGGCGGACTCGCCGCCGTGGACGCCGTCACCCTCGGCCCCGCCCGGGCCACCCTCACCCCGCTCGGGAGCTGGGCCGTCTGGGTCAAGCTGGAGCAGATCTGCGTCGCCGCGCAGAGCCCCGCCGGGAACATCGAGCAGTCCGCCGCCGCCATGCTCCACGGCTGCGCACGGCTCACCCCCGGCCCGGCCCGCGCCGAGTACCAGGCCTGGCTGGCCGCCCGGCCCGTCGGCCACGCGGTCTCCGAGCTGCTGCTCGCGGCCCGCGGCGAGGACGCCCTGCTGCGCGGGCTCGCCTTCGAGGCCCTGCGCGTCGTCGGAGCCCCCGCCGAGCCCGAGGTGCGCAAGGCCACCCGCGAGGCCGCGCTGCGCCCCTACGCCCTGCTCTGGCTCGCCGAGCACGACGGGGTCGACCCCGACGAGGCGCAGGACGTGCTCACCGCCGAGGAGCAGACCTGGCTCTGGGTGGACACCGCGGCCGCCATCGCCGACCACGGCGAGGCCGAGCTGCTCGCCCGCCACCTGGACTCCGCGGTGCGGACCACGGTTCCGCGGCTGCTGGACGAGGTCCGCGCGGTCGGGCACCCCCGCACCGTGCAGGTGCTGGTCGCGCTCGCCGCCGCCCATCCCGATCCCGCCCTGGCCAAGGCGGTGCGCCGGGCCGCCTTCCAGGTGCACACCGGCGGCGCGTAGCGCCCCGTACGGGCGTCGTACGCGCCGCAGGGACTTCGGTCAGACCTGCGGCGCGTACGTCCCGAAGCTCCACACGTTGCCCTCGGCGTCGCGGGCCATGTAGTCCCGCGAGCCGTAGTCCTGGTCGGTCGGCTCCGTCAGGATCTCCACGCCGTGCTCGGCGGCCCGGCGGTGGTGCGCGTCCACGTCGTCGACCAGTACGTAGACCCCGGTCGGGCCGGCCGACTCCATCGCCTTGTCGAAGGCGCTGCCGGTGCCCTTGCTGCCGAGCATCACCATGCCGTTCCCGTAGGACAGCTCGGCGTGCGCCACCGCGCCGTCCTCACCCTCGTACGCCGCGACCTGGGTGAAGCCGAAGGCTTCCGTGAGCAGTTGGATGGCGGCCTTGGCATCGGTGTACAGCAGGGTCGGACAGATGGACGGAACGCCTGCCATGACGATCACTCCCTCTCGTGCCGTGGGTGGATGGCCCGCGGGTGAAAAGTGAGCCACGTCACAGCATGACAGGCGCCGCCGACACTCAGCGGAAGGTGTTGCACTGGGCCATGTCGCCCGTCCGGTACCCCTGGTAGAACCACTGCTGGCGCTGCTCGGCCGAGCCGTGCGTCCAGGACTCCGGGGACACCCGGCCCTGGAACTTCTCCTGGATCCGGTCGTCGCCGACCGCGGCCGCCGCGTCCAGGCCGTCCCGGATGTCCTGGTCGGTGAGGCTGGTGATCAGGGGCTTGCCCGTGGACTCGTCCGGGGTCTTCGTCGCGTTGTGGGCCCAGACGCCGGCGTAGCAGTCGGCCTGCAGCTCGACCCGTACCGCATTGCTGTTCGCGCCCTGCCGGCCGTCCTGGGCCTTCTGCAGGGTGCCGGTCAGGTTCTGGATGTGGTGGCCGTACTCGTGGGCCACCACGTACGCCTGGGCGAAGGGGCCGCCGCTCGCGCCGAACTTGGTGCGCAGCTCGTTGAAGAAGCCCAGGTCCAGATAGACCTGCCGGTCACCGGGGCAGTAGAAGGGGCCGACCGCCGAGGTGGCCGCACCGCAGGCGGTGCCCACCTTGCCGGTGAAGAACACGGTCTGCGCCGGGGTGTACTGGGCGCCGCGCCTGGCGAACTCCTGCTTCCAGAAGTCCTGGGTGCTGTTGATCACCGCCACCAGCCGGCAGTCCTCCTTGGTGTTCGCGTCCTGCCCGGTCTTGCAGCTCTGCTGCACCTGGGCGGCGGAGGAGGAGGTCGCCGCGGGCTCGGGACTTCCGTCGGACAGGCCCAGCTGCTCCGGGCCCACCCCGAACAGCAGCCCCATGATCAGCGCGATGAGCCCGAGGATGCCGCCGCCGACCGTGGCCTTCCCGCCCGGGATGCGGCTGCCGCGTACGTCCTTGACCTCGGAAGTGTCCAGATTGGCGTTGTCGTCGAACTGCATCCCGCACCGCCCTCCATTCCTACCAAGGGGGGTACGTGTACGCCCCTGCGGCGAGTATCAACCCGTTCATCCTCATACGCCCCGCGGCGCGGAGGCGTGTTCCCTGGGCCGAACGGGGGACGCGGCGGTACGGGCGCTGCGGGTCCCGGGAGGGGCGGGCGGGCCCGAAAGTAGTTGCGCACCCCCGGTAGAATGACTCCCATGGCAAATCTCCTCGCGGATTAGCGGCGTCGAAGCATCGCGTCCTGCCCCCCTTCCGCCGTCCCGACCCGCCCTGGAGTATTTCCGTGATCACCGCCACCGGCATCGAGCTGCGCGCCGGCGCCCGCATCCTCATCGAGAACGCCTCCTTCCGCGTCGCCAAGGGCGACCGCATCGGCCTCGTCGGCCGCAACGGAGCCGGCAAGACCACCCTCACCAAGTGCCTCGCGGGCGAGGGCACCCCGGCCGGCGGCAGCATCGCCCGCTCGGGCGAGGTCGGCTACCTCCCGCAGGACCCGCGCACCGGCGACCTCGACGTGCTGGCCAGCGACCGGATCCTGTCCGCGCGCGGCCTGGACGTGCTGCTCAAGAAGATGCGGATGAACGAGGAGCGCATCTCCTCCGGCTCCGGCGCCACCCGCGAGAAGGCGCTGCGCCAGTACGAGCGCCAGGAGACCGAGTTCCTCACCAAGGGCGGTTACGCCGCCGAGTCCGAGGCCGCGACCATCTCCGCCGCCCTCGGCCTGCCCGACCGGGTCCTCGGCCAGCCGCTGCACACCCTCTCCGGTGGTCAGCGCCGCCGCGTGGAGCTCGCCCGCATCCTCTTCTCGGACGCCGACACGCTCCTCCTCGACGAGCCGACCAACCACCTCGACGCCGACTCGATCGTGTGGCTGCGCGACTACCTGAAGACCTACCGCGGCGGCTTCATCGTGATCTCCCACGACGTGGACCTGGTCGAGACGGTCGTCAACAAGGTGTTCTACCTGGACGCCAACCGTGCCCAGATCGACGTCTACAACATGGGCTGGAAGCTCTACCAGCAGCAGCGCGAGGCCGACGAGAAGCGCCGCAAGCGCGAGCGCCAGAACGCCGAGAAGAAGGCCGCGGCGCTGAACTCGCAGGCCGACAAGATGCGCGCCAAGGCCACCAAGACGGTCGCCGCCCAGAACATGGCCAAGCGCGCCGACCGCCTGCTGGCCGGCCTCGACGCCGTCCGCGTCTCCGACAAGGTCGCCAAGCTGCGCTTCCCGGACCCGGCGCCCTGCGGCAAGACCCCGCTGACCGCCGAGGGCCTGTCGAAGTCCTACGGCTCGCTGGAGATCTTCACCGACGTCGACCTGGCCATCGACAAGGGCTCCCGCGTGGTCATCCTCGGCCTCAACGGCGCGGGCAAGACCACGCTGCTGCGCCTGCTCTCGGGCACCGAGAAGCCCGACACCGGCACGGTCGTCCCCGGCCACGGCCTCAAGCTCGGCTACTACGCCCAGGAGCACGAGACCCTGGACCCGGAGCGCTCGGTCCTGGAGAACATGCGCTCCTCCGCGCCCGACCTGGACCTGGTCTCCGTACGCAAGACGCTGGGCTCGTTCCTCTTCTCCGGCGACGACGTGGACAAGCCCGCGGGCGTCCTGTCCGGCGGCGAGAAGACCCGCCTGGCCCTGGCGACGCTGGTGGTCTCCTCGGCCAACGTGCTGCTGCTCGACGAGCCCACCAACAACCTCGACCCGGCCAGCCGCGAGGAGATCCTGGGCGCCCTGCGCACGTACAAGGGCGCCGTCATCCTCGTCACCCACGACGAGGGCGCGGTCGAGGCGCTGGAGCCGGAGCGGATCATCCTGCTCCCGGACGGCGTCGAGGACCTGTGGGGTCCGGACTACCGGGACCTGGTGGCCCTCGCCTGAGGCTCTTCCGCTTCCGTGATCCTTTGCTTATGGATCATTCGGCTCAGGCGTGATCCATCATCTGAGTGAGTCGGTCTCATACCGCTCCGTGCTCGACGAAGGCCCCGGCCGCATCTCCCAGGATGTGCGGCCGGGGCCTTCCGTTTGCGCGCTCCGGCCCCTGACCTGGTGATTCATACCGGGGGAGCGGAAATGTGACGGAGGTCATGCAGCGGAAGAGAAGATTCCGTTCTGCTCGTGTGTCCACGGCCGAAGAAATGCCGCCGTACCGACCTTGCTGAATGGGTGGCCAGGAAGGCGGGGAGGGGTGATCATGAGAAGTCCAGAGCGCACTTCCCATGAGGAGGCACGGGTGGCCGAAACTCTGAAGAAGGGCAGCCGGGTAACCGGCGCCGCGCGCGACAAGCTCGCGGCAGACCTGAAGAAGCAGTACGACTCCGGTGCGAGTATCCGGGCGCTGGCCGAATCGACTGGCCGGTCCTACGGATTCGTCCATCGGATGCTCAGTGAGTCCGGAGTCACGCTGCGTGGTCGCGGAGGTGCGACGCGCGGCAAGAAGGCGGCTACGGCCTGACCATTTGGTTCCCCTTGGTTCCAATGGTTTTCCGTATTCAGCTTCACGGTTCCAGTTCCACCGTCCTTCGGTGACCCCCGGTCGGCTCCATGGCCGGCTGGGTGGTTACTGTGCAGTCACTTAGGCCGAGATCGCGGCCGAACGACGGCACAACACCGGAGGCACACAGATGGCTCTGCTCGACAAGGACGGCGTACGGCTCACCGTCGACGACACGGTCGCCACGGTGACACTGACCAATCCGGCCAAGCGAAACGCTCAATCCCCCGCGCTCTGGCGGGCGTTGACGGAGGCTGGAAGGTCGTTGCCGGGCACCGTCCGGGTCGTCGTGCTGCGCGGCGAAGGGCAGTCCTTCTCCGCAGGGCTCGACCGGCAGGCGTTCACCCCCGAAGGCTTCGAGGGCGAGCCGTCCTTCCTTGACCTGGCGCGCGGTTCGGAGGAACTGCTCGACTCCACCATCGCCGAGTACCAGGAGGCGTTCACCTGGTGGCGGCGCAACGACATCATCTCCGTCGCCGCCGTTCAGGGGCACGCGATCGGTGCCGGTTTCCAGCTTGCCCTCGCGTGCGATCTGCGCGTCGTCGCGGACGACGTGCAGTTCGCCATGCGCGAGACCGGGCTGGGCCTGGTGCCCGACCTCGGCGGCACCCAGCCGCTGACTTCGGCGGTCGGCTATGCCCGCGCGCTCGAAATCTGCGCGACGGGACGCTTCGTCCACGCCGAGGAGGCCGAACGGATCGGCCTCGCGAACCTGGTCGTCCCCGCGGGTGAACTCGACGCGGCCGTCCAGGACCTCACCACCGCGCTGCTGGCTCCGCCGCGGGATGCGGTGGTCGAGACGAAGGCGCTGCTGCGCGGTGCGGGGTCGCGCACGTACGACGACCAGCGCGCGGCGGAGCGTGCGGCCCAGGCGCGCCGCCTGCGAGACCTGGCCGGCCTCTCCGACTAGCCGCGCCGCCGCGGCAACGGGGCCAGCCCCCGGACCCCCGCTCCTCACGCGCCGGAGGGGCTGGATTTGGCTTGGCGTCAGCCTGGACGTGCACGCAGTGCGCGCTGGCCGGGGCTGGATTGCCCGCAGGGCAATTCCAGCCCCTCCGGCGTTTGAGGAGCGGGGTCTGGGGCGGAGCCCCAGGGGCTTTGCCGGTCCGGGCGGAGCCCGGGGAACGGTGGAAGGGCGGGTAGGGGACCAGCCCCGCAGGGCCGACTGCCCGCAGCCGCGTCGGGACGGGCGGTCGGGCGGGTCCCGACATACCGTGGTCGGGAGCCCACCGTGCGAAGGGATCCGCCATGACCGAATCCGCCCCCGGCGGCGGCAGCACCGCCAAGCCCCCCGCCGACCGCGGCCGCACGAGCATCGCCGACGGCGTGGTCGAGAAGATCGCCGGCCTGGCCGCCCGCGAGGTGGCCGGCGTCCACGCCATGGGCAGCGGCAGCGGCCTCTCCCGTACCTTCGGCGCCGTCCGCGACCGCGTCCCCGGCGGGGCCAAGTCCACCGTCAGCCGGGGCGTGAAGGCGGAGGTCGGCGAGGTGCAGACCGCCCTCGACCTGGAGATCGTCGTGGATTACGGCGTGTCGATCAGGGACGTGGCCCGGGCCGTCCGTGAGAACGTCGTCTCGGCGGTGGAGCGGATGACCGGCCTCGAGGTGGTCGAGGTCAACATCGCGGTCAGCGACGTCAAACTGCCGGACGAGGACGACGAGGAGCCGGAGTCCCGACTGCAGTAGAGGAGCCCGCATGAGCATGGCGGTCGTCGGCCTGGTGGCCGGCATGGCACTGGGGTTCGCCGGGTACTTCGGCGGCTTCGGGGCCTTCCTGCTGGTGGCCGCCCTCGGCGCCATCGGCTTCGTCGTGGGCCGGTTCCTCGACGGGGACCTGGAACCCGGGGACTTCTTCCGCCCCCGGGGCCGCCCCGGCGACCGGGACCGGGATCGGGACCGGGATCGGGACCGGAGCCGCGACCGTGACCGGGACCGGGACCGATGAGCACCCCCCGCCCCACCCCGCCCCGGGTGCCCGCCGCCGAGCGGGGCGCCACCCGGATCGCCGACCGGGTCGTCGCGAAGATCGCCGCCCGGGCCGCCCGGGAGGCCCTGACCCGGCCCGCTCCGGACGCGGCCCCGCCGCACGCCACCGTCACCGTGCACCACGACATCGCCCGCGTACGGGTGGTCCTGGAGCTCCCCTACCCCTCCGACCTCGCCGCCCAGTGCGCTGCCGTGCGCCGCAGCGTCGCCCGGCGCGTCGAGGAGTACGCGGAGATGGCCGTACCCGAGGTGGACGTCGACATCGAGCACCTGCGCCCCGCCCGGCCCGCCGCCGGGCGGGACCGGCGGGTCCGGTGAGCGCCCGCTTCCGGTCGCCCCGGCGGCTCCCGGCCGCCGTGGGGGCGTTCGCCGTCCTCGGGGTGGCGGGGCTGTTCCTGTACGACCTGGCCGCCGTACGGGCGCACCACCCGGGCATGCGCTGGCGCGACGAGCTCTCCCGCGCACTGGAGCGGCACACCCCGGCCGACCCCGGCGTGCTGCTCGGCGGCGGGATCCTGGCCGCGGCCGGGGCCGCGCTGCTGCTGTACGCCCTCACCCCGGGCCTGCGCGGCATCCTCCCGATGGCCTCCGGGCACCCGGAGGTCCGGGGCGGACTGGAACGCAAGGCCGCCGCGCAGGTGCTGCGCGACCGGGTCATGGAGGTGTCCGGGGTGCGCTCGGTGCGGGTCAGGGTGGGCCGGTCCCGCATCGGGGTCCGGGCCGTGTCCCACTTCCGCGAACTGGACGACGTACGGGCCGATCTGGACGCGGTGCTGGCCGTCGGCGTCGACGAGCTGGGCCTGGCCCACGAGGTGCGGCCGAGGGTACGGGTGAACCGCCGGTGACCCTCGGGACGGTGAACCGGATCCTGCTCGCGCTGCTCGGCCTGGTCCTGCTGGCGGCGGGGGTGTCGGTGCTGACCGCGTCCGGGCCGTTCGAGGGCCGGGACGAACCCCTGCTGGCCCCGCACGGGCGGGGCTGGCCGGCGCCCTGGTGGGCGGTGCTCGCCGCGCTCGGGGTGTGCGTCCTGCTGGCGCTGTGGTGGCTGCTGTCCCAACTGCGGCGGCCCCGGCTCGCGGCGGTGCTCGTGGACACCGGGGACGGGGCGTTCGCCGTGCTGCGCGGGCGGGCGCTGGAGGAGGCCGTCGAGGCGGATGTGCAGGAGGCCGTGGAGGGCGTGGCGCGGTGCCGGGTCACCCTGTGCGGGCGGCGCGGGGCCCCGGCCCTGCGGGTCACCCTGGAACTGGAGCCGCACGCGGTGCCGGCCGACGCGCTGGCGGCCCTCGCCGGACCGGTGCTGGGCCGGGCCCGCACCTCGGCGGCGCTCGCGGCCCTCCCGGCGGAGGCCCGCCTCCACGTCACCCCGCGCCGGGCGCGGCGGGTGACGTGAGACGGAGCCGGGGCGGACGGCTCATCAACCGGATGGCTCAGAAGCCGGACGGCTCATCAACCGGCCGGCTCAGAAGCCGTGCCGGGAGCCGCCGTCCACCGGGAGCATGACGCCGGTCAGGTAGGAGGCCGCCGGGGACAGCAGGAACGCCGCCGAGCGGCCGAACTCCTCCGGGGTGCCGTAACGCCGCAGCGGGATCCCCGCCTCGTTGCGGGTGCGCGCGAGGTCCGCGTCCCCGGACAGGGCGTCGAGCTCGCGGACCCGGTCGGTGTCGATGCGGGCGGGCAGCAGGCCGACCACCCGGATGCCGCGCGGGCCCAGCTCCACGGAGAGGGACTTCGCGAAGCCGGCCAGGCCGGGGCGCAGTCCGTTGGAGATGGTGAGGCCCGGGATCGGCTCGTGCACGGAGCCCGACAGGACGAAGCCGATGACCCCGCCGTCGGAGAGCTCGGCGGCCGCCGCCCGCGCGAGGCGGACCGCGCCGAGGAAGACCGACTCGAAGGCCGCGGCCCACTGCTCGTCGGTGTTGTCGGCCGCCGAACCGGGCGCCGGGCCGCCGACGCTGATGAGGATGCCGTCGAGGCGGCCGAAGTGTTCCCGGGCCGCGGCGACGAGCCGCGAGGCGGCCCCGGGGTCGGAGTTGTCGGCCGCCAGGCCGAGCGCGTTCGGGCCCAGCGCCTTGGCAGCGGCCTCGGCGCGGGCGGCGTCCCGGCCGGTGAGCACCACCTTCGCGCCGTCGGCGGTGAGTTCGCGGGCGGATGCGTAGCCGAGGCCCCTGGTGGCGCCGGTGACTACGTAGACACGGTCCTTCAGTCCAAGATCCATGCCCGACACGCTACGCGGTCGCCACCGGCTCCCGCTCGGAGGCGGCGGCCTCGGCGGCGGCCGCCGCCTCGCGGTCGCGCTTCTCGCGCCGTACGAGCACGATCCAGCCCACCGGCACCGCGAAGGTGAACAGCCACCACTGAATGGCGTACGCCATGTGCGGCCCGATCGAGTCGTGGTCGGGCTCGCCGACCACCTCGGGCTTGCCGTCGGCCGGGACCGGGGAGGTGAGTTCCAGGTAGCCGCCGAGGACGGGCTTGCCCAGGTACTGAGCCTGCTGTGCGCTGTTGATCAGCATCACCTGGCGGTCCGGCAGGCCCTTGCGGTCCTTGATGCCGCTGCCGCCGCTGGTCTCGTCGGCCTTCAGCCGCCCGGTGACCGTGACCTCGCCGGAGGGCGCGGCCGGCACCGGCGGGTAGGCGCGCGGGTCGTCGCCGCCCTGCACCCAGCCCCGGTTGACCAGGACCACCCGGCCGTCGGAGAGGACCAGCGGGGTCAGGACGTGGAAGCCGACCTTGTCGTCGTTGTCGGTGCGCATCCGTACGACGACCTCGTGCGCGGATTCGTACGTACCGGTGGCGGTCACGGCACGCCAGTAGTCGGCGCGCGGGACGACGTGGCCGGGGGAGGTGACCTCGGTCATGGGGACCGGCTTCGCCCGCAGGTTCGCGTCGATCAGCTGGTTCTGCGCGACACGGTGCTCATGACGGTGGAACTGCCAGAACCCCAGCTTGATCATCGCGGGGATCAGGGCGAGGCCGATGAGGGTGAGGCACACCCACTGCCGGGTCAGCACAAAGCGGTACACGCCCACGACGGTACCCCCAGCGGCGAGGACCCCGGCGGCCGGGTGGCCGTCCGGGGTCGTGGCGGAGGGGAGCGGAGGGGAGGAGCGGAGGGGGACCCGGTGAGGGCGGGACGGGAATCAGACGCGGTCGGTGATGCCCACCTTCCCCTCCGCGCGGGCGCAGTGCCCTCCGCAGAACCACTGTCCTTCGACCTCGACGCCCTGCCCGATGATCTGGACCCGGCAGTGCTCGCAGATGGGCGCCATGCGGTGAATGGCGCAGGAGAAGCAGTCGAAGACGTGCACAGCACCCTGTGCGTGTACTTCGAAGGACATGCCGTAATCGTTCCCGCAGACTTCGCAACGTGCCATGCGCGGCATGCTGCGCAGGGCGGACCGCCGGAACAAGATCCACCGGGGTGAGTCGCCGAGCGTGCACCCGGCCGGCCCAACGTCCGGTCCGACGGGAGGCCCGACGTCCGGCCCGAGGCCCGTTCCGACGTCCGGCCCGACGTCCGTCCCCCGAACCTCCCCGGGGTCAGTCCTGCGCCGGAGCCACGTCCCGCAGCAGCTGGGTGAAGGCCGCCTCGTCGACGACGGGGGTTCCGAAGGACTTCGCCTTCACCGTCTTGGAGGTCGAGGAGTCCGGGTCGTTCGTCACGAGCAGGCTCGTGAGCCGGGACAGGCTCGTCGCGACGTGCAGGCCGGCCTCCACGGCGCGGTCCTCCAGCAGCTCCCGGTCCACCGAGGTGTCACCCGAGAACGCGATCCGCATGCCCTGCTTGAGCGGGGTGCCGTCCGCCCACCGCCCCGGGTTCGGGTACGGGCACGGCGGCCGCTTGCGCGAGGGCCGCCAGCTGGACCCGGCATTCCCACCGCCCGCCCCGTACGAGGCCTGGTACCCGACGCGCGGGGCGGCGGGGGTGTCCGACCACTCCGTCAGCGCTCGGCATTCCAGCAGGGGCAGTCGTACGTTGTCCCGCGCGGCCGCGTGCAGGGACGGGCGGAAGGCCTCCGCGAGGACCCGGGCGTCGTCGAGCGCGTGGTGGGCGCGCTGCTGGACCACGCCGAAGTGCGCGGCGAGCGACTCCAGCTTGTGGTTGGGCAGCGGGAGGTTCAGTTCCTTCGACAGGGCGATGGTGCACAGCCGCTGGCGCACCGGCGCCGTGACCGCGGCCCGCGCGTACTCGCGGGCGATCATCTGCCAGTCGAAGATCGCGTTGTGCGCGACCAGCACCCGGTCCGCGAGCCGGCTCGCGAACTCCTCGGCGATGTCCTTGAAGAGCGGCGCGTCCTGGAGCATGTCGCTGGTCAGACCGTGGATCCACACGGGCCCGGGGTCCCGGAGCGGGTTGACCAGCGTGTACCAGTGGTCCTCGACGTTGCCCTGAGCGTCGAGCCGGTAGACGGCGGCGGAGATTATCCGGTCGTCGCGAGCGAGCCCGGTGGTCTCCACGTCGACGACCGCGTACCCCTGTGGGTACGCGGTCGGCCACATCGTCTCTGCGGTCGTACGGTCGGCGAGCATGGTCACAGAGGATATCGGCCCGCGCCGACACTCGAAGCCCTACGGCCTTTCAGGCCAGCTCCGCCACGAGGTCCCCGGCCGTCACCCGGGCGAAGGACCCGGGCACTTCGGCCGGCCCGGGGAAGAGCCGGCAGGCCGTGCCCGAACCCCCTTCGGGGGCCACGCTCGCGCAGGTCAGCGCGAGGAACGCACGCTTCCCGGCAGCCAGTTCGGCGGCCTCCGCGTCGGCGTCGGCGCGGGGCCGGCGCTCCTCGGGCTGCTCCAGGGCGGCGATCCGGGCGGCGAAGACGGCCGGTTCCTCGCCGTCCGCGGCCCGGTAGAGCCACACCTCGCCGGTGGCCGAACTCTCGGTGGCCCGCCGGATCACCGCCACCTCACGGGTGCGAGCCGCCGCCCGCCACACGGCGAGGTCCCACAGGGTGGTGCGGGTGCCGGAGGCGAAGTGCGCCCATGTGTCCGAGGCCACGGCCGCGACCCGGTCGGCGCGCGGGGTGACGCTCTCGAAGTCGCCCGACGGCGGGAGGTGCAGGTCCGCCCACAGAGCTCGCCGTGCGGCCAGGTCCACGACCACCGGCACCCGGGCCCGCGTCGCGGGGCCGCTCAGGTCGAAGCGCCGGCCGGCCGTGGACGGATCGCCCGGAGAGGCGCGCGAGCCGTCGGGAGACGCCCGCGGGTCGTCCGAGGGCCGGGCCGCGAACCCGGTGCAGGCGCGCGCCAGCTCCTCGAACGGCACCCCGCTGTAGCCGGACACCAGGGCCACCGCGTACGCGTCCCCGCGCTCGGCGAGGCCCGCCGGGTCCAGGTCGACGTACTCCGTTTCCCCCTCCCGTGCAGCCACCGGTACGGGAGCCCAGCCGTGGCCGCCCGCGTGCACGGCGCCCGCGCCGGGCCTCCCGTACACCGGGCGGTCGCGGTCGCACAGGCCGGTGAACTTCCAGTCCGCGTCGAAGAAGGCCACCGCCAGGTCCAGATGCGCCACCTGGTTCCGGGCCTCGCTCCAGTGCAGGAACAGCCGCAGCTCCCGGCCCGCGGGCAGCGCGAGGAAGCTGCCCCGGGGCACGGCGACCGGAGCCCCCGCGCGGGCCTGCTCCCCGGAGGGCACGGGCAGTTCGGCGAGCCCGGAATCGAGGACGGCCAGCTCGTACGGCTCCCGCTCGGTGCGGGCGAACCGGCGCACCACCTCCGCTTCCAGCAGGGCCGAGGCCTCCCTGACGAGCGGGACGGGAAGTGGAGGGCGGTCCTCCGTCACGGACCGGGTGTGGCCCGCCGGGCCCTTGGGGAAGAACACGCGCCGCGAGCCGGTCCGCTCCGAGACGCGTCCGCGCAGGGCCCCGAGCGCGGCGAGGAGCGGCCCCGCGCCGACGGCGGGGAGCGCGCGGGCCAGCTCCCGCGCCAGCTCGGGGACCAGGCGGTCGCCGGTGTGCAGGCGCAGCAGGTGGTCGAGGCGCAGGACGAGTTCCTCCGGGCGTTCCCCGGCCACCGCCGCGGCAGCTGCGGGGTCCGCACCGGCGAGTGCCTGTTCCAGTCGCCCGGCCCAGGTCGCGGGCCGGAGCCGGTTCCCCTCCACGCGTACGGCGTCGGGATGGGCGGCGGCGCATTCCCGCAGGGCCGCCCCCAGGGCGCCGGACAGGACGGTGCCCCGCAGCACGGCGAAGGCCATCGCCGCCCGGGGGCTGCTGGCGTACCGCTCGAACGGGTGCAGGGTCTCGGCGGCCCGCTTCCAGGCGGTCGGATACCGCAACAGCTCCTCGACCAGGCCGGGAGCGGGCAGGGCGTCGAGCACGCCGAGCAGCGCGCGGCGCAGCGGCCGCGCGGGGGAGCGGAACCGTGCCGACGCGGGCGCGAGCAGCCCGGGATCCCCGCCGGACAGCGCGGCGAGGAGCCGCAGCACGTCGGTGGCGCTGGTCAACCGCCCGGCGAGCAGCGGCAGTACGGCCTCCCGCGGGGCGGGCCCGGTCAGCAGGCCGGCCAGGACCAGCGCCAGGGTCTGCGGTACGGGGATCCGCGCGGGCAGCCAGTCGAACCCGGCCGGGGCCAGCCGCAGCAGCAGCGGCAGGTCGGCCCGGTCCTCGGGGGACAGCGGGGCCGACCGGGCGAGCAGAGGGGCCAGCACCCGGGCGGCGTCGGCCGCGGGGTCGGTGCCGAGCCGCAGCAGCCGGAGCGGGCCGGGCGGGATCCCGGCCCCGTCGCTGTCGGGCGCGCGGTGCTCCGTAGAAGGGGGGACCTCCGTGGAAACGGAGAGGAAGGGCCCGGCCGGATCGACGGGGTGCAGGCAGACGGGGCAGGCGCCGTGGTCGGCGCCGTCCCGGCAGGAGCCGCAGACGAGGTGGGCGCACGGGGCGAGGGCGCGCACCGGCCGGGTCCCGGCGCAGAGGGCGCACGGCCGGACGGGGTCCCGGCGCAGGAGGGTCAGGACGCGGTCGGTGTACCAGTGCTCGGTGTCGCGCGGGATGGAGAAGGGGAAGCGGCGGAAGGCCGGCCGGGGCCCCTGGCCGGCATCCGCGAGCCCGTCGGCCAGCGCCAGCAGGCGCGAGCGCTCCTCGGCGAGATCGGTCGGCGCGAGGACGGCCAGCGCGGCGTACAGCTCGCGGCTCACGGTGTGGCCGCGTTCGAGGAGTTCGCCCTCCAGCGGGCGGACCCCCTCGGTCCCGGGCGAAGCGGCGGCCGACGGCCGGTCGAGGTAGACGGTCCGGAGCCGGCGCAGCATGAGCTCTTCGGTGGATCGGGTGACGGGCACGGTCCTGGTTTCCCTCCGCGAACGGAAAACGGGGGCGGAGAGAAGGCGCGCGGACTTTCCGTGAAAGGGAGAGGATGCACGCCGGGGAGCCGCCCCCGTGGGGCAGATCCCACCACGTGCCCCCGCGCGCCGGCAAGCCGGTTACCCGGCCGGTGGCGCCAGCAGGGCCCGGACCAGGGCCCTCAGGGTCAGCTGGAACAGCCGCTCAGGATCGACCGGCCGGGCCAGTGCGCGGGCCAGCGGGGGGTCGTGGGGGGCGTCGGCCGGGTCCCAGAGCTCGCTTTCGGCGGGGGACTGGGCGGGGGAGCGTTCGCGATTGCGCTCGACCAGGACGAAGCCGATGATCTGGAACTGGATCGCGCGCACCGCGTCCGCGGCCCGGGTCCCGCGCAGACCCGCCGCGTGCACCTCGTGGACCAGGGCCTGCTGGGCGGGCAGGAACATCCGGTCGGTGAGCCCGCGCTCGTGGACCATCGCGATCAGGTGCGGGCGCTCGCGCAGCTCGCGGCGCAGGATCCGGGCGACCGAGACGATGCGGTCGCCGGGGTTGCGGCCGACCGGCCGGATGGCGCCCATCTCCTCCACGGTCCGCTCCACGAGGGCGTCGAGCAGTGATTCGCGGTTGCCGACGTGCCAGTAGATGGAGGTCACCGCGGTGCCCAGTTCGGCGGCGAGCTTGCGCATGGTGAGGGCGGCCGGGCCGTGCTGCTTGACGAGGGAGGCGGCGGCGTCCAGTACCTCCGCGCGGGTCAGCGTGGTTCTGGCCATCTGTCCGTCCCAACTTTCTGTCGATCCGTCAGATCAGGTGCGTGCAGGGGTCTTTACCCTTCATCGGTCCCGGTGTAACTGTGTTACAGAACCAGCTGCGTCAGAACCGACTGCGTCCTAGACGAAGGATGGTGCGATAGATGGCACGCGTACGGTACGGAGCGCGCACCGAGGCCGAGATCGCCGCTTCGCGCGAGAAGAGTTCCAAGCTCCCCGACATCTGGTCCACCGGCGTGGTGGCCGTCTGGGAGACCGACCCGGACGTGGTGGCGGCGGTCCTGCCACCGCCGCTGAAGCCCACCGAGCGGCCCCTGGTGCGGGCCAACATCAGCAAGGTGGACCTGCCCGGCTACCCGCTCGGCGCCGGTTCGGTGGCCGTCGCCGCCCAGCACGACGGGGTCGAGGGCTGGTACCCGCTGGTCATGCCGATGAGCATGGAGCGCGCCCTGATCGGAGGCCGCGAGGTCTTCGGTGAGCCGAAGAAGCTCGGCGAGATCACCGTCGAGCGCGAGGGCCTGGTCGTCCGGGCCTCGCTCGCCCGGCACGGGATCGCCTTCGTGGAGGTGCGCGGCGCCGTGGACCGCGAGCTGCCGCTGCCCGAGCCCACCGTGAAGACCGACTTCTACTTCAAGTTCCTCCCCGCGGTGGACGGTTCGGGCTTCGACGCCGATCCGGTGCTGGTGCACTGCACCCGCAACGAGAAGGTCCGCAAGCTGGAGCACATCACCGGCGACGTGGTGCTCCGGGAGTCGATGTTCGATCCGATCGCCGATCTCCCCGTACGCCGCCTCGTCGAGCTCACCATCGGCGAGAAGACCACCGACCAGCGGGGCAAGGTCGTCGAGCGGGTCAGCGCCCAGGCCCTGCTCCCGTACATCCACCAGCGCTACGACGACCCCATGCAGATCCTCGACGGACCGCCCGAGGGGAGCGTCTGATGCGACTCGAACCGGGACAGGTGGCCGTGGTCACCGGAGCCGCGAGCGGCATCGGCCTCGCCATGGCCCGCCGCTTCGCCGCCGAGGGGCTGAAGGTGGTCCTCGCCGACGTGGAGGAGGGCGCCCTGCGCAAGGCCGCCGACGAACTCGCCGCCGACGGCGCCGAGGTGCTCGCCAAACTCGTCGACGTCAGCGACCGCGACTCCGTGATCTCCCTCGCCGACGCCGCCTACGAGACCTTCGGCGCCGTGCACGTCCTCTGCAACAACGCCGGCGTCGGCTCCGGAGCCGAGGGCCGCATGTGGGAGCACGAGCCCAACGACTGGAAATGGGCCTTCTCCGTCAACGTCTGGGGCGTCTTCCACGGCATCCAGGCCTTCGTCCCCCGCATGATCGTGGCCGGCGGCCCCGGCCACATCGTCAACACCTCCTCCGGCGACGGCGGCATCGCCCCGCTGCCCACCGCCTCGGTCTACGCGGTGACCAAGGCGGCCGTGGTCACCATGACCGAGTCGCTCTACGCCCACCTCAAGGCCGAGGGCGCGGCCATCGGCGCCTCCGTGCTCTTCCCCGGACCGCACATGCTGCGCACCGGGCTGTGGGAGTCGCACCGCAACCGGCCCGACCGGTACGCCAAGGAGCGCCCGCGCAAGTCCCCGTACCGCAGCCTCGACCAGTACGAGGCCGCGATGAAGCAGGCCGGCCACGAGGTGAACTTCACCCCGGTCGAGGACGTCGCCGACCACGTCGTCGACGGCATCCGCGCCGACCGCTTCTGGATGCTGCCCGACAGCGAGCACAGCGACCGGCAGATCCGCGCCCGGTCGCAGTCGATGCTCGACCGCGCCAACCCCGCCTACCTGGAAAGCTTCATCCTCGACTGAGGAGCCTCAATCGTGAGTGCGTACGAAGACCCGTACCTGATCATCTCCTCCGACTGTCACGCGGGGCTGCCCACCGAGCAGTACCGCCCCTACCTGGACAGCGCCTTCCACCCGCAGTTCGACGAGTTCCTCGGCGAGCGCGATGCCCGCCGCGCCGAGGCCACCAAGCTCGGCGTGCGCAACGAGGCCTTCGCCGAGAAGTGGTTCCACGACCACGAGGAAGGCCTCAAGGGCGGCTGGGACGTCACGCAGAGGCTGAAGGAACTCGACGGCGACGGCGTGGCCGCCGAAGTCGTGTTCCCCGACGCCGACGCCGTGGACAGCCAGACCGCCGCCCCCTTCGGAGTGGGCCTCGGCCTCTCCGGGGACCAGGACCCCGAGCTCGGCATGGCCGGCGCCCAGGCGCACAACCGGTGGCTCGCCGAGTTCGTCTCGGAGAACCCCGAGCGGCACTGCGGGGTGGCCCTGCTGCCCATCACCGGCGATCCAGACAAGGTCGTCGCCGAGATATACCGGGCCAAGGCGTCCGGGCTCGGCGCCCTGATGATCCCGGCCATGTGGGTGGACAAGGCCCCCTACCACGACCGCCGTTACGACCCGGTGTGGGCCGCGGCGGCCGAGACGCAGATGCCGATCGTCACCCACTCGGGCTCCTCGCCGCGCCACGAGTACGGGGACCACCTGGGCATCTTCGTCTCCGAGGTCACCTGGTGGCCGGCCCGCCCGCTGTGGTTCCTGCTCTGGTCCGGGGTCTTCGAGCGGCACCCGGGACTGAAGTTCGGCGTCGCCGAGTCGGGCTGCTGGTGGCTGCCGAACCAGCTCTGGTTCATGGACCGGCTCTACCTCGGCGCACACGGCGGCAAGAAGCTCTCGCCGTTCGAGGAGCTGAAGCGGCCGCCGAGCGAATACCTGGACCGGCAGGTGTTCGTCTGCGCCACCAACACCAAGCGGCGCGAGCTGGCCCAGCGCTACGAGATCGGCGTGGACAACATCCTGTGGGGCTCGGACTTCCCGCACCCCGAGGGGACCTGGCCGAACACCCGCAACTGGCTGAAGAACACCTTCCACGACATCCCCGTCGAGGAGACCCGCCGGATGCTGGGCCTGGCCGCGGCCGAGGTCTTCGGCTTCGACACCGAGAAGCTGGCGCCGATCGCCCGCCGCATCGGCCCCACCCCGGCCGAGCTCGGCCAGAGCGAGGACCAGGCGGCCGTCGAAGCCTCCTGGGCGCGCTCGCGCGACGTGGGCCGGCACTGGCTGACCGACAACGACTTCCCGGTGCTGGGGGTGAACCCGTGAGTCCGAACTCCGAGGACCGCTACACGGTCATCTCCGCCGACTGCCACGCGGGCGCCGACCTGCTGGACTACAAGCCGTACCTGGAGAAGCGCCACCACGCCGAGTTCGACGCCTGGGCCGCGACCTACGTCAACCCGTACGAGGACCTCCTCGCGGACACGGCCGACCGCAACTGGAACTCGCAGCGGCGCCTCACCGAGCTCGAAGCCGACGGGATCGTCGCGGAGGTGCTCTTCCCGAACACCATCCCGCCGTTCTTCCCCAAGGCCTCGCTGATGGCCCAGCCCCCGACGGCGGCCGAGTACGAGATGCGCTGGGCCGGGCTCCAGGCCCACAACCGGTGGCTGGCGGACTTCTGCGCGGACGCGCCGGGCCGCCGGGCGGGCGTGGTCCAGATCCTGCTGAACGACGTGGACGCGGCGGTCAAGGAGATCCGCCGCACCCGCAACGCGGGCCTGACCGGCGGCATCCTGCTGCCCGGCGTCCCGCCCGGCTCCACCGTTCCCGAGCTCTACTCGGAGGTCTACGACCCGATCTGGGCCGTCTGCGACGAGCTGGACGTCCCGGTCAACCACCACGGCGGCTCCGCCTCGCCGCCGCTGGGCGACGAGCCGGCGGCGCGGGCCGTCTTCATGGTGGAGACCACCTGGTTCTCCCACCGGGCCCTGTGGCACCTCATCTTCGGCGGAGCCTTCCGCCGCAACCCCGGGCTGAAGCTGGTCCTGACGGAGCAGGGCTCCGGCTGGATCCCGGGCGTGATCGAGATGCTGGACTACTACCACGGCCGCCTGGTCGCGGCCTCGGCCACCGCCGAGGCAAAGTTCGGCGCCGGGCTGGCGGAGTCCATGGGCAAGGGGCCGAGCGAGGTCTGGCGGGAGAACTGCTTCGTGGGAGCGAGCTTCATGCGCCCCCACGAGGTCCCGCTGCGGGACCGGATCGGCCTCGACAAGATCATGTGGGGCAGCGACTACCCCCACGACGAGGGCACCACGCCCTACTCCCGCGAGGGCCTGCGCATCGCCTACGCGGGCCTGCCCCGCGAGGAGGTCGCCGCCATGGTCGGCGGCAACGCCGCCCGCGTGTACGGCTTCGACCTCGCCCTCCTGGACGCGGTCGCCGCCAAGCACGGCCCCCTCGTCTCGGAGGTCGCGCAGCCCCTGACGGAGGTCCCGCCGGGAGCCACCAGCCCGGCCTTCGCCCGCGGGGGCTCGGTCCGGGTCTGGTGACCGGGAGCGCGCGAACGCCCCGTAGCACCGGGGCCGCCTGACCCGGGGGTCCCGGCGGTCCCGGCGCGCCGGGTGCTCCGGGTGCTCCCGCCGGAGCGGCTCAGTCCCTGCGGACGAGCCGCTCCGGCGGGATCAGCTCGGTACCCCTCACGTGGGTGCCCCGGCGCAGTTCGATCACCAGCTGCTCCACGGGCGCGAGCGGCGACAGGTCCACGGTCCCCAGGCATTCGCTCAGCACGAGCCGGCGCAGCGCGGGGAACTCGCGCAGCGCCTCCAGCGACCCCTCCAGGGCGCACCGGATCAGCACGAGCCGGCCGAGGCGTTCGTACGGCAGGAGGGCTCCGGCCGACACCGGCGCGGCGTGCCGGATCTGCAGCGCGGTCAGTCCCCTGAGCGGCAGCGAGCGCACCAGCTGCCGGTACTGCCCGCTCCCGGCGACCGTCAGCTTCTCCACCCGCGGCCAGCGCTCGATCCCGTCGAGCGTCATCCGGCGGGCGCCCTGCCACAGGTGCAGCGCGGTCAGCGAGTCCGCTGCGGGGACGTCCCCGATCCGGCGCTGCTCCGGCTCGAAGCCGATGACCAGCGAGCGCAGGCCGGCCGCGCCCGCCAGCGGGGCGAGCGAGAGGTCGTCGCGGAGGTAGCCGAAGGCGAGGCTGTCCGCCCGGAGTTCGCCCACCACCTCGATCCCGGTGACCTGCGGGCAGTCCAGGACGCCCAGGTGCCGCAGCGCGGACTGCCCGGCCAGCGGGGACAGATCGGCCAGCCGCGGATTGCGGTGCAGGGTCAGCGACTCCAGGTCCCGCCGCCGCACGAGCTCCGGCGGGATCGGGCCGTCCCAGGTGACGTGCAGCCGGCGGACGTGCCGGAGCCGGTCCAGGGCCCGTAACTGTCCGGGCGTCCGCACGTGCAGGTGGGCCGTGTTCATGGGGGCGTCCGCGAGGACCGTGTCCGCGTACACGTCCACGGGGAACCGCCCCCAGGCGTCGGAGAGTTCGCGGGCGGCCTCGTAGCGGTCGTCCGTCCGGAAGCCCGCGATCACCTGGAGCGCCCGGTCGCCGCCGACGAGCGCCGCCGTACGGATCGTCGCGGCGGCCTCGGCCTCGACGAGCCCGGCCGGCTCCGGGAGCAGCTCCAGTACCAGCTCCCCGGCCTTGGCCAGCTCCTCGGCCTGGCCCGGGGAGCGAGGGGGCAGCAGGAGCGCCGTCCGGGCCGTCACCTCGCGCCGGACCTCCGGATCCAGCTCCGGCGCGTGTTCCAGGCAGGCGGCCGCGAGCAGCACGAGCCGGCTGCGGTCGGGCTCCGACTGATCGGCTCGTGCAAGCAACTCGCGTAGCAGATAGGCCCGTTCGTCGGGACGGGCATGGCCCACGGCCATCCGGACCACGTTGTCCCAGGTGTACTCGTGCGCATTGCGCACGAGGACGCCGAAGTCCCGTGCCTCCACCGCCGCCTTGGCGCCGAGGTAGTCCTGGAAGGTCTGGTGGACGAACAGGACCGAGCCCGGTACCGGCTCGCGGAGCAACCCGCTGCGGATCAGCAGGTGACGGAACACCGTCTGCGCGCTGCCCTGCGCCTTGACCTGGGGCATGGAGTCGAGCGAGGAGGCGATCATCCCGATCGCCTCCTCGGCGGAGGCCTCCACCTGTCCGTTGCGGATCAGCCAGTACGCCAGCCGCTGGAGCAGCAGGGTCTGCTCGTCCCGGCTGAGGTAGACGCCCTCGATCCCGGAGATGTCCCGTTCGCTGTCGCGGCGGATCAGCAGCATGTCCAGAGCCGTGTCGTAGAGCTCCTTGCGGGCCCGGGGCAGATGCATCCGGCGGTCCCGGTTCAGTGCACAGAGCAGGGCGCACATGAGCGGGTTCGTCGCCAGCCTGCCCAGGTCCCGGCGCGATCCCACGGCCTCCAGGAGGGCCTTCTCGTACCGGTCGAGCAGGTCGCGCTCCGGCCCCTCGCCCTGGCCGTGCGCCTCCGCCCGGGCGGAGGCGTGCCAGTGCGTGATGAAGGCGCCGACGTCGTCCCGGTCCATCGGCAGCAGGGCGAGGGAGGTGAAACCGTGGGCGGCCAGCCAGTCCTCGGGTACGGCCGAGTGGCGGGTGGTGACCACGAAGCGGGCCTGCGGGTACTCGGTGAGCAGGGCCCGCAGCCAGGACTCGGTCCTGTCGCGCAGCCGCGGAGGAACCTCGTCCACTCCGTCGATCAGCACCAGGGCCCGCCCGGAGGCGAGGAGTCCGGTGATCCAGCCCTCCGGAGGCAGGAGCGGGACCCCGGTCGCGCCGAGCCAGTCCTGCGGCCGGGGCAGGCCGGCGGGGGAGTTGAAGGAGCGCAGCGGCAGGACGAAGGGGACCAGGCCGTTCCAGTCCGGCAGCTGGGGTCCGAAGCTGTTCCGGGCCGCATTGAGGGCCAGCCATTTCACGAGGGTGCTCTTGCCCGAGCCGGCCGGGCCGCGCAGCAGCACGCGCTCCGTCGCGTTGAGCGCCACCTCGGCCTTCACCGAGCTCTGCAGGCCCGGCTCTTCGAGGAACTCCCCGCCGCTGACCGCGAGGCTGATGTAGGCCAGGTCCAGCGACCAGTCCTGGCGGTCCTGGCTGAGCGTCAGGCCGTACAGCTGGACCCGCCCCTGGGCCCCGGCGACGTACCGGGCGTACTGCTCCTCGAAGGCCGCGGCGGCCTCCGCGTCGGCTGCGGCGCGGGGGTCGTCCGTGGCCCGGGGGTCGTTCGCGGCGCGGGGGTCCTCGCCCCGGGCGGAGCTCCCGTCCTCGGCGGTCCGGCCGCCGAGGCACAGCACGAACAGCTCCCGGTAGGCGGCCTCCGCCGCGGGGGTCAGTTCCGCGGGCGGCGGGGGCACGGGGACGGCCGAGGGGTCGTGGGCGGCCGTGACGAGGGCCCCGGCCTGTTTCGGGCCGAGCGCGGCGAACGCCCGGCCGACGGCGGCCACCGCCGCGGAGCGGTCGGGCTCGTCCAGCCCCGCGCTCGCCTCCGTCAGCAGGGCGATCAGCCTGTTCGCGCGGCGCAGCAGGTCGGGGCCGTTCTCCCGCACCGGCCTGATCCGGATTCCCCCCGGCGGCCGGGCCCTGGCCAGCGCCCGCGCCACGGCGTCCGCCGCCTCCAAGGCGATCCCCTCGAAACCCGGTTCGTACCCCATCCCCATGCCCTCCCCTTGGCCCGGACACCCTCACCGGGAAGCATCTCGTGAACCGTCGGTAACACCGATGGATACCGATCGGTAACAACCCCTAGCCGAGCCCCCGAACCCGCCTCTATGGTGCGGACATGCCGAACCTGCCCGATGTCGTGCTGTGGTCCATACCCGCCTTTGTCCTGCTCACCGTCATAGAGCTGGTGAGCTATCGCATCCATCCCGACGAGGACGCCGCCGGGTACGAGACCAAGGACGCCGTCACCAGCCTCGGCATGGGGATCGGCAGCCTCGGCTTCGACTTCCTCTGGAAGATCCCGATCGTCGCGATCTACACCGCGGTCTACGAGCTCACCCCGCTGCGCGTCCCCGTCCTGTGGTGGACCGTTCCGCTGATGCTGCTCGCCCAGGACTTCCTCTACTACTGGCAGCACCGCGGCCACCACGTGATCCGGATCCTGTGGGCCTGCCACGTCGTCCACCACAGCAGCCGCAAGTTCAACCTCACCACCGCCCTGCGCCAGCCCTGGACCAGCGCCACCTCCTGGCCGTTCTACCTCCCGATGATCGCGCTCGGCGTGCACCCGGCCGCCATCGCGTTCTGCTACTCGGTCAACCTCGTCTACCAGTTCTGGATCCACACCGAGCGCATCGGCAAACTGCCCCGGCCCATCGAGTTCGTCTTCAACTCGCCCTCCCACCACCGCGTCCACCACGCCTCCCAGGGCGGCTACCTGGACCGGAACTTCGGCGGCATCCTGATCGTCTGGGACCGGATGTTCGGCTCCTGGGTGGGGGAGACGGACAAGCCCGTCTTCGGCCTCACCAAGAACATCGAGACCTACAACCCGCTGCGCGTCGCCACCCACGAGTACGCCTCCATCGCCCGGGACGTACGCGGGGCCACCACCTGGCGCGAGCGCGCCGGACGCGTCTTCGGCGGCCCCGGCTGGCAGCCGGCGCAGGCAGGGCAGCCCGCGCAGGCCGCCCCCGCCGAGGCGTCCGCGTCCGCGCCCGCCCCGGAGCACGCCGCGTGAGCGCCGCCGGGTCCACCGATCGCGCGCAGTCCCGTACGCCCTCCTGGGCGCGCCCCGCCGTCCCCCCGGGCTCCGGCCCCGCCACCAGGGCGCTGCTCGTCGCCTTCGCGGCCGCCACCGCCGTGGACCTCGGATCCCTGCTGGCGGACTGGCACACCGGGCACCTCATCGCCAAGCCGCTGCTGATGCCGCTGCTCGTTGTTTACGTGATCACCCGCCGCGCCCCCCGCCTGCTGATCGCGGCCCTGCTGTTCGGCTGGGGCGGGGACCTGGCCCTGCTCTTCGACGCCGATCCCGCCTTCCTGATCGGCATGGGCTCCTTCGCCGCCGGGCACGTCTGCTACCTCGTGCTGTTCGGCCGCCGCCGGACGGGCCCCCTGCTCGGGGCCGCGTACGCCGCCGCGCTCCTGTCCACCGTCACGCTGCTCTGGGGCGACCTGCCCGCGGAGCTGCGGATCCCGGTCGCCGGGTACAGCCTGCTGCTCACCGCCATGGCCTACCGCTCCAGCGCCCTGGGGCGGCGGGCCGGGCTCGGCGGGGCGCTGTTCCTGCTCTCCGACACCCTCATCGCCACAGGGGTCGCCGAGTGGCCCCAGCTGCCCCGCCCCGACTTCTGGGTCATGGCGACCTACGTGGCGGCCCAGTACCTGCTGGCCACGGGAGCACTCGCGCCGGAGCGGGCGTACGGTAGGGAGGCCCTACAGGGCTCAACCATTTCCTAGCCGGAGGACTGCACCACCATGCGCGCCACCGTCATCCACGCCCCGCACGACATCCGCGTGGAGGAGGTGCCCGACGCTGCGATCCAGCGCCCCGAGGACGCCGTCGTCCGCGTCCTGCGTGCCTGCATCTGCGGCAGCGACCTCTGGGCCTACCAGGGCGTGGCCAAGCGGCAGCCGGGCCAGCGGATCGGCCACGAGTTCCTCGGCGTCGTCGAGGAGACCGGCTCCGCCGTCTCCGGCCTGCGCGCCGGCGACCTCGTCGTGGCCCCCTTCATGTGGTCCGACGGCACCTGCGACTACTGCACCGAGGGTCTGTACACCTCCTGCGAGCACGGCGGCTTCTGGGGCTCGGTCGGCCACGACGGCGGCCAGGGCGAGGCCGTCCGCGTCCCGCACGCCGACGGCACGCTCGTGAAGCTGCCCGCCGACGCCGTCTCCGACGACCACCTGCTGACCGCGCTCCTCGCGCTGTCCGACGTCATGGGCACCGGCCACCACGCCGCGCTCGGCGCGGGCGTCCGCAAGGGCTCCACCGTCGCCGTCGTCGGCGACGGCGCGGTCGGTCTGTGCGGCGTCCTCGCCGCCAAGCGCCTGGGCGCCGAGCGGATCATCGCACTGGGCCGCCACACCGCCCGTACGGACATCGCGAAGCTCTTCGGGGCCACCGACGTCGTCGCCGAGCGCGGCGAGGCCGCCGAGGCGGCCGTGCGCGAGCTCACCGGCGGCCAGGGCGCCCACTCGGTCATCGAGGCGGTCGGCACCGAGATGTCCATGCGCACCGCCGTGAACATCGCCCGCGACGGCGGGGCCATCGGCTACGTCGGCGTCCCGCACGGCAGCGGCACCGGCCTCGACCTCGGTGTCATGTTCGACCGCAACCTCACCCTGCGCGGCGGTGTCGCGCCGGTCCGCGCGTACATCCCCGAGCTGCTCGCGGACGTGCTCAGCGGTGCGATCGACCCGTCGCCCGTCTTCGACCGGTCCGTCACCCTGGACGAGGTCCCGGACGGCTACCGGGCGATGGACGACCGCAGCGCGCTGAAGGTCATGATCAAGCCCTGACGGCAGGGATCGAACGAACGGAAGGGCCGGGCGGGATGTTCCCCGCCCGGCCCTTCTGTTCTTCAGTGTTTCAGTGGTTCAGCGCTTCAGCCGGCTTACTTGACGGCCTTCAGCGCGTCGACCACGCCGTAGCCGTAGTAGCCCGTCCGGCCCCAGCTGCTCTCGCAGGTGGTGGCGTCGATCAGGGTGCCTGCGGAGTTGTAGATCTGCGAGGGGCAGTCGGCCTTGGTGGCCTGGCCCTTGAGCAGCGCCTGGAGCATCGCGGGCGTGGCGTACGGGTGGGCGCTCTTGAGGAGCGCCGCGACACCGGCGACGTGCGGGGCGGCCATCGAGGTGCCCTGCTTGTAGCCGTAGCCGCCGCCCGGGATCGTCGACAGCACGCGGCCGTTGGCGTCCGGGGTGGCCGGGACCTGCCACTTGTCGCCACCGGGGGCGGCGACGTCGACGACTCCGAGGCCGTAGCTGGAGTAGTACGAGCGCAGACCCTTGTCACCGGTCGCCGACACCGTGACCACGCCCGGGAGCTGGGTGGGCAGGTCGAAGCAGACGCTCGGGTCGATGGTGCGCGGCACCGGGGTGGTGTCGTTCGGGCTGGTGTCGTCGGCGATCGAGTCGCCGGCCAGGTCGTGGTTGGAGTTGCCCGCCGAGGCCACGTGCAGCGTGCCCTTGCGCTCCGAGTACTTGGTGGCCCTGCCGATGGCCTCCACCAGCGCCTTCTGGTCCTCGTCCGCCTTGCAGTTGTAGAGCCAGGGGTCGACGTAGTAGCTGTTGTTGGTCACCTCGATCCCCTTCTCGGCGGCGAACATGAAGCCGCAGACGACCGCCTCGGTGTAGAAGAGGCTGGTGCCGGGCTCGCTCACCTTGATGCCGGCGACCTTGACGCCCGGCGCGACCCCGCTGATGCCGAGGCCGTTGCGCGGGGCCGCGATGGTGCCGGCCACGTGCGTGCCGTGGTCGCTGCCGTCCGCGTACGGACGCCAGGCGCCCTCGCTGGTGTCCGCGACGCCGCCGACACAGTTGGCCGACTGCTCCTTGGAGAAGTTCGGCGCGATGTCGGGGTGAGTGTCGTCGACACCCGTGTCGATGACGCCCACAGTGACGTTCTGGCTGCCATCGTTGATCTTGTGAGCCTGATCGGCCTTGATCGTCCGCAGGTCCCACTGGTTGGACTCCAGCGGCTCCTGACCCTCCTGGGCCGCCGCTGCGGCCTTGGCGGCGTCCGCCGCGCTCAGCTGCTGCGTCGCGCCCTCGTCGGTGGTCTGCACCGCCGAGAGGGGGGCCGTACGGGTGGCGCCGACCGAGTCGAACAGACCGCGGTTGGCGCGCAGCTGCTTGGCGAAGTCGGGGTTCTGGGAGTGTGCGACGACCACGCCTATCTGCTCATAGGCCGTCACCACCGTTCCACCGGCCCGCTCGATGGCCTTCTTCGCCGCCGTCACCGTGGCAAAGGTCCTCAAGTTCGCCACGTACGACAGCTTCGGGCCGGTCGTCCCGGCCGTAGAGGTCGCAGCCGCGTCCGCCGTCGTGCTCAGCGGTGCGGCTGAAGCCGAGACCGAGGGCAGGAAGGCGAGCGAGGCGGTGAGCGCCAGGCCGACCGGTACGGCGAGAGCACGCCGGCGGCCGGATCCCAGATGAGCCATGGGTTCTCCAGATCATCTTTGAAAAAGCCGTCCGGGCGCGGTCGCGACGGACGGGTTCATGACAGGCGAACTTAGCGTTTCTGTGCCCGTCTGCGCCATTAGTTCGAGGAATCAGTTCCCAAAGAAACAAACAGGTGTTGAACCACCCCGACGCGCCGGACGTGCCGTTGACAGGGGGATCGGCACCACCGTCCCCCCACGGAGGTTGTTTTGTCCGTCATCCCCACCGCCCCCGCGTCACAAGGAGAGTCCCCCGTGACCACCGAAGCAGCGCCGCCTCCGGGCAGTCCGGGAGCGCCGCCGGCGACCCCCGCGGCCGAGGAGTTCGTACGCGTCCAGCAGAGCGCGGAGTTCGCGGAACTGCGCCGCGCCCACCGCTCTTTCGCCTTCCCGCTCACCGTGGCGTTCATCGCCTGGTACCTGCTCTACGTGCTGCTCTCCAACTACGCGGGCGGCTTCATGGGGACGAAGCTCTTCGGCAACATCAACGTCGCGCTCGTCCTGGGCCTCGGCCAGTTCGCGACGACCTTCCTCATCGCCTGGCTGTACTCGCGCCACGCGGCGGCCCAGCTCGACCCCAAGGCCTCGGCCATCAAGGCAAGGATGGAGGCGGGCGAATGAGCGCCCCGCTGTACGTGGCGGTCGCCGGGGCGGCCACGGCGGGCACGACCACCGCCGCCGGCGCCTCCGAGCACCGCCCGCTGATCATCACCCTGTTCGGGCTGTTCGTCGTCGCCACCCTGGCCATCACGGTCTGGGCCGGACGCCAGACCAAGGACGCCGCCGACTTCTACGCGGGCGGCCGCCAGTTCACCGGATTCCAGAACGGCCTGGCCATCTCCGGCGACTACATGTCCGCCGCGTCCTTCCTCGGCATCGCCGGAGCCATCGCGCTCTTCGGCTACGACGGCTTCCTCTACTCGATCGGCTTCCTCGTCGCCTGGCTGGTGGCCCTGCTCCTGGTCGCCGAGCCGCTGCGCAACTCCGGCCGCTACACGATGGGCGACGTACTCGCGTACCGGATGCGCCAGCGCCCCGTACGCACCGCCGCGGGCACCTCCACCATCGTGGTCTCGATCTTCTACCTGCTCGCCCAGATGGCCGGCGCCGGCGTGCTCGTCTCGCTGCTCCTCGGCATCACCAGCGACTTCGGCAAGGTCGTGATCGTCTCGCTGGTCGGCGTCCTGATGATCCTCTACGTCACCATCGGCGGGATGAAGGGCACCACCTGGGTCCAGATGATCAAGGCCGTGCTGCTGATCGCGGGCACGCTGCTGATCACCTTCCTGGTCCTGTGGAAGTTCAGCTTCAACATCTCGGACCTGCTGGGCCAGGCCGCCGACAACAGCGGGCAGGGTGTCAAGTTCCTGGAGCCGGGCCTGAAGTACGGCAAGGACTCGCTCTCGAAGCTGGACTTCCTCTCGCTCGGCCTCGCCCTGGTCCTGGGCACCGCCGGCCTGCCGCACATCCTGATCCGCTTCTACACGGTTCCCACGGCCAAGGCCGCCCGCAAGTCCGTGAACTGGGCCATCGGCATCATCGGCGCCTTCTACCTGATGACGATCGTCCTCGGCTTCGGCGCCGCGGCCCTGCTCAAGCGGGCCGACATCATCGCCTCCAACAAGGCCGGCACCACCGCGGCCCCGCTGCTCGCCCAGGAGATCGGCGGCGGCTCGGGCTCCACCGGGGGAGCGGTGCTGCTCGCCGTGATCTCGGCGGTGGCCTTCGCCACGATCCTCGCGGTCGTCGCGGGCCTGACGCTGGCCTCCTCCTCGTCCTTCGCGCACGACATCTACGTCAACGTGATCCGCAAGGGCAAGGCCACCGAGAAGGAAGAGGTACGGGCGGCCCGCTGGTCGACCGTGGTCATCGGAGCCGTGGCCATCGGACTCGGCGCCCTGGCCCGCGACCTCAACGTGGCCGGCCTCGTCGCCCTGGCCTTCGCGGTCGCCGCGTCCGCCAACCTGCCGACGATCCTCTACAGCCTCTTCTGGAAGCGCTTCACCACCCAGGGCGCCCTGTGGTCCATCTACGGAGGCCTGATCTCCTCGGTCGTCCTGGTGCTCTTCTCGCCGGTCGTCTCCGGCAAGCCCACCTCGATGTTCAAGGGCGCCGACTTCTACTGGTTCCCCCTGGAGAACCCCGGCATCATCTCCATCCCGCTCGGCTTCCTGCTGGGATGGCTGGGAACGGTCCTCTCCAAGGAGAAGGCAGACCCGCAGAAGTTCGCCGAGCTAGAGGTCCGCTCGCTCACCGGAACCGGCGCGCACTGACACCCTGCGCCGCAGCGAGATGCTCCGAACACCGAGCGTGGCCGTGTCGTATGTCCCTACGACACGGTCACGCCTCGTCTCGTTCGTTCGGGCACCCCTACATGTCACGGGCTTCGCGTAGGCTCGTCAGTAGCGCTCGTAATCTCATCCGCTATGGCGTAAACCTCTACAAACCGGACAGGGGAGGGGGCTCACAGTGCTTCTCGACACTTACGGCCGCGTGGCCACTGACCTGCGTGTCTCGCTCACCGACCGGTGCAATCTGCGCTGTACGTACTGCATGCCCGAGGAGGGTCTGCAGTGGCTCGGCAAGTCGGATCTGCTCAGTGACGACGAGATCGTCCGCCTGATCCGCATCGCGGTCACCCAGCTCGGGATCAAGGAAGTGCGCTTCACCGGCGGCGAGCCGCTGCTGCGTCCCGGCCTCGTCGGGATCGTCGAGCAGTGCGCGGCCCTGGAGCCCCGCCCCAAGATGTCGCTGACCACCAACGGCATCGGCCTCAAGCGCACCGCCCAGGCCCTCAAGGCCGCCGGCCTGGACCGGGTGAACGTTTCCCTGGACACCCTGCGGCCCGAGGTCTTCAAGACCCTGACCCGGCGCGACCGCCACAAGGACGTCATCGAGGGCATGGCCGCCGCCCGCGACGCCGGCCTCACCCCCGTCAAGGTCAACGCGGTCCTGATGCCCGGACTCAACGACGACGAGGCCCCCGACCTGCTGGCCTGGGCCGTCGAGAACGAGTACGAGCTCCGTTTCATCGAGCAGATGCCCCTCGACGCCCAGCACGGCTGGAAGCGCGACGGCATGATCACCGCCGGTGACATCCTGGAATCCCTGCGCACCCGCTTCACGCTCACCGAAGAAGGGTCCGAGGAGCGCGGCTCCGCCCCGGCCGAGCGCTGGGTCGTCGACGGCGGCCCGGCCACCGTCGGCGTCATCGCCTCGGTCACCCGCCCCTTCTGCGGAGCCTGCGACCGTACGCGCCTCACGGCCGACGGCCAGATCCGCACCTGCCTCTTCGCCACCGAGGAGTCCGACCTGCGCGCCGCCCTGCGCTCGGGCGCCCCGGACGAGGAGATCGCCCGCCTGTGGAAGGTGGCGATGTGGGGCAAGAAGGCCGGGTCCGGCCTCGACGACCCGACCTTCCTGCAGCCCGACCGCCCGATGTCGGCGATCGGCGGCTGACCTCAACCGTCACGAACGGTTCCGAGCGACCCCGAGGGCTCGCAGCGGCTACGGCCGCTGCGAGCCCTCGGGCGCTTCCCACTCGTCGAGCTTCACCACGTCCTTGAGGAAACCGCGGACCCCCAGGAACTGGGACAGGTGCTCGCGGTGCTCATCGCACGCCAGCCAGGTCTTGCGGCGCTCGGGGGTGTGCAGTTTCGGGTTGTTCCACGCCAGGACCCAGACGGCCGCCTCGCGGCAGGCCTTGGCGGAACAGGTGGGCGCGTCGGCGGCGGAAGCGTCGTTCAGGAGTGCGTCAAGGGGAGTCACGGCTCAACCCTAAGACGGAATGGCGACGCCGAGCAGCCACGGGGGGAGCTGCCCGGCGTCGGTCCGTCGCTCCGACGGGGGATGCGGAGCGCGTAGGCAGTATGTCACGCAGGACCCGGTGCGGTGCACTGGAACTTCATGATTGATCTGAGCTTTTCTTGAGGTTTCCGTCACCCAGCGCGGGACGCACGGGCGCCGGAACGAAGTGGGACGGCAGAGAGGGCGTCGATTCGCGCCCCGCGTTCGCGATGACCACCGCGATGTACGGCAGCAGCGCCCCCGCGACGAGCGTCACGATGGCCACGGGCCGCTGCACGTTCCACAGGACGATCGTCGCGACGACCGACAGGGTCCTGATCAGCATCGAGATCACGTACCGGCGCTGGCGTCCCCGTACGTCCTCGGCGAGGCTCATCCGAGCCCCCGTGATCCGGAAGACCTCGGACCCGTTCCGCTTCGTCCGCTCCACAACCCACCACCCGATCGATCGCCGGACACTCCCCGGCCCGGACGCCTCCACGGTACGCCGCGCGCCCCCGGCCGGGCAGAGGGGGTGTCCCTCGAATGGCCCTGTCCGAAATGCGTAGTAGGCCGGACGGGTCGAGACTGGGCCCACATGCGCACAACGCGCCAGGAGGAGGCTCGACATGGGTTGGTTGTGGGCGATCATCGTCGGCTTTGTACTGGGACTGATTGCCCGGGCGATCCTGCCGGGCAAGCAGCACCAGCCCCTTTGGCTGACCACCATCTTCGGCATCGTCGGCGCGGTCCTCGGCAACGCCGTGGCCACGTGGATCGGCGTCAACGAGACCAGGGGCATCGACTGGATCCGGCACCTGCTGCAGCTTGCCGGAGCCGTCGTCGTGGTGGGTCTCGGAGACCTGATCTACAGCTCGCTGCGCGGCGGCAAGAAGCAGATGACCTGAGGTGATCTGAAGGCTCCCGCCCGCTCCGCGGCGGAGCACGACGGAGGGGCCGGCCCGGACAGTGCGTCCGGACCGGCCCCTCCGTCGTGCTCGCGAGCCGGCGCCTAGCCGGTGACCTCGACCGCCGCCAGGTTCTTCTTGCCGCGGCGCAGCACCAGCCAGCGCCCGTGCAGCAGGTCCTCCTTGGCGGGGACCGCGTCCTCGGAGGCGACCTTCACGTTGTTCACGTAGGCGCCGCCCTCCTTGACGGTCCGGCGGGCGGCCGACTTGCTCGCGACCAGCCCGGTCTCCGCCAGCAGGTCCACGACCAGGCCCGGCTCCGCCACCTTCGCCTGCGGCAGCTCGGACAGGGCCGCGGCCAGGGTGGCCTCGTCCAGGTCCGCCAGCTCGCCCTGGCCGAACAGCGCCTTCGACGCCGCGATCACGGCGGCGCACTGGTCCGCGCCGTGCACCAGCGTCGTCAGCTCCTCCGCCAGCGCCCGCTGGGCGGCGCGCGCCTGCGGCCGCTCGGCGGTCTGCGCCTCCAGCGCCTCCAGCTCCTCACGGGTCTGGAAGGACAGGATGCGCATGTAGGTGGAGACGTCCCGGTCGTCCACGTTCAGCCAGAACTGGTAGAACGCGTACGGGGTGGTCATCTCCGGGTCGAGCCAGACGGCGCCGCTCTCGGACTTGCCGAACTTGGTGCCGTCCGCCTTGACCATCAGCGGGGTCGCGATGGCGTGGACGTGCGCGTCCGGCTCCACGCGGTGGATCAGGTCGAGACCGGCCGTCAGGTTGCCCCACTGGTCGGACCCGCCCTGCTGGAGCACGCAGCCGTGCCGGCGGTACAGCTCCAGGAAGTCCATGCCCTGGAGCAGCTGGTAGCTGAACTCGGTGTAGCTGATGCCCTGGTCGGACTCCAGCCGCTTGGCGACCGAGTCCTTCGTCAGCATCTTGTTCACGCGGAAGTGCTTGCCGATGTCCCGGAGGAACTCGATGGCGGACAGGCCCGCCGTCCAGTCCAGGTTGTTCACCATGAGCGCCGCGTTCTCGCCCTCGAAGGACAGGAACGGCTCGATCTGGGTGCGCAGGCGCGTCACCCAGTTCGCGACGGTCTCCGGGTCGTTCAGGGTGCGCTCGGCGGTCGGCCGCGGGTCACCGATCTGACCCGTCGCCCCGCCGACCAGCGCCAGCGGGCGGTGGCCCGCCTGCTGGAGCCGGCGCACGGTGAGGACCTGCACCAGGTGCCCCACGTGCAGCGAGGCCGCCGTCGGGTCGAAGCCGCAATAGAACGTGACGGGACCGTCCGCGAACGCCTTGCGCAGCGCTTCTTCGTCGGTGGACTGGGCGAAGAGCCCGCGCCACTTCAGTTCGTCGACGATGTCCGTCACGGTTCTGGGTCTCCTTGAACGAGATGAAACGAGGTGAAACGAGGTGAAACAGAAAGCTGAGGGTTTCCCCGCCAGTCTAGGCGGGGAAGGCCCGCACCTCTCACGCTTTGTTGATCAGATGCCGCGTTGATCAGACGCCCTTGCTGACCGAGCTCATGTTGAAGTCCGGGATGCGCAGCGCCGGCATCGACGTCCTGGTGAACCAGTCGTTCCATTCACGCGGCAGGGTCTTCTCGGTCCGGCCGGCCTCCGAGGCCCGCGACAGCAGGTCCACGGGGGACTCGTTGAACCGGAAGTTGTTGACCTCGCCGACGACCTGGCCGCCCTCCACCAGGTAGACGCCGTCCCGGGTCAGCCCGGTCAGCAGCAGCGTCGCCGGGTCCACCTCGCGGATGTACCAGAGGCAGGTCAGCAGCAGCCCGCGCTCGGTCCCGGCCACCATCTCCTCCAGGGACTTCTCCCCGCCGGCGTCCAGGATCAGGTTCCCGAAGGACGGGGTGACCGGCAGCCCGGTCAGTTCCGCGGTGTGCCGGGTCGTGGTCAGCCGGGCCAGCTCGCCGTCCTTGATCCAGTCGGTCGCCGGGACCGGCAGGCCGTTGTCGAAGACGGAGGCGTCGTCGCCGGAGCTGTGCGCGATCACGAACGGCGCGGACTCCAGGCCCGGTGCGTTCGGATCGCTGCGCAGGTTCAGCGGGAGCGGGGAGAGCCGCTCGCCGATCCGGGTGCCGCCGCCGGGCTTGGAGAAGACGGTCCGGCCCTCCACCGCGTCCCGGGCCGACGCCGACCACATCTGGTAGATCAGCAGGTCGGCCACAGCCGTGGGCGGCAGCAGCGTCTCGTACCGCCCGGCCGGCAGGTCGATCTTCCGCTCCGCCCAGCCGAGCCGTACGGCCAGCTCCGCGTCCAGCGCGGTGGGGTCCACGTCCTTGAAGTCCCGCGTCGCACGGCCCGCCCAGGCGGAGCGCTGGCGGTCCGGGGACTTCGCGTTGAGCTCCAGGGTGCCGTTGGGCTGGTCGTGGCGCAGGCGCAGCCCCGTAGAGGTGCCGACGTACGTGGAGACCAGCTCGTGGTTGGCGAACCCGTACAGCTCGCGGCCGCCCGCGCGGGCCCGGGCGAAGGCCTCGCCGAGCGCCGGGGCGAAGTCCGCGAACACCGCCGAGGAGGTCTCGACCGGGGCGTCGGTGAAGTCCGGCGAGGACGGGGTGCCGGTGACCAGCGGCCGGGCGTCCTCCGCCGGTCCGGCGCCGCGGGCGGCCGCCTCGGCGGCCCGGACCAGCGGCTCCAGCTCCGCGGCCGTGACGGCGGAGCGCGAGACGACCCCCGAGGCCGTGCCCTCCTTGCCGTCGACGGTGGCGATGACCGTGAGGGTCCGGCCGCGGGTGACCCCGTTGGTGGTCAGGGCGTTGCCCGCCCAGCGCAGGTTCGCGCTCGACTGCTCGTCGGCGATGACGACGCAGCCGTCCGCGGTGGACAGCTCCAGCGCCCGCTCGACGATCTCGTGGGGCTTGGTGGTACGACTCGACGAGGTCATCGTCCGGCCTCCTGCGTGGTGTTCAGGATGTTCACGTCGCGGAACAGCGCGGACGGGCAGCCGTGCGAGACCGCCGCGACCTGGCCCGGCTGGGCCTTGCCGCAGTTGAAGGCGCCGCCCAGGACGTAGGTCTGCGGGCCGCCGACCTTCTCCATCGAGCCCCAGAACTCCGTGGTCGTGGCCTGGTAGGCGACGTCGCGGAGCTGACCGGCGAGCTTGCCGTTCTCGATGCGGAAGAAGCGCTGCCCGGTGAACTGGAAGTTGTAGCGCTGCATGTCGATGGACCAGGAGCGGTCGCCGACCACGTAGATCCCGCGTTCCACCCCGCCGATCAGGTCCTCGGTGGACAGGCCGCCCGGATCCGGCTGGAGCGAGACGTTCGCCATGCGCTGGACGGGCACGTGCCCGGGGGAGTCGGCGTAGGCGCAGCCGTTGGAGCGGCCGAGCCCGGTCAGCTTCGCGATCCGGCGGTCCGTCTGGTAGCCGGCCAGGGTGCCGTCCTTGACCAGGTCCCAGCTCTGCGCCTCGACGCCCTCGTCGTCGTACCCGATGGTGGCCAGCCCGTGCTCGGCCGTCCGGTCGCCCGTGACGTTCATGATCGGGGAGCCGTAGGCGAGCTTGCCCAGCTGGTCGAAGGTGGCGAAGGAGGTACCGGCGTACGCGGCCTCGTAGCCCAGCGCCCGGTCCAGCTCGGTGGCGTGGCCGATGGACTCGTGGATGGTGAGCCACAGGTTCGAGGGGTCCACGACCAGGTCGTAGCGCCCGGCCTCGACGCTCGGCGCCCGCATCTTCTCGGCGAGCAGCCCGGGGATCCGCTCCAGCTCGGCGTTCCAGTCCCAGCCGGTGCCGGTCAGGTACTCCCAGCCGCGCCCGGCCGGCGGGGCGATGGTGCGCATCGAGTCGAACTCGCCGGTGGTGGCGTTCACCGCGACGGCGGTGATCTCCGGGTGGATGCGGACCCGCTGCTGCGTCGTGGAGGTGCCCGCGGTGTCGGCGTAGAACTTGTTCTCGTGGACGGCGAGCAGCGAGGCGTCCACGTGGGCCACCCCGTCGGCCGCCAGGAGGCGCGCGCTGAAGTCGGCGAGCAGCGCGGCCTTCTCCGCGTCCGGAACCTCGAAGGGGTTCACGTCGTAGGCGGAGATCCAGGTCTTGTCGGCGTGCACGGGCTCGTCGGCGAGCTCGACCCACTCGTCCGAACCCGCCGCCTTGATCACCTGGGCGGAGAGCTTCGCCATGGCCACGGCCTGCGAGGCCACCTTGGCGGCACCGTCCATGGTCAGGTCCACACCGGAGGCGAACCCCCAGCTGCCCCCGTGCACCACGCGGACCGCGTAGCCGAGGTCCGTGGTGTCGGACCCGCCCGAGGGCTTGGCATCACGCAGCCGCCAGGAGGCGCTGCGGATGCGTTCCAGGCGGAAATCGGCATGATCGGAGCCCAGCGCGCGGGCCCGCGCGAGCGCCGCGTCGGCGAGCGCCCGCAAGGGCAGCGCGGTGAAGGCCGCGTCGATGGAATGGGGCACGGAGGTCCTCCCGGGGGGTTGGGGCAGCTGGCACGATCATGTCGCGCCGGGGCTCGCGGTGCCTACATCTTTCTGTAGGGACTCGACAGAGCGCGTACCGAGGCCCTGTCGGAGCCGGATTCTCCGTAAGGGGTACTTGACCTATAGGTTTTTGGTATTCAGACCGCTAGTCGAAAGGGTGATCCGTTGAGCCGCTCGGTTCTCGTCACCGGAGGTAACCGGGGCATCGGCCTCGCCATCGCCCGAGCTTTCGCGGAGGCGGGGGACAAGGTCGCGATCACGTACCGGTCGGGCGAGCCCCCGGCGGAGCTCACGGCGCTGGGCGTGCTGGCGGTCCGCTGCGACATCACCGACTCGGACCAGGTCGACCAGGCGTACAAGCAGGTCGAGGACGCGCACGGTGCGGTCGAGGTCCTCGTGGCCAATGCCGGCATCACCAAGGACACGCTGCTGATGCGCATGTCCGAGGACGATTTCGCCTCGGTCGTCGACACCAACCTCACCGGCACCTTCCGCGTGGTCAAGCGCGCGAACCGCGGCATGCTCCGCGCCAAGAAGGGCCGTGTCGTCCTGATCTCCTCGGTCGTCGGCCTCCTCGGCTCGGCCGGCCAGGCCAACTACGCCGCCTCCAAGGCGGCGCTGGTCGGCTTCGCCCGCTCCCTCGCCCGTGAGCTGGGCTCCCGCAACATCACCTTCAACGTCGTCGCTCCCGGCTTCGTGGACACCGACATGACGAAGGTGCTCACGGACGAGCAGCGGGCCGGCATCGTCGGCCAGGTGCCCCTGGGCCGCTACGCGCAGCCCGAGGAGATCGCGGCCGCGGTCAGCTTCCTGGCGTCCGACAACGCCGCGTACATCACTGGTGCCGTCATTCCCGTTGACGGCGGATTGGGCATGGGTCACTGATCACCATGAGCGGAATTCTCGACGGCAAGCGCATCCTCGTCACGGGGGTGCTGATGGAGTCCTCCATCGCCTTCCACGTCGCCAAGCTGGCGCAGGAGCAGGGCGCCGAGGTCATCCTCACCGCGTTCCCGCGGCCCACGCTGACCGAGCGCATCGCCCGCAAGCTGCCCAAGCCCGCGAAGGTCATCGAGCTCGACGTCACCAACGACGAGCACCTGGCCCGCGTGGAGGACGTCGTCCGCACGGAGCTCGGCGGCCTCGACGGAGTCGTCCACTCCATCGGCTTCGCGCCGCAGGACGCGCTCGGCGGCAACTTCCTGAACACCCCGTTCGAGTCGGTCGCCACCGCCATGCACGTCTCGGCGTTCTCGCTGAAGTCGCTGACCATGGCCTGCAAGCCGCTCTTCCCGGAGAACGAGGGCGCCTCGGTCGTCGGCCTCACCTTCGACGCGCAGTACGCGTGGCCGCAGTACGACTGGATGGGCCCGGCCAAGGCCGCTCTGGAGGCCACCAGCCGCTACCTCGCCCGTGACCTGGGCAAGGAGAAGATCCGCTGCAACCTGATCTCGGCCGGTCCGATCGGCTCGATGGCCGCGAAGTCCATCCCGGGCTTCAGCGGTCTGGCGGACATCTGGGACCAGCGCTCCCCGATGGACTGGGACATGTCGGACCCGGAGCCGGCCGCCAAGGGCGTCGTCGCCCTGCTGTCGGACTGGTTCCCCAAGACCACCGGCGAGATCGTCCACGTCGACGGCGGTCTGCACGCGATGGGTGCCTGACCTTCCCGGTCGAGCCCCGTTCCATCCGTACGGCGGCGGCCGCGCCTTCCCTTCCGGGAGGCGCGGCCGCCGCCGTTTTGGCGCGCGGGGCGGGGACCGTACGGGGCGACTCGATCAGATGTCCGCCACCGGACGAGATCTTCCCAAGTCGAAAATCAGGACATTTGCCTGCAAACTGGGCCCGTCGGGATCTTCCCGGCTCCTGCGGGGAGGAGGTACGGGAGTGCGCGCGAGGCGGAGCCGAGCGGTATCCCTGCTGGTCACCTCGGTGGTCCTGACCGGATTCCTGCTCCCGGGAGCCCTCGCGCAGGACGAGGTGCCCGCCCCGGCGCCCGGTACGGACGTCCAGGCCCCGGCCGTGGTCGACCTGGCCCAGATCCCCGCCGAACCGCCCGTACAGCCCGCGAAGCCCGCCGCCCGGGAGCTCTTCGGGGCCGACTGCGACACCGAGATCAGCGGTTCGCAGGTGGTCGCGTTCTGCCACAACGCCTATCCCCAGACCGACCTGGTCCGCCTGCACGTGGAGTGCGACCGCTGGTGGGACGTGGACGGGGACGGCGCCGCCGTCGCCGTCGGCCCGGCGGGCCGGGTGGAACTCTCCGGCCGCTGCTGGAAGGAAGTCCGCTCCGCCTGGGTCAGCCACCAGCGGCAGTGACCCCCGCGGGCCGCCGCCCCTCCTTGGCCAGGCAGACGAACGGATAGCCGGCCGCCTCCGAGGCCGCCGCGTCCCCGTCCCCGCGCCGGATCGCCTCGATCAGCCGGGCGTGGTCCAGGTGCGAGGCGGGATCGAGCTCCGTACCCACGTCGGTGCGCAGCCAGTCGGCCACCAGATCGCCGAGGTCCGCGTACAGCTCGATGAGCACGTCGTTGTGCGAGGCCGCCACCACCGCCATGTGCAGGGCCACGTCCGCCGCGATGAACGGCTCCGCGTCCCCGCCCGACCATGCCTCCTCGCGCCGCGCCAGCAGCGCGTCCAGCTGTACGAGGTCCCGCGCCGTCCGCCGCTCCGCCGCGAGACGGGCCGCCGAGGACTCCAGCGTCGAGCGCAGCTCCGCGATGTGCCGGGGATCGGCGCCGGCGAACCGGCGGTGCATGACCCCGGCCAGCTCGCTGGTGGCGATGACGTACGTCCCCGAGCCCTGGCGGATGTCGAGGAGGCCGTTGTGCGCGAGGGCCCGGACGGCCTCCCGCACGGTGTTGCGGGCGACGCCCATCAGCGCCACGAGCTCCGGCTCGGTGGGGATGCGGGAGCCCACGGGCCATTCGCCGGTGGTGATCTGGTTCCTGAGCTGGGCGATCACCTGGTCGACGAGCGCGGATCGCCGGGGCGAGGTCAGCGGCATGCGGTCGGGGTTCCTCTCGGGACGGGCGCGGTGGGGGTGACGGGCTCGATACGGTCGCGGGGTGGACAACCAATCATCCCATGATTCTATGATGGTTGAATGTCCGACGAAGAAATCCAGACCCTGAACCGGCCCCCGGCCGCGCGCACGGCATCCCCGCAGCCCCTTCCCGCCCCCGCCACCACCCCGCAGCCGGCGTGGCTCGGACCCGTGCTCCTCGTCGGCATCGTGCTGGCCGCCCTCAACCTGCGGCCCGCCATCACCAGCCTCGGCGCCCTGTTCGAGGAGACCCGCGAGGGCCTCGGCATGAGCGGGACCGTCGCCGGACTCATCACCTCCGTACCCGCCCTCTGCTTCGCCGTCTTCGGCGTCACCGCGCCCCGGCTCTCCCGCCGCTTCGGCCCGGCCGCCGTCGTCTGCGCCGGCATGGCCGCCGTCGCCGCGGGCCTGCTGATCCGGCCCTTCGCGACCAACGCCGCCGGATTCCTCGCGGCCAGCGCCCTGACCCTGGCGGGCATAGCCCTGACCAACGTGCTCCTGCCGGTGATCGTCAAGCGCTGGTTCCCCGACCGGGTCGGCACCATGACGGGGCTCTACTCCATGGCCCTGGCCGCCGGCACCTCCCTCGCCGCGGCGGCGACGGTCCCGATGACCCAGGCCCTCGGCGGCAGCTGGCGCACCGGCCTGCTGGTGTGGGGCTTCCTCGCCCTGGCGGCAGTCCTGCCCTGGCTGGCCATCGGCGCGGCGGCCCGCAAGGAGAAGGCCGCGGCCGCCGGCGTACCGGCCGCTCGCCCCGACGCCGGGCCCGGCGTGATGCGCAGCCGCACCGCGTGGGCCCTCGCCTGCTACTTCGGACTCCAGGCCACGGGCGCGTACATCACCATGGGCTGGCTCCCGCAGATCTTCCGCGACGCAGGGGTCTCCGCCTCCACGGCGGGCGTCCTGCTCGCCGTCACCATGGTCATGGGCGTCCCGCTCGCCTTCGTCATCCCGGGCCTCGCGGGCCGGATGAAGAACCAGGGCCCCATCGCCGTCGGCCTCGGCCTCTTCGGCCTCGTCGGCTACCTGGGGCTCTACTTCGCCCCCGCCGGCGGCGCGTGGGCCTGGGCCCTCCTGCTCGGCGTCTCCAACTGCGCCTTCCCGCTCGTCATCACCATGATCGGACTGCGGGCCAAGTCGCCCGCCGGCGTCGTCAAGCTGTCCGCCTTCGCCCAGAGCACCGGCTACCTCATCTCCATCCCCGGGCCGCTCCTCATCGGCACCCTTTACCAGCACACCGGCGGCTGGGACCTGCCCCTGGCCCTGATGGCCGGTCTGCTCGTCCCGCAGATCGCGCTCGGCGTGCTGGCGGGCCGGGACCGCACGATCGAGGACGAATGCGGCATGCGAGACTGATCGGCATGTCGCCCGTACTTGAACCGAACCCCCAGAACGGCCACCGCAAGCTCGGCCTCGTGCTGGGCGCGATGCTGCTGGTGACCGTGATCATCGCCGTCCTCGCGACCCTCGCCTCTCCGTAGGGGGTGGGGTTAACCCCCCAACCCCTAGGGGGTCAGGCTCAGGGACATCTGGGGTGCGTCCCGGATGGGAACCGCCTGCTCGAATCCTTAGATTCGAAGAGCAAGAGCGAGCCCGCCCGACGCACCCCACGGAGGCGGCCATGTCGGCCCCCACACACCTGGCCCCCGGCCACCCGTCCGCACCCCGCGCCGCCGGGGCCGACGCACGGCTGCCCTGGTGGGCGCTCGCCCTGCCCGCGCTCGCCTTCGGCCTCCTGCTCATACTCCTCGCCGGATCCGGCCAGGCCCACGCCGCCTCCGGTGAAGGCTCCGCGCTGGTCCAGGTCACCGAACGGCTGCTGAGCGCCGTCGGCTGACGGTCCGCCACACCTGCGGGGGGACCCCTTCAACACCCTGCGCCCCGTGGCTCGATTCATGCGAAGCTGGGAGCCATGAGCGCCGACACACCCCGCAGGATCGTCCTCCTCCGGCACGCCAAGGCCGAATGGTCGGACGGCACGGACCACGACCGCCCCCTGGCAGAACGCGGCCGTCACGACGCCCCGGCCGCGGGCCAGAAACTGGCTCAGACCGGCATCACCTTCGACCTGGCCCTCTGCTCCAGTGCGGCCCGGACCAGGGAGACCTGGAAGCTGGCCGTCCAGGAGCTGCCGCACCGGCCGAAGACCACGTACGAGGAACGGCTCTACGAGGCCTCGCTGGGCGAGCTCATCGCCCTGGTCAACGAGACCTCCGACGAGGTCAAGAACCTCCTGGTCATCGGCCACAACCCCGGCATGCACGCACTGGCCGACGCCCTGGCGGGCAGCGCGCAGGGCGACGTGCTCGCCCGGATGAACCGCAGCGGCTTCCCGACCTCCGGGATCGCCGTCGTCTCCTTCACCGGCTCGTGGAAGTCCGTGGAACACGGCGTGGGCACCCTGCTGGACTTCTGGACCCCGCACAGCTGACGCGCACACTCCCCGTCGACTACGCCCTCCGCCGACGCAGCGGGCCCCGGCACTTCGACAGTGCCGGGGCCCGCTCCGTCGTAGGGAGCCGGACGTCTACGTCACGCCAGGTCGGCGGCCTCGACCTCTTCGCGGGTGATCCCGAGCAGGTAGAGCACGGCGTCCAGGAAGGGCACGTTCACCGCGGTGTGCGCGGCCTGGCGGACCACCGGCTTGGCACAGAAGGCCACGCCCAGCCCGGCAGCGTTCAGCATGTCCAGGTCGTTGGCACCGTCACCGATGGCCACCGTCTGGGCCAGCGGTACGCCGGCCTCCGCGGCGAAGCGGCGCAGCAGCCGGGCCTTGCCGGCCCGGTCCACGATCTCGCCGGTGACCTTGCCCGTCAGCTTTCCGTCGACGATCTCCAGGGTGTTGGCGGAGGCGAAGTCCAGCCCGAGCTTCTCCCGCAGATCGTCCGTCACCTGCGTGAACCCGCCGGAGACCACGCCCACCTGGTACCCGAGGCGCTTGAGGGTGCGGATCAGCGTCCGGGCGCCCGGGGTGAGGCGCACCTCGGAGCGGACCTTGTCCACCACGGAGGCGTCCAGCCCGGCCAGCAGCGCGACCCGGGCGTGCAGCGACTGCTCGAAGTCCAGCTCCCCGCGCATGGCCCGCTCGGTCACCTCGGCGACCTCGGCCTCACAGCCGGCGTGGGCGGCGAAGAGCTCGATGACCTCGTCCTGGATCAGGGTCGAGTCCACGTCCATGACGACGAGGCGCTGGGCCCGCCGGTGCAGTCCGGCCGAGACCACGGCCACGTCGACGCCGATCTGCGCGGCGGCGGTGGCCAGCGCGGTGCGCAGCGGCTCGGTCGCGGTGCCGGAGACGGCGAACTCCACGGCCGTCACCGGATACTTCGCGAGCCGGAAGATGCGGTCGATGTTGCCGCCGGTCGCGGTGATCCGCGCGGCGATGGCGGCCGTGGACTCGGCGGTGAGCGGATGCCCCAGCACGGTGACGTGCGAACGGCCACTGCCGCGCGGCCGGTTGTCACCGGTGCCGGAGAGGATCTCGGCCTGCAGTTTGAGGGACTCGGCCCAGCTGTGGACGGTGGCCCGCAGCTCGCCCTCGGTGCCGGCGGTCGGATGGGTGACGAGGGCGCACAGGACGATGCGGCCTCGGGTGACGACCTGCTCGATGTCGACGACGTCGACGGAGTAGGCGGCGAGGGTGTCGAACAGCCCGGCGGTGATCCCGGGACGGTCCTTGCCGAAGATCTTGACGAGGAGGGTGGGGACGTCGGAGGTCTGCGAAGCGCTCATGGTGCCTTCACCGTATCTCCCCGGCCTGTGCGCACGGAGCCCCGTCCCACCTGGCGGAACCGTTTCGCTCCGTACGGACGTGCGGACGCCGCACGCCGGACGTGTGGAGGTCGTGCGATGGCCATGGGCGGGCCCTGGAGCGGACACGTGGAGATCCGGCGACGGGACGAAGCGACGCCCGTGACCGGCCGGGGGCGTGGAGGAGCGTCCCGAAACACACCATCCGGGGTGCTTTCGACCCCCTCGGGCGGGCCCTGCGGGCTCCGCCGAGTGGCCCGGATTCCCCTTGTGGCCGTGCGCCTGAAATAGTTCCCCCGGATGTTCGCCATCCCTAGACTCCCTGACGTCATGGGGGATTCTCGGGGGACTTAAGTGGGGCTGGAGTGCCGGAACTCGTACTGGAATTGAATGGAAGGACCTGGACGCTCGATCCGTCCAGGTCGTACTCGCTGGGGCGCGATCCCCAGGGAGACGTGGTGATCGATGACGCCCGGGTGTCGTGGCGGCACGCCACCATCGCCTGGAACGGGCGAGGTTGGGGAATCGAGGACCACGGAAGCACCAACGGCACGTACGTGCGCGGGGCGAGGGTCCAGCAGGCCGAGCTCGTACCCGGCACGCCGGTGCACCTCGGCAACGCCACCGACGGGCCGAGGCTGAATCCCGTCGCGGGCGCGGGCGCCGCCGCCGCGCCGCAGCCGGCCGTGGCGCAGCAGTCGCCCGCCCAGGCGTACGCGCAGCAGCCGCAGGCCCAGCAGCACGCACCGCAGCAGCAGGCCCAGCAGCACGCACCGCAGCAGCAGGCCCAGCAGCCCTGGGAGCAGCAGGTCCAGCAGGCCCCGCCGTTCCCGCAGCAGCAGGCCCAGCAGGCCCAGCAGCCGCACCAGGCGCAGCCCTTCCCGCAGCAGCAGCACCAGCAGCAGCCGGGCGGCGGCGGTACCCCGGGCTACGGAGACCACCGCAGCCCGACGACGTTCCACCAGCTCGCGCTGGGCCACGTCATGCGCATCGGCCGTGCGCTGGAGAACGAGCTGGTGGTCTCCGACCTCCAGGTCTCCCGCCACCACGCGGAATTCCGCTCGATGCCGGGCGGCCGCTTCGAGATCCGCGACCTCGGCAGCCACAACGGCACCTACGTCAACGGCCAGCCGCTGGCGAAGTCCGGCACCGCGCTGCTCGGCCCGAACGACATCGTCGGCGTCGGCCACTCGACCTTCCGGATCGTCGGCGACCGCCTCGAGGAGTTCGTCGACACCGGTGACGTCTCCTTCTCGGCCCGCCACCTCACGGTCACGGTCGACGGCGGCAAGCAGATCCTCAAGGACGTCACCTTCGGCGTCCCCGAGAAGTCGCTGATCGGTGTCATCGGCCCCTCCGGCTCCGGCAAGTCGACGCTCCTCAAGGCGCTGACCGGCTACCGCCCGGCCAACGAGGGCGACGTCCTCTACGACAACCGCAACCTGTACAAGCAGTTCGCGGAGCTCCGCCAGCGCATCGGCCTGGTCCCGCAGGACGACATCCTGCACAAGGAGCTGAAGGTCAGCACCGCCCTGAAGTACGCGGCCAAGCTCCGCTTCCCGGGCGACACCGCCGAGTCCGAGCGCGCCGCCCGCATCAACGAGGTGCTGCGCGAGCTCAAGCTCGACATCCACAAGGACAAGAAGATCACCTCGCTCTCGGGCGGCCAGCGCAAGCGCGTGTCCGTGGCCCTGGAGCTGCTGACCAAGCCCTCGCTGATCTTCCTGGACGAGCCGACCTCCGGCCTCGACCCGGGCATGGACCGCGATGTCATGCAGCTGCTGCGCGGCCTCGCCGACGACGGCCGCACGGTCCTCGTCGTCACGCACTCGGTCGCCGAGCTGGCCATCTGCGACAAGCTGCTGGTCATGGCCCCGGGCGGCTCGGTCGCGTACTTCGGCCCGCCGGACGAGGCGCTGAACTTCTTCGGCTACTCCACCTGGGCCGACGTGTTCTCCGCCTTCGAGAGCTACCGCGACTACGACTGGGCCGGCCGCTGGAAGGGCTCGCAGCACTACCAGCTCTACGCCGCCGACATCGACGCGGTCGCCCCGCAGTCGGTGCAGCCCGCCGTGCAGCAGACCCGGCCGCCGAAGCCGCAGGGCTGGGGCTCCCAGCTCTGGACGCTGATGCGCCGCTACATGTCGGTCATCGCGTCCGACAAGGGCTTCATCGGGCTGATGCTGATCCTCCCGGCGGTCCTCGGCGTGGTCTCCGTCGTCATCCCCGCGAAGTTCGGACTCGCGCCGCCCGTGGCCCCGTCCCGCTTCAACGGCGACGCCGGCACGATCATGCTGATCCTCGCGGTCGGCATGTGCTTCTCCGGCGCCGCGAACTCGGTCCGCGAGCTGATCAAGGAACGCGTGATCTACGAGCGCGAGCGCGCGACCGGCCTGTCCCGGTCGGCGTACCTCGCCTCGAAGGTGATCGTCCTCGGATTCATCACGGCCATCCAGGGCGTGATCATCTGCGCGATCGGCTTCTACCCGCGCGACCTGCCCGCCGAGGGTCTGCTGATGCCGCCGGCCGTGGAGATCTGCCTGTCGGTCATCGCGCTCGGCTTCACCTCCATGATGTTCGGCCTGGTGATCTCCTCGCTGGTGAAGACCGCCGAGAAGACCATGCCGCTGCTCGTCATGTTCGCGATCGTCCAGGTCGTCTTCACCGGCATCCTCTTCCAGGTCTACGACTCTCCGGGCCTGGAGCAGTTCGCCTGGCTGATGCCGTCCCGCTGGGCGATCGCCGCCGCCGGCACCACGCTGAACCTCGGCGTGCTCATGCCGCCGTGGGACCAGGACAACCCGACCAACACCGACCCGCTCTGGGACGCCACGGTCGGCCAGTGGAGCCTGAACATCACGATCCTGCTGCTCATCGGCGTCGCCTGCGGCTTCGCCGTGCAGCGCCTGCTCCGCCGCCACGAGCCCGAGGTCATGCGCGCCGGCAAGTGACCCGGCGAGCAGGCACCAGGGCCGCGTAGGCACGCGGGCACGCACGAAACGCCTCAGGGCGGCTCCGGAACACCGGGGCCGCCCTGAGGCGCATGGGGGGCTGGGGAGGACGCCAGAGGCCTAGTAGGCGCTGTTGACGTTGTCCATGGAGCCGTAGCGGTCGGCCGCGTAGTTGCAGGCGGCGACGATGTTGGCGACCGGGTCGTACTGGTCGAACTTGGTGCCCTTGACGTGGTACGCCTTGAAGGTCGGGGCGATGACCTGGAGCAGACCCTTGCTGGGGATGCCGTTCTGGGCGTTGATGTCCCAGTTGTTGATCGCCATCGGGTTACCGCTGGACTCGCGCATGATGTTCTTGTGGATCCCGGCGTAGGTGCCCGGAATGCCCTCGCGCTTCATGATGAAGAGGGCTTCCTTGATCCAGCCGTCCAGGTTGTTCGCGAAGACCGGCACGCGGTTCGCGGAACGGCTGGCGGCGGCCTTCTGCTCGCGGTCCTTCTTCGCGTTGGCCTCGGCCTTGGCCTTGGCGGCCGCGTCCTTGGCGTCCTTCGCGACCTTGGCCTGCTGCTTCGCGATGACCTGCTGAACGGTGAGGTGCTGCTGCACGGCTTGAGCCTGCGCACCGTCGACGACCTTGGACCAGGCGACGGGGGCCGTGGCGACGGTCGTCTGCGTCTCGGCGGCGTTGGCCGGGACGAGGGAGAAGGCGAGGGCGGCGGCGCCCAGGGTGGCTACACCGGCGATGGAAAGCTTGTGCGCCTTCGTCATCGACAGACGACGACTGTGGCCGGGAGTGCTGGTCTCGGTCATGCGTAGCAACCTCTTCGAATAGCGGGGGCCGCAGGAAAGCGCCTGCCGGATCCGAGATCCGCGGCGCTGTGCGGCGAGAGCAATTCTTAGCGGTGGCAAAAACTTGTGGCAAAGGTGTGACGTACGATCCCGCTTAGTGGATCAGGGGCCGGAGCCGAGCCCTGAATTCAGGGCCCGGTCCACGCGAGCCAGCGCTAACAGCGCCCTTACTCATCCACTAGGGAGCTTCGTAAGTGATGTGCGTCCTATGCCCGGGCTCACATCGGTCGTGTATCAATCTCACCAACCGTTGCGTCAGCAATCCACTCAGTGACCGTTCTCATCCTTGAGTAGGAGATGGACGTCCCCGAACTCGTGCCAAAGGCACAGGTTCGCTACGGCCGAGGCGTACCCGCGCCGTACGGCCTCCCGTCCGGCCACCGCCTCCAGCATCAGCAGGTGCGAGGCCCCGGGCTGGTGCAGCCCGGTCAGCAGCCCGTCCACCACCCGCACCCCGCGCTCCGGCGTCACGACCAGCCCGGTCCAGCCCCCGGCGGCCCGCACCACCCCGTCCCCGTCGGCGGCCGACTCCAGCGCCCGCACCGCCGTGGTCCCCACCCCGATCACCCGCCCGCCCGCCGCCCTCGCCGCGTTCACCAGCCGGGCCGTGGTCGCGGGCACCTCGTACCGCTCCGGGTACGGCGGCTCGTGCGCCTCCTGAGAAGCCACCCCCGTGTGCAGGGTCAGCGGGGCGAAGCACACCCCCCGGCGCACCAGCTCCGCCACCAGCTCCGCCGTGAAGGGCCGGCCCGCGCTCGGCATCTCCGCCGAGCCCGCCCCGTCGGCCCGGGGCACCGCGAAGACCGTCTGGTACGCCGAGAGCGGCTGGTCCCGCTCGGTGTAGGCGTACCGGATCGGCCGCCCGTACGAGCGCAGCAGCGCCGGCACCTCCTGCGGACGCCCCTGCGTCGGGGCGGGCCGCGCCCACCACAGCCGGTCCGCCCCCGGAGCCACCGGCTCCTCCAGTACGAGGCGCCACCCGCCCGGCAGCTCCACGACGGCCCCGGCGGGCCCCCCGGCCCGCGGCCGGGTCACCCCCTGCCCGCCCCGGTCCGGCTCCCGCTCCCGGTCCCCGTCCTCGCCGCCCCGGCCCCGGCCCCGGACCCCGTCCCGCGCCCCGGCGTGGTCGCGGAGCTCCACCGACCACCGACCGTCCTCGCCCCGCGTGGAGAAGTGCACGACGAGCTCCTCGCCGCCGAGCCGCCCGTCCACGGCGGCCGGCAACGTCGCCGAGGTGTTCACCACCAGCACGTCCCCGGCGTGCAGCAGCCCCGGCAGCTCCCGGAAGGCGTGCAGCGACACCTCCGAGGCCCCCCGCGAGACCAGCAGCCGCACCGAGTCCCGCCCCCGCCCCGGCCCCCGCTGCTCGGCGGGAACCCGGGCCGCAAGACCCGGCGGAATGTCCCTTATGTACAGTCCCTTCTCCCGTAGCCCCCGCTCCCCGCTCACCGCACCGCCCCGTCCGCCCCGAGGACCCCCGCCACGCCGAGGACCCCATCTCCGCCGTCGCGCCCTTCCACCCCGAGGACCCCCTCCACGCCGTCGCGCCGCTGTGCCCCGTCGCGCCCCTCCACGCCGAGGACGTCCTGCACGCCGAGGGCGCCCTCCACGCCGAGGACGCCCTCCACGCCGTCGCGCCGCTGTGCCCCGTCGCGCGCCTCCGCGCCGTCGGGCCCGTGCGCCCCGTCGGGCCCGTGCGCCCCGTCGGGCCCGTGCGCCCCGGCCGGCCCGTGCGCCCCGGCCGGCCCCTGCGCCCCGGCCAGCCCCTGCGCCGTGTACCGCCCGCTGGGCGCGCGTCCCGTCAGCAGGCGCAGCAGCACCGGAGCCACCTCCTCCGGCGTCGGCAGCGCCGCCAGCTCCTCCCCGGGGTCGGCCGCCGCCATCATCCGCGTCCGCATCGAGCCCGGATCCGCCCACCACACCCGCAGCCCCGGCTCCTCCACCGCCAGTACCGCCGACATCAGGTCACCCGCCGCCTTGGTCGCCCCGTAGGCGCCCCACGTCCGGTACGCCACCACCGCCGCGTCCGAGCTGATGTTCAGCACCGCCCCGGCAGCGGCCGCCCGCAGCAGCGGCAGCGTCTCCTGGACCAGCCCCAACGGCGCCACCACGTTCACCTCGAACGCCTCGCGCAGCCCCTCCAGCGGGTGCGCCGCCAGCGGCACCAGCGGCTCCGCGCCCAGCACGCCCGCGTTGTTCACCAGCAGGTCCAGCCCGCCCAGCTCCCGCGCCGCCGCCACCAGCTCCGCCCGGTGCGCCGCCGAGGACACGTCCCCGGCCACCGCCGTCACCCGCGCCCCCGCGGCCCGCAGGGCCTCCCCGGCCTCCGCCAGCGGGCCCGCGCCCCGTGCGCTCAGCACCAGGTCCCAGCCCCGGGCCGCCAGCTCACCGGCCAGCGCCCGCCCCAGCCCCCTCGACGCCCCCGTCACCATCGCCACCGACATGACCGCACCCTCGCTTTCCGAACCGCCCGGCAGATGCCCCCAACGTAGGAACCCGGCCGCCCCCGCCGCCTCGGCCGCCGGCCGCACCCCGCCAGGTCCCTTCGGCCTAGGGCGAAGACCTACGCCGCGACCCCGCCCCGAGGCGCGGACCTGCACCGAGACCTACGCCAAGCCCTACGCCGCGACCCGGCCGCGGCCTACGCCCCCCGCCCGATCCGCCGGCCGCAGCGCCGCGAGTACCGTGAGGCCATGGACTCCGGACCCCGAGCCCCCCGCGCCGGCGGCCTGGCCGCCGTGAGCACCGCGCTCCTCGCCATGAGCCGCAGGCTGGAGGTCCGCGACGTGCTCCGCACGATCGTCGCCTCGGCCCGAGAGCTGCTCGACGCCGAGTACGCGGCCCTGGGCGTCCCGGACGACCACGGCGGCTTCGCCCAGTTCGTCGTGGACGGCATCAGCGAGGAACAGTGGCGGGCGATCGGCCCGCTGCCCCGCCAGCACGGCATCCTCGCCGCGATGCTCCACCAGGACGGCCCCGAGCGGCTGGCCGACGTGCGCAAGGACCCCCGCTTCGAGGGCTGGCCCGCCGCGCACCCCGACATGTCCGACTTCCTCGGGCTGCCCATCCGGGACGGCGAGGAGACCCTCGGCGCCCTCTTCCTCGCGAACAAGCGCAGCGTCCCGGGAGACAGGCACGGCTTCACCGACGAGGACGAGGAACTCCTCTCCCTCCTCGCCCAGCACGCCGCGATCGCCCTCACCAACGCCCGCCTCTACGAGCGCAGCCGCGAGCTGACCATCGCCGAGGAGCGCTCCCGCCTGGCCCACGAGCTGCACGACGCGGTCAGCCAGAAGCTCTTCTCACTCCGCCTGACCGCGCAGGCCGCCGCCGCCCTGGTCGACCGCGACCCGGCCCGCGCCAAGGACGAGCTCCAGCAGGTCGCCCTCCTCGCCGCCGAGGCCGCCGACGAACTGCGCGCCGCCGTCACCGAGCTCCGCCCCGCCGCCCTCGACGAGGACGGCCTGGTCGCCACCCTGCGCAACCAGGTCCGCGTCCTGGACCGGGCCCACACCGCGCACGTCACATTCACCTGCGACGGCGTACGGGCCCTGCCCGCGGCCCAGGAGGAGGCGGTCCTGCGCGTGGCCCAAGAGGCCCTGCACAACGCCCTGCGCCACTCCGCCGGCGACCGGATCGACGTCACCCTGACCCGCCGCGAGACCGGGGGAGCCCTGCTCCGGGTGACCGACGACGGAACCGGCTTCTCCCCTCCCGCCGTCCGCCGGGCCGGCCGGCACCTCGGGCTGGTCTCCATGCGGGACCGGGCCGCCGGCGTCGGAGGGAGACTGACCGTACGGTCCGAGCCCGGCACCGGCACCACGATCGAACTGGAGGTACCCGGTGGCTGACACGCCGGGCCGTAGCGGCGGCGGCACCCGCAGCCGCAGCATCAACGTATTGCTCGTGGACGACCACCAGGTCGTCCGGCGGGGCCTGCGCACCTTCCTCGAGGTCCAGGACGACATCGAGGTGGTCGGCGAGGCGGCCGACGGCGAAGAGGGCATCGCCCGCGCCGAGGAACTGCGCCCCGACGTCATCCTGATGGACATCAAGATGCCGGGCACCGACGGCATCGAGGCCCTGCGCCGGCTGCGCACGCTGGAGAACCCGGCGCGCGTGCTGATCGTCACCAGCTTCACCGAGCAGCGCACGGTGGTCCCCGCCCTGCGCGCGGGCGCGGCGGGCTACGTGTACAAGGACATCGACCCCGACGCCCTCGCCGCCGCCATCCGCTCGGTGCACGCGGGCCACGTCCTCCTCCAGCCGGAGGTCGCCGGAGCCCTGCTCGCCGAGGAGGGCCCGGGCCCGTCGTCCGGCCGCGGCGGCAACCTGACGGACCGCGAGCGCGAGGTGCTGAACCACATAGCGGACGGGCGCTCGAACCGGGAGATCGCCCGCGCGCTCGTCCTGTCGGAGAAGACGGTGAAGACGCACGTCTCGAACATCCTGATGAAACTGGACCTCGCCGACCGTACGCAGGCGGCGCTCTGGGCGGTCAGACACGGCATCGCGCAGTGACTCATACGGGCGGCGATTCATACGGTCGGGTGTATGTAGCCCACATGGCGCATCCCGTTCGTCGGATGAGCGTTCTTCATGACGTGCCGCGGCGGCTGGTCGCGGCAGACGTACTGGAGGACGAGAACGTGAAGAACTTCAAGAAGGCCACCGCCGTCACCATGATCGCGGGCGGCCTCCTCGCCGCCGGCGCGGGTGTCTCGTCGGCGCACGGCGGTGCGTCGGCGGAGGGCGAGGCCCTGAACTCGCCCGGCGTGGCCGCGGGGAACCAGCTCCAGCTCCCCGTCCACGTCCCCGCGAACGTGGTGGGCAACTCGGTCAACGTGATCGGCCTTCTCAACGGCGCCTGGGGCAACACGGGCGTCAACAACTGACCCCGCACCCTTCTTGACGCAGCGCTCGCACTGCACCCCTTCTTGACGCGGTGCTCGCACTGCTCCCCTTCTTGACGCGGCGCTCGCACTGCTCCGCAGGCTTCGCCCCGCTGCGCCGGCCTCCGACCGGCGGCGCAGTCGGGTCCGCCTGGCCGCGGGGCCCAGGCCGCGGCCGGAAACTTCGGCCCCGCTTCCCCCCTCTCCCTGGGAAGCGGGGCCGATCCCTTTTCCGACGCGGCGCTAGCCCAGCTCCGCGGCCCGCCTATCTCGGTGCCCGCACTGCTCCGCAGGCTTCGCCCCGCTGCGCCGGCCTCGGGCCGTCGGGACGGTGCCGGGCCCGCGCAGCCTCAAGGGGCGCTCTCAGCCCCGCAGCCTCGGGCAGCTGGGCACGCTTGCCCCCGTAGGGGCGGGCGGCCTCCTGGCGCAGCCGGGGCAAAATCAGCCTCGCCGGCGTTTGAGGCGCGGGGGTCCGGGGCGGCGCCCCGGAAAGCCCGGCGCAGCCGGGGCCGCTCGCGCAACGGCGCCGCACCCGATCCCCGCACACCGCGGCCAGCGCCACCGCGGCTAGCGGAGCCTCTCCTCGACGGCCGAGTTGTACGCCGCGACCAGCGCCCGCCGGGCAACCCGCTCCACCGGCCGCAGCGCCTCCGCCCGGGCCGCCATCTCCGAGGCGGCCACCGCCGCCCCGTGCCCCCGCTCGGTCGCCAGCGACACCATCAGGTCCACCCGCTGCGCCAGCGAGAGGACCCTTACCGCCCGCGCCGGATACCCCGGCGCCAGCGCGTCCCGCCCGGCTTCCGTCCGCGCCCGGTACGCGGACAGCGCCGCCTCCGCGACCGGCCCGGATCCCGCCACGTCCAGCCGGGTCAGTACCACCGTGGCCTCGCGCAGCGCCTCCGCGAGTTCCCGCTCCGCCTCGCCGAGCGACGGCACGTCCGCCGGCGGGGCCTCCCGTACCGGCAGGCAGTGCCAGGTCACCGACACGTGCACATCACCCGCGGGCCCGGCCTCGTGCACCTCCGGGACCAGCCCGACCGCCGCACCCACCGCGACGACCGCCTCCTCCGCGTCCAGCGCCCTCGCGTTGAACTCCGGCGGCCCGCTCAGCCCCAGCGGATGTCCCGGCGCGGGCAGCGCGATCCGCAGCCCGGTCACGCCCAGCACCCGCAGCCGGCCCAGCGCCAGGGTGAGGCCCACCGGTCCGGATTCCCCGGGCAGCCCCTCCACCCGGTGCACGGCGTCCTCGCCCACGATCGACAACACGGCCTCGTCGGGCGAGACGAGACCGGCCAGCAGAGCGTTCCCCCAGGCGGCCAGCCGCCCTGAACGCGGTTCGAAAAGCATCCCCCTACTTTACGGACGACCCCCCGGACCCGGGCCCGGGCCCGGACCCCTCCCCGAGTGGCGTAGGTTTTCCCCTGGGGCTGCGCCCACCGACACGGGGCGGCGCACAGACGAACCGAGACTGCAAGGGGAGACAACACGCTCATGAGCGATGTTCTGGAGCTGGTGGACGTATCCGTGGTCCGCGAGGGCCGGGCTCTGGTGGACCAGGTCTCCTGGTCGGTCAAGGAGGGGGAGCGCTGGGTGATCCTCGGCCCCAACGGCGCCGGCAAGACCACGCTGCTGAACCTCGCCTCCAGCTACCTCTTCCCCACCAAGGGTTCCGCCACCATCCTCGGCAGCACCCTCGGCAAGGTCGACGTCTTCGAGCTGCGCCCCCGCATCGGCATGGCCGGCATCGCGATGGCCGACAAGCTGCCCAGGCGCCAGACCGTCCTGGAAACCGTCCTCACCGCCGCGTACGGGATGACGGCCACCTGGACGGAGGAGTACGAGGAGATCGACGAGCAGCGCGCCCGTGCCTTCCTCGACCGCCTCGGCATGACGCCCTACCTCGACCGGAAGTTCGGCACCCTCTCCGAGGGCGAGCGCAAGCGCACCCTGATCGCCCGTGCGCTGATGACCGACCCCGAGCTGCTGCTGCTCGACGAGCCCGCCGCCGGTCTCGACCTCGGCGGCCGCGAGGACCTCGTACGACGCCTCGGCCGGCTCGCCCGCGATCCGCTCGCCCCGTCGATGATCATGGTCACGCACCACGTCGAGGAGATCGCCCCCGGCTTCACGCACGTGCTGATGATCCGTCAGGGCAAGGTGGTCGCGGCCGGACCCATCGACCTCGAACTGACCTCCCGCAACCTCTCCCTCTGCTTCGGCCTGCCGCTCGTCGTCGAGCGCAACGACAGCGACCGCTGGACCGCCCAGGGCCTGCCCCTGCGGTAGTTCGCGCATCAGCCGGGCCTCCTGCACCCTGTCCGGACCGCGCCCACCCGACCTACCATGACCATGTGGACATCGACGCGTGGGTGTGGTGGCTCATAGGCGCGGTCGGACTGGGCATTCCCCTGGTCCTGACCGCGATGCCCGAGTTCGGCATGTTCGCCGCCGGAGCGGTGGCGGCCGCCGTCACGGCGGCCCTCGGCGGGGGAGTGGTCGCCCAAGTCCTGGTCTTCGTGGTCGTGTCGGTCGCGCTCCTCGCGGTCGTCCGCCCGATCGCCAACCGGCATCGCAATCAGAAACCCCAACACCGCAGCGGAATCGACGCGTTGAGGGGTCGGAGCGCCGTAGTCCTCGAACGCGTGGACGCGAGCGGCGGCGGCCGGATCAAGCTCGCCGGCGAGATCTGGTCGGCGCGCTCCCTGGATGCGGACATCACCTTCGAACCGGGTCAGTCCGTCGACGTCGTGGAGATCGACGGGGCGACCGCCGTCGTCATGTGACGGACCAGCACGTGAGCAACCCACCGTGTGCACGCCGCATGTGGGCAAGCAGCCGACCCGCGGCCCCGGGGTCTGCGAGACTCCGCTGAACGGGGCAGCACAGACAGCCGGAAGGGCACGGGGAACCGCATGCAACCGATCATCATCGTTCTGATCATTCTGGTGGTTCTGGTCTTCATCGCACTGGTCAAGACGATCCAGGTGATCCCGCAGGCCAGCGCCGCCATCGTCGAGCGATTCGGCCGCTACACCCGCACCCTCAATGCGGGCCTCAACATCGTCGTCCCGTTCATCGACTCGATCCGCAACCGGATCGACCTCCGCGAGCAGGTCGTCCCCTTCCCACCGCAGCCCGTCATCACCCAGGACAACCTGGTCGTCAACATCGACACGGTCATCTACTACCAGGTGACCGACGCCCGCGCCGCGACGTACGAGGTGGCCAGCTACATCCAGGCCATCGAGCAGCTCACCGTCACCACGCTCCGCAACATCATCGGCGGCATGGACCTGGAGCGGACCCTGACCTCCCGCGAGGAGATCAACGCGGCCCTGCGCGGAGTCCTCGACGAGGCCACCGGCAAGTGGGGCATCCGCGTCAACCGTGTCGAGCTCAAGGCCATCGAGCCGCCGACCTCCATCCAGGACTCGATGGAGAAGCAGATGCGCGCCGACCGCGACAAGCGCGCCGCGATCCTCCAGGCCGAGGGTGTCCGCCAGTCCGAGATCCTGCGCGCCGAGGGCGAGAAGCAGTCCTCCATCCTGCGCGCCGAAGGTGACGCCAAGGCCGCGGCCCTGCGCGCCGAGGGCGAGGCCCAGGCCATCCGTACGGTCTTCGAGTCCATCCACGCCGGCGACGCCGACCAGAAGCTGCTCGCCTACCAGTACCTCCAGATGCTCCCGAAGCTCGCCGAAGGCGATGCCAACAAGCTCTGGATCGTCCCGAGCGAGATCGGCGACGCCCTCAAGGGCCTCTCCGGAGCGATGGGCAACTTCGGCCCGATGGGCGCGGCCTCCGGCTTCAACCCGCAGCCCGCGGGCAGGGACGGTGCTAAGGACGGCGGCGCCGGCGGCGGGATCCCGGCCGCTCGCGACAAGGACGCCGCGGAACGCCGCGAACAGCCCCCCATCGACTGAGGGGGCCGTCCCCTCCGGCATGATCAGTGAGGCCCCTCGACCTTCACGGCGGGGAGGCGACTCACTCATGCAAAGGGGACGACCCCGCCCATGTCCATCTGGGAATCACTCGCGGTCTTCGCGGCCGGCATCGGCGCCGGCACCATCAACACCATCGTCGGTTCCGGCACCCTGATCACCTTCCCGGTGCTGCTGGCCACCGGCCTGCCGCCGGTCACGGCCAACGTCTCCAACACCCTGGGCCTCGTACCCGGTTCCATCAGCGGGGCCATCGGCTACCGCAAGGAGCTCCAGGGCCAGCGCGCCCGCATCATCCGGCTCGGCGCCGTCTCGCTCGTCGGCGGACTCGCCGGCGCGATCCTGCTCCTCACCCTGCCGTCGGACTCCTTCGACACGATCGTGCCCGTCCTGATCGGCCTGGCCCTCGTGCTCGTCGTCTTCCAGCCCCGGCTCGCCGCCGCCCTGCGCAGGCGCCAGGAAGCCGCGGGAGGAGACACCGGCCACCCCGACGGCGGCCCGCTGCTGCTGTCGGGCATGCTGCTCTCCAGCGCGTACGGGGGCTACTTCGGCGCCGCCCAGGGCGTGCTCTACCTCGGCCTGATGGGCCTGCTGCTCCGCGAGGACCTCCAGCGGATCAACGCGGTGAAGAACGTCGTCGCGGCGATGGTGAACGGCATCGCGGCCGTCTTCTTCCTCTTCGTCGCGGAGTTCGACTGGACGGCCGTCCTGCTCATCGCCGTCGGCTCCACCATCGGCGGCCAGCTCGGCGCCAAAGTCGGCCGCCGACTGCCGCCCACCGCTCTGCGCGCCGTCATCGTGACCGTCGGGATCATCGCGATCGTCCAGTTGCTGCTCCGCTGAGCGACGTAGAAAACGTACGTCGCCCAGCGCAGCCGTCTACTCGGCGGGACGAACCCGCGCTACGAGATCACCCGCAGCCCTACGCGGAACGCTCCAGCCACTCCGGCAGCGCATCCCGCCCGCCCACCCCCAGCGCGAGCAGCATGGCGTCGGCCGGCGAGGGAACGAAGGGCTTCCGGAGGAGCGGCATCCCCGCCTCCTCCGGAGTCCGGGCCGCCTTGCGGTGGTTGTCCTCGGAGCAGGAGGCCACCGTGTTCAGCCAGGTGTCCCCACCCCCCTGAGCCCGCGGAAGTACGTGGTCCACGGTCGTCGCGCGCTTCCCGCAGTAGGCGCACCGGTGTTGGTCCCGGATCAACACCCCCCTCCGTGACCAGGGAGCATGTCTCCGGAAGGGCACCCGGACGTACCTGCAGAGTCTGATCACCCGCGGCAACGGAAGCTCCATCGTGGCCGCGCGCACACGGAACTCGGGATGCGCCTGTTCGACCACGGCCTTGTCCTGGAGCACCAGGACCACGGCCCGGTTCATCGTCACTGTCGACAGCGGCTCGAAGCTCGCGTTCAGCACCAGCGTGTCCCGCATCTCGCCCACCTCCCGTGTGCAGGCCCGCGACCACCCTGGCGGCAAGGCCCGCAACCACTCTGGTCGCGCGCGCCACGCGGGACAACGCAATAAAAATGCCCGGTCCTGGCCGTCTTTAGACCAGGACCGGGCAAACGCTCGGAGAACCAAGGGCGGAAACGCTCAGCCCGCGGGAGCCTCGTACTCGCCGACGAGCTGCGCACGCCCCAGTGTGTGGAACCGCAGATTGAACCCGACGACGGCCGGCGACACGTCCGCACCGGGACCGAGCTTCTCCTGGTCCACCGCGTACACGGTGAACACGTAACGGTGCCGCTCGCCGGCCGGGGGAGCCGCCCCGCCGAAGTCCTGCGTGCCGTAGTCGTTGCGCACGTGCACGGCTCCGGCGGGCAGCCCCTCGAACTTCCCGCTGCCCGCCCCGGCCGGCAGCTCGGTGACCGAGACCGGCAGATCGAAGAGCACCCAGTGCCAGAACCCGCTGCCCGTCGGGGCATCCGGGTCGAAGCAGGTCACGGCGAAGCTCTTCGTCCCCTCCGGGAACCCCTCCCACCGCAGCTGCGGCGATACGTTCCCACCGGACAGCACCTGGGCGGACCCCAGATCGGCCCCGGGCTCCAGGTCCGCACTGCTCACGGTGAACGCGTGCACCGCCGGATGGAAATCGTGGGGGAGCGGCGCCCTGCTCTGCTCGGCCACTGCGGAACCTCCTGCTGGATCGAGTCGACGCTGACCGGTGCCGGCACCTGTACGGCACCGGCATCGGCACCGAGCCTAGAGCGGCTCAGAACCAGTTGCGCTGCGAACCCACCGACGAGATCCACTGGTTCAGGTAGGCCGCCCAGTCGGTGCCCTGGTAGGACTGCAGCCCCACCTGGAAGCAGCGGAAGGTGTCGCTGCCCTCGCTGAACAGGCCCGGCTTCTTGTCCATCTCCAGGACGACGTCCATCTCGCGCCCGTCGGAGACGAAGGTCAGCTCGACCTGGTTCAGCCCCCGGTACTGCGACGGCGGCAGGAACTCGATCTCCTGGTAGAAGGGCAGCGTCTGCCGCGTCCCCCGGATGTGCCCGCGCTCCATGTCCGCGCTGCGGAAGGTGAAGCCCAGCTGGGCGAAGGCGTCGAGGATCGCCTGCTGCGCCGGCACCGGGTGCACGTTGATCGCGTCGAGGTCGCCGGCGTCCACCGCGCGCGCGATCTCCAGCTCCGTGCTGACCCCGATGTTCATCCCGTGCAGCTGACGCCCCCCGAAGTGGGTGATCGGCGTCTCCCAGGGGATCTCCAGCCCGAACGGCACCACGTGCAGAGCGCCCGCCTGCACCTGGAAGGCACCACCGAGACGCTGCTTGGTGAAGACCACGTCCTGCTTGTACTCCTGGTCGTTGCCCTCCACCTCCACCCGCGCCTGGAGCCCGACGGACAGCCCCTCGATCTGCTGCTCCACGGATCCGCCCTGGATCCGGACCTCGCCCTGGACGATCCCGCCCGGCACGACGTTCGGCTCGGTGATGACGGTGTCGACCGAAGCACCACCGGCACCCAGGCTCGCGAACAGCTTCCTGAACCCCATGCTCTGACTCCCCTATACGACTACGACGTGCTCGAAAAAGTCCTGCTCGGCAAGACGCGCGCGACTCCGCGCGGTACTACCCCTACAAACGCGGAACCTTAGGCCCCGGTTGCAGGAGTACCCAGTCCACTACGCTCGACCGGATGAGCGCGCGCCCCGACCGTACGCCCCTGCCCCGGTCCTTCTTCGACCGCCCGGTCCTCACCGTGGCCCCGGACCTCCTCGGCCGCACCCTGGTCCGCCGCACCCCGGACGGACCCATGGAACTGCGCATCACGGAGGTGGAGGCGTACGAGGGAGAAGCCGACCCGGGCTCCCACGCCTACCGCGGCCGCACGGCGCGCAACGCGTCGATGTTCGGTCCACCCGGACACGCGTACGTCTACTTCATCTACGGCATGTGGTTCAGCCTCAACCTGGTCTGCGGCCCGCCGGACCACGCGAGCGGTGTCCTGCTCCGGGCGGGAGAGGTCACCGTGGGCGCGGAGCTGGCCCGCAAACGCCGGGTTTCAGCCAGAAACGACCGGGAACTGGCCAAAGGCCCGGCTCGCCTGGCCACCGCCCTGGCCGTGGACCGCTCCCTGGACGGCGCGGACCTCTGCAGCGGTACGGATTCCCCCTTGTCCCTGCTGACCGGCACCCCCGTGGCGCCGGACCTGCGGAGCCACGGCCCCCGCACGGGAGTGGGCGGCGCCGGCGCGGCCCACCCGTACCGCTACTGGATCACCGACGACCCCACAGTGAGCCCGTACCGAGCCCACGCGCCACGCCGCCGCTCAACTTGACTCGGCGCCGGCGGACGCCTAACGTAGCCCGAGCCGCTTGAACGGGGCACTGCTATCAGCAGACCCCCAGAACGGCCAACCCACTACCTACGACTTACCCCTGGCGGGGTCTTATTCGGCATGCCCGAATTCGATTCCGAACGGCCGATTATGAGCCACACGGGATAAGCGCTAATGTGGTGGAGCGCCGAAAGGCAAAGACCCCCAACGGTCACCGAATTCAAATCCAGAGTCGGAAACGACAACGGAAATGATCTGGTAGAGTTGGAAACGAAGGAAGCGCCCGGAGGGCCTGGAAACAGGAACAAAGGAAGCGTCCGTTCCTTGAGAACTCAACAGCGTGCCAAAAATCAACGCCAAAAAGTTGATACCCCGTCCATTTCGGTGGATGAGGTTCCTTTGAAAAAGACCTGTGAGGTCGCGGCTTCGGCCCTGACACTTGCAGGCAATTACACAGCGAGGACGCAGTGGACGGTCGGTCTTATTCCGACATGACTGTCCCGCTCTAAGTGCGTGTGCACCCGATTACGGGTAAACATTCATGGAGAGTTTGATCCTGGCTCAGGACGAACGCTGGCGGCGTGCTTAACACATGCAAGTCGAACGATGAAGCCCTTCGGGGTGGATTAGTGGCGAACGGGTGAGTAACACGTGGGCAATCTGCCCTTCACTCTGGGACAAGCCCTGGAAACGGGGTCTAATACCGGATAACACTCCTGCCTGCATGGGCGGGGGTTAAAAGCTCCGGCGGTGAAGGATGAGCCCGCGGCCTATCAGCTTGTTGGTGGGGTAATGGCCCACCAAGGCGACGACGGGTAGCCGGCCTGAGAGGGCGACCGGCCACACTGGGACTGAGACACGGCCCAGACTCCTACGGGAGGCAGCAGTGGGGAATATTGCACAATGGGCGAAAGCCTGATGCAGCGACGCCGCGTGAGGGATGACGGCCTTCGGGTTGTAAACCTCTTTCAGCAGGGAAGAAGCGAAAGTGACGGTACCTGCAGAAGAAGCGCCGGCTAACTACGTGCCAGCAGCCGCGGTAATACGTAGGGCGCAAGCGTTGTCCGGAATTATTGGGCGTAAAGAGCTCGTAGGCGGCTTGTCACGTCGGATGTGAAAGCCCGAGGCTTAACCTCGGGTCTGCATTCGATACGGGCTAGCTAGAGTGTGGTAGGGGAGATCGGAATTCCTGGTGTAGCGGTGAAATGCGCAGATATCAGGAGGAACACCGGTGGCGAAGGCGGATCTCTGGGCCATTACTGACGCTGAGGAGCGAAAGCGTGGGGAGCGAACAGGATTAGATACCCTGGTAGTCCACGCCGTAAACGTTGGGAACTAGGTGTTGGCGACATTCCACGTCGTCGGTGCCGCAGCTAACGCATTAAGTTCCCCGCCTGGGGAGTACGGCCGCAAGGCTAAAACTCAAAGGAATTGACGGGGGCCCGCACAAGCAGCGGAGCATGTGGCTTAATTCGACGCAACGCGAAGAACCTTACCAAGGCTTGACATATACCGGAAAGCATTAGAGATAGTGCCCCCCTTGTGGTCGGTATACAGGTGGTGCATGGCTGTCGTCAGCTCGTGTCGTGAGATGTTGGGTTAAGTCCCGCAACGAGCGCAACCCTTGTCCTGTGTTGCCAGCATGCCCTTCGGGGTGATGGGGACTCACAGGAGACCGCCGGGGTCAACTCGGAGGAAGGTGGGGACGACGTCAAGTCATCATGCCCCTTATGTCTTGGGCTGCACACGTGCTACAATGGCCGGTACAATGAGCTGCGATACCGTGAGGTGGAGCGAATCTCAAAAAGCCGGTCTCAGTTCGGATTGGGGTCTGCAACTCGACCCCATGAAGTCGGAGTTGCTAGTAATCGCAGATCAGCATTGCTGCGGTGAATACGTTCCCGGGCCTTGTACACACCGCCCGTCACGTCACGAAAGTCGGTAACACCCGAAGCCGGTGGCCCAACCCGTAAGGGAGGGAGCTGTCGAAGGTGGGACTGGCGATTGGGACGAAGTCGTAACAAGGTAGCCGTACCGGAAGGTGCGGCTGGATCACCTCCTTTCTAAGGAGCACAGTACCGATTGCAGACAAACGTTCTGCACGGTCAGCTCAGGGTGGAACGTTGATTAGTTGGCACGGTTTCCAAAACCTTCTGTGAGTACTGCTTCGGCGTGGAAAACGGTTTGAGTGGCGGGGATCGTGCTTGGCACGTTGTTGGGTATCTGAGGGTACGGCCGTAAGGCTTTATCTTCGCGATGCCGGCCCCAGTGAACTTCGTCTCCGGATGAGGGTGATGGGTGACTGGTCGTTGCTTGAGAACTACACAGTGGACGCGAGCATCTGTAGGCCAAGTTTTTAAGGGCGCACGGTGGATGCCTTGGCACCAGGAACCGATGAAGGACGTGAGAGGCCGCGATAGGCCCCGGGGAGCTGCCAACTGAGCTTTGATCCGGGGGTGTCCGAATGGGGAAACCCGGCAGTCGTCATGGGCTGTCACCCATGCCTGAACACATAGGGCATGTGGAGGGAACGCGGGGAAGTGAAACATCTCAGTACCCGCAGGAAGAGAAAACAACCGTGATTCCGGGAGTAGTGGCGAGCGAAACCGGATGAGGCCAAACCGTATGCGTGTGATACCCGGCAGGGGTTGCGCATGCGGGGTTGTGGGAATTCTTTTGATCGGTCTGCCGGCCGGTCGGCGAGTCAGAAACCGTTGATGTAGTCGAAGGACATGCGAAAGGTCCGGCGTAGAGGGTAAGACCCCCGTAGACGAAACATCAGCGGCTTGCTTAAGAATCTCCCAAGTAGCACGGGGCCCGAGAAATCCCGTGTGAATCTGGCGGGACCACCCGCTAAGCCTAAATATTCCCTGGTGACCGATAGCGGATAGTACCGTGAGGGAATGGTGAAAAGTACCGCGGGAGCGGAGTGAAATAGTACCTGAAACCGTGTGCCTACAAGCCGTGGGAGCGTCGCTGTATGTGCTTGCACATACAGTCGTGACTGCGTGCCTTTTGAAGAATGAGCCTGCGAGTTAGCGGTGTGTAGCGAGGTTAACCCGTGTGGGGAAGCCGTAGCGAAAGCGAGTCCGAATAGGGCGATTGAGTTGCACGCTCTAGACCCGAAGCGGAGTGATCTAGCCATGGGCAGGTTGAAGCGGAGGTAAGACTTCGTGGAGGACCGAACCCACCAGGGTTGAAAACCTGGGGGATGACCTGTGGTTAGGGGTGAAAGGCCAATCAAACTCCGTGATAGCTGGTTCTCCCCGAAATGCATTTAGGTGCAGCGTCACGTGTTTCTTGCCGGAGGTAGAGCACTGGATAGGCGATGGGCCCTACCGGGTTACTGACCTTAGCCAAACTCCGAATGCCGGTAAGTGAGAGCGTGGCAGTGAGACTGTGGGGGATAAGCTCCATGGTCGAGAGGGAAACAGCCCAGAGCATCGACTAAGGCCCCTAAGCGTACGCTAAGTGGGAAAGGATGTGGAGTCGCAGAGACAACCAGGAGGTTGGCTTAGAAGCAGCCACCCTTGAAAGAGTGCGTAATAGCTCACTGGTCAAGTGATTCCGCGCCGACAATGTAGCGGGGCTCAAGCGTACCGCCGAAGTCGTGTCATTGCAGCAATAGGGCCAACGCCCGCTGTGATGGGTAGGGGAGCGTCGTGTGCCGGGTGAAGCAGCAGCGGAAGCTAGTTGTGGACGGTTCACGAGTGAGAATGCAGGCATGAGTAGCGATACACACGTGAGAAACGTGTGCGCCGATTGACTAAGGGTTCCTGGGTCAAGCTGATCTGCCCAGGGTAAGTCGGGACCTAAGGCGAGGCCGACAGGCGTAGTCGATGGACAACCGGTTGATATTCCGGTACCCGCTTTGAAACGCCCAATATCGAATCAGGCGATGCTAAGCCCGTGAAGCCGTTCCGGACCCTTCGGGGAAAGGAAAGTGGTGGAGCCGGCGAACCAGACTTGTAGTAGGTAAGCGATGGGGTGACGCAGGAAGGTAGTCCAGCCCGGGCGGTGGTAGTCCCGGGGTAAGGGTGTAGGCCGAGGGGTAGGCAAATCCGTCCCTCATATAAGGCTGAGACCTGATGCCGAGCCGATTGTGGTGAAGTGGATGATCCTATGCTGTCGAGAAAAGCCTCTAGCGAGTTTCATGGCGGCCCGTACCCTAAACCGACTCAGGTGGTCAGGTAGAGAATACCGAGGCGTTCGGGTGAACTATGGTTAAGGAACTCGGCAAAATGCCCCCGTAACTTCGGGAGAAGGGGGGCCATCACTGGTGATCGGATTTACTCCGTGAGCTGGGGGTGGCCGCAGAGACCAGCGAGAAGCGACTGTTTACTAAAAACACAGGTCCGTGCGAAGCCGTAAGGCGATGTATACGGACTGACGCCTGCCCGGTGCTGGAACGTTAAGGGGACCGGTTAGTCACATTTCGGTGTGGCGAAGCTGAGAACTTAAGCGCCAGTAAACGGCGGTGGTAACTATAACCATCCTAAGGTAGCGAAATTCCTTGTCGGGTAAGTTCCGACCTGCACGAATGGCGTAACGACTTCTCGACTGTCTCAACCATAGGCCCGGTGAAATTGCACTACGAGTAAAGATGCTCGTTTCGCGCAGCAGGACGGAAAGACCCCGGGACCTTTACTATAGTTTGATATTGGTGTTCGGTTCGGCTTGTGTAGGATAGGTGGGAGACTTTGAAGCGGCCACGCCAGTGGTTGTGGAGTCGTCGTTGAAATACCACTCTGGTCGTGCTGGATGTCTAACCTCGGTCCGTGATCCGGATCAGGGACAGTGTCTGATGGGTAGTTTAACTGGGGCGGTTGCCTCCCAAAAAGTAACGGAGGCGCCCAAAGGTTCCCTCAGCCTGGTTGGCAATCAGGTGTTGAGTGTAAGTGCACAAGGGAGCTTGACTGTGAGACCGACGGGTCGAGCAGGGACGAAAGTCGGGACTAGTGATCCGGCGGTGGCTTGTGGAAGCGCCGTCGCTCAACGGATAAAAGGTACCCCGGGGATAACAGGCTGATCTTCCCCAAGAGTCCATATCGACGGGATGGTTTGGCACCTCGATGTCGGCTCGTCGCATCCTGGGGCTGGAGTCGGTCCCAAGGGTTGGGCTGTTCGCCCATTAAAGCGGTACGCGAGCTGGGTTTAGAACGTCGTGAGACAGTTCGGTCCCTATCCGCTGTGCGCGTAGGAATATTGAGAAGGGCTGTCCCTAGTACGAGAGGACCGGGACGGACGAACCTCTGGTGTGCCAGTTGTCCTGCCAAGGGCATGGCTGGTTGGCTACGTTCGGGAGGGATAACCGCTGAAAGCATCTAAGCGGGAAGCCTGCTTCAAGATGAGTATTCCCACCTCCTTGAGAGGGTAAGGCTCCCAGTAGACGACTGGGTTGATAGGCCAGATGTGGAAGCCCGGTAACGGGTGGAGCTGACTGGTACTAATAGGCCGAGGGCTTGTCCTCAGTTGCTCGCGTCCACTGTGTTAGTTCTGAAGCAACGAACTGTTGCTGGTTTCTAGAGCTAGAACATAACTACAAAGTGTGCTTGTTCGCTCGAAACCGATTAGGGTTTCGGTGGTCATAGCGTTAGGGAAACGCCCGGTTACATTCCGAACCCGGAAGCTAAGCCTTTCAGCGCCGATGGTACTGCAGGGGGGACCCTGTGGGAGAGTAGGACACCGCCGAACAATTTTTCAAAGGACCCCTGGTCCAGCGTTCAACGCTGGAGCAGGGGTCTTTTTTGTTTTCCAGAGCTTTTCGCCGAAGCGCGGCCATGGGTTGGTTGCGCGAGAATGACTAGCGGTACCCCGAAGACAGGAGTCACACCCATGTCCAACTCTCCCGACGATCGTCCGGAGCGCGAGCCTCGGCGCAACGACGGCGGTGACAGGGGCGGCTACCGCGGGGGCCGTGACGACCGTGGCGGCGAGCGTCCGCCGTTCCGTCGCGATGACCGTCCCACCGGTGGTGGCGACCGTCCCTCCGGCGGTGGCTTCCGCCGTGACGACCGTGGCGGCCGTCCGGCCGGCGGCGGTGACCGTCCGTCGTACCCGCGTCGCGATGACCGCCCCTCCGGTGGTGACCGCCCCTCTGGTGGCGGCTTCCGCCGTGACGACCGTGGCGGCCGTCCGGCCGGCGGTGGCGACCGTCCGTCGTACCCGCGTCGCGATGACCGTGGTGGCGACCGTCCCGCAGGTGGTGGCTTCCGCCGCGATGACCGTGGTGACCGTCCCACCGGTGGTGGCTTCCGTGGGAACGACCGAGGCGACCGCCCGTCGTACCCGCGTCGTGACGACCGTCCCTCCGGTGGCGACCGTCCGTCCTTCCCCCGTCGTGATGACGACCGCGGTGGGTTCCGTGGCGGCCGTGACGACCGCGGCGGCGACCGTCCCTCCTACCCGCGTCGTGACGACCGCCCCTCTGGTGGCGACCGTCCCGCAGGTGGCGGCTTCCGCCGTGACGACCGTGGTGACCGTCCCACCGGTGGTGGCTTCCGCGGCAACGACCGCGGTGACCGTCCCTCGTACCCGCGTCGTGACGACCGTCCCTCCGGTGGCGACCGCCCGTCCTTCCCCCGTCGTGATGACGACCGCGGTGGGTTCCGTGGCGGCCGTGACGACCGCGGCGGCGACCGTCCCTCCTACCCGCGTCGCGATGACCGTGGTGGGGACCGTCCCTCGGGTGGTGGCTTCCGCCGCGATGACCGTGGTGACCGTCCCACCGGTGGTGGCTTCCGCGGCAACGACCGCGGTGACCGTCCCTCGTACCCGCGTCGTGACGACCGTCCCTCCGGTGGCGACCGTCCCGCAGGTGGCGGCTTCCGCCGTGACGACCGTGGTGACCGTCCCACCGGTGGCGGCTTTCGTGGGAACGACCGCGGCGACCGTCCCTCGTACCCCCGTCGTGACGACCGCCCCTCCGGCGGCGACCGTCCGTCTTTCCCCCGTCGTGACGACCGTCCCTCCGGTGGTGGCTTCCGCGGCAACGACCGTGGTGACCGTCCCGCCGGTGGCGGTTTCCGTGGGAACGACCGGGGCGACCGTCCCTCGTACCCCCGTCGTGATGACGACCGCGGTGGGTTCCGTGGTGGGCGTGACGACCGCGGCGGCGACCGTCCGTCGTACCCGCGTCGTGACGACCGTCCCTCCGGTGGCGACCGTCCCGCAGGTGGCGGCTTCCGCCGCGATGACCGTGGTGACCGTCCCACCGGTGGTGGCTTCCGCGGCAACGACCGCGGTGACCGTCCCTCGTACCCGCGTCGCGACGACCGCCCCTCCGGCGGCGACCGCCCGTCCTACCCGCGTCGTGACGATGACCGCGGTGGGTTCCGTGGCGGCCGTGACGACCGCGGTGGCGACCGTCCCTCCTACCCGCGTCGCGATGACCGGGGTGGCGACCGCGGTGGGTTCCGCGGTCGTGACGACCGGGGTGGCGACCGTGACTTCCGTGCGGACCGGGACCCGGTCAAGCGGCTTCCGATCGACGACGACGTCACCGGTTTCGAGATCGACTCCGACGTTCGCCAGGAGCTGCTGAGCCTGCCCAAGGGGCTGGCCGAGGAAGTCTCCAAGAACCTGGTCATGGTGGCCCGGCTGATCGACGAGGACCCGGAGCAGGCGTACGCGTACTCGCGCATCGCCCTGCGTCTGGCCTCCCGTGTCGCCGCCGTGCGCGAGGCCGCCGGCTTCGCCGCGTACGCCAACCAGAAGTACGCCGAGGCGATCGCGGAGTTCCGCGCCGCCAAGCGGATGACCGGTTCGGTCGAGCTGTGGCCCGTCATCGCCGACTGCGAGCGCGGCCTCGGTCGTCCGGAGCGGGCGCTGGCCATGGCCGGCGAGCCCGAGGTGCAGAAGCTGGACAAGGCCGGACAGGTCGAGATGCGACTGGTCGCGGCCGGCGCCCGCCGGGACATGGACCAGCTCGACGCGGCCATCGTCACCCTGCAGAGCCCGGAGCTGGCCTCCAACTCCGTGCAGCCGTGGACCGCGCGTCTGCGGTACGCCTACGCCGACGCCCTGCTGGCGGCCGGTCGTGAGGACGAGGCGCGCGAGTGGTTCGCCAAGACCCTCGAGGCCGACAAGGACGGGGCCACGGACGCTTCCGACCGTCTCGCCGAGCTGGACGGTGTCGAGTTCGTCGACGCCTCCGCCGACGACGTCGAGGACGACTCGGACCTCGAGGTCGAGGAAGAGTTCGACGACGAGGTCGACGAAGAGGACGAGGACGAGGACGACGACGACCCGGAGGTCGCGGCGGCCGAGCGTGCCTCGGACCAGGCCGAGTACTACGACGAGGACGACGACGAGTACGAAGGTGACGTCGATGCCGACGTCGACGTCACCGACGAGATCGTCGTTCTCGACGAGGACGAGGACGACGACCGTCAGGACGACGGGCGTCGTGACGCCGGAGTCCGCGACGACGGCTGAGTGAACTGAGAAGGGCGGTACCCCCGATGGGGGTACCGCCCTTTTTTCGTTGGTACGGGGTCCGTCAGTCCACGCTGCGCAGGACCAGGCCGGTGGCCGGCTTGGGGCCGAAGGAGGTGGACTTGCGGGGCATCGTCACGCCCTGGCGGGCCAGTTCCCGTACGACCGACTCGCGCACGGGGTGCAGCAGGACGGCGGTGCCCCCGAGGCGCTCCGCCATCTCGACGGTGGCCTCGGTGTCGTGGATGTACGAGATCTGGTCGGGGGTGTCGGGGACGGCCCACAGCGTGTCCAGCAGGGTCGCGTGGAGCACCGTGGCGTCCAGCCGGCGCCAGGCCTCGGGGCGGTCGCCGCGGACCGTGCTCTCGATCAGGGCCGGCTCGGGATCGGTGACCAGGTGGAAGCTGCCGTCGCCGGTGAGCAGGAAGGCGTTGCCGAGCTCCGCGGCCTCGGCCAGGGCCGCCATGGCCTCCGGCAGCGGGCCGTCGACGGTGCGGACCCGGAAGCGGCCGTCGAGGGCGGCCAGGGCGTCGGCGGGGGGCAGGCGCCGGAGCAGCCGGTGGATCGCGCGGACCTGGAGCGGGTAGCGGACGGTGTCGACGAGGAGGACCAGGCCGAAGTCCCAGGGGGTGGGGGAGCCGTGCTCCTCCTGGAGGCGCAGGTACGTCGCCCAGCGGTGGTGGCCGTCGGCGATGAGGGCCTGGCGGTCGCCCAGGTCGGTGGTGATCGCAGCGAGGTCGGCGGGGTCCGTGATGGCCCACAGCCGGTGCTGGAACCCGTCCTCGGTGGTCGTCGAGAACAGCGGCGTGGAGCGGGCCGTGCGCTCGACGACCGCGGCCGCGCCCGCCGCCGGATCCTCGCCGAGGTAGGTCAGGAGGAGGGGCTCGAGATTGGCCGAGGTGGCGCGCATCAGGCCGGCGCGGTCGGTGACCACGTGCGGCATGACGTCCTCGTGGGGGAGGACGATCCCGGCTTCGGCGGCGGAGAGGGCGAGGGCCCCGATGACCCCGCGCTGGAGGAGCTCGCCCCGGCGCTGCTCGTAGACGTAGAGCGCGGGCACCGGATCGGCGCTGAGGATGCCCTCCGCGAGCCAGTCGCGCAGCGTGTGCGCCGCCTGCTCGTTGCGGGCGGCGGGGGTGTCGGCCTGCGGGAGGATCAGGCGGACGATGTTGTGGGGGTCGGCGGACTCCAGGTGGTTGAGTCCGTCGGGGCGCACGACCACGTCGTACGGCGGCGAGGTCACGGCGGCCAAGCTGCCGACGCGCTCGGGGACATAGCGCAGGCCATGGAAAGGGATCAGGCGCAGTCCATGGTCCGCGGTGCCAGATGTGGTCATTGGTGAATCGTAAGACGCGTCTCGCCATGCGGGATGATCGGGGGAGTACGGAAACCGGACAAGATCGATCTCCCCCAGATACCGCTGGGAGGGGCCCGAAGGAGCAGCCACGATGACCCGGCAGAGCAGGACCCTTCCCGCGGGCAGTGAGCGGAGTCTGCACCAGGCGTACGACACGGCCCTGCTGGACCTCGACGGGGTGGTGTACGCGGGCGGCGAGGCCATCGCGCACGCCGTGGACTCGCTCGCCGCGGCGCGGGCCGACGGGATGCACCTGGCGTACGTGACGAACAACGCGCTGCGCACCCCGGACGCGGTTGCCGAGCACCTGAGCGAGCTGGGGATCCCGACGGAGGCCGGCGAGGTGATCACCTCCGCGCAGGCGGTGGCCCGTCTCATCGCCGAGCAGGTGGAGCCCGGGTCGAAGGTGCTGGTGATCGGCGGTGAGGGGCTGCGGGTCGCGCTGCGCGAACGCGGGCTGGCGCCGGTGGACTCCGCCGAGGAGGAGGGGCTCGCCGCGGTGGTCCAGGGGTACGGAGGGCCCGACCTGCAGTGGTCGCGGTTCGCCGAGGCCTCGTACGCGATCAACCGCGGGGTGCCGTGGTACGCCTCCAACACCGATCTGACGATTCCCGGGGCGCGGGGGATCGCGCCGGGCAACGGGGCCGCCGTGGAGGTCGTACGGATCGCCACGGGCGCCGAGCCGCAGGTGGCGGGCAAGCCGCTGCCGCCCATGCACCGCGAGACCGTGCTGCGGACCGGGGCGAAGCGTCCACTGGTGGTCGGCGACCGGCTGGACACCGACATCGAGGGCGCCTTCAACGGGGACGTGGACTCGCTGCTGGTGCTGACCGGGGTGACGGACGGGGCGCAGCTGCTGCGGGCCGAGCCGAAGTACCGGCCGACGTACGTGGACCGGGACCTGCGCGGGCTGCTGACCGGGCAGCCGGAGGTGGTTGCGGCGGCCGGGGGCGGGTTCCGCTGCGGGAGCTGGACCGCGGTGGCGCTGGACGGGGTACTGGAGCTGCGCGGGGAGGAAGGCGGACCGGAGGGTGCCGACGGTGCCGACGGTGCGATGGACGGGCTGCGGGCGCTGTGTGCGGCGGCCTGGACCCAGGCGGGGGACGGCTCGTGCGGGCTGGACGCGGGGAAGGCGCTGGCCAGGCTGGGGCTTTAGGGCCCCGCTGCAGGGCCCCGCTGTAGGGCCTGCTGTAGGGACTTAGGTCCTGGTCGGAGGGCTGTTCGGGGGAGCTGGGCGGGGTGGAGGGTAGGCTAACCTAACTTCCGTGTTGGTCGAGAGTCCCCCCGAACCGAGCGCGGCGCAGCCCGCCGCCACCCGCTCGCGCCACGGTGCGCGAACCGCCGGTCTGCTCGCCGCCTTCGGCGTGCTCGCGCTGGTCGTGGTGGCGAGCATCGCCGTCGGCGCCAAGCAGATGCCCCTCCACGAGGTCTGGCACGGCCTGTTCCACTACTCCGGGACGGCCTCCGACGTCGTCGTACGGGACCTGCGGGTCCCGCGGACCCTCCTCGGCGTGCTCGTCGGCCTCGGCCTCGGTCTGTCCGGCGCCGTGATGCAGGCCCTGACCCGCAACCCGCTGGCGGAGCCGGGCATCCTCGGTGTCAACGCGGGGGCCGCGGCCGCCGTCGTATCGGCCATCAGCTTCTTCGGGGCGTCCTCGCTCAGCGAGTTCGTGTGGTGGGCCTTCCTCGGCGCCGCCGTCGTCTCCGTGGTCGTCTACGTGCTCGGCGGCAGCCGCAGCGCCACGCCCGTGCGCCTGGCGCTCGCCGGTACGGCGGCCACCGCCGCCCTCGTCGGATACATCAACGCCGTGCAGCTGATGGACAGCAAGGCGCTGGACAAGCTCCGCTTCTGGACCGTGGGCTCGCTGGCCTCGGCGAACATGGACACCGTCCGGCAGGTGGCGCCCTTCCTGGTGGTCGGCGCCGTCCTCGCGCTCTGCCTGGGCCGGCCGCTCAACGCCATGGCCATGGGCGACGACACCGCGCGGGCGCTCGGCGCGCACCTGACGCGGACCCGGACCGGCGCGATGATCGCCATCACCCTGCTGTGCGGGGCCGCGACCGCGGCCTGCGGGCCGATCGTGTTCGTCGGCCTGATGATCCCGCACCTCGTACGGTTCTTCACCGGCCCGGACATGCGCTGGGTGCTCGCGTACTCGGCGGTGCTCTCGCCCGTCCTGCTGCTCGGCGCCGACGTCATCGGCCGGGTCGTCACCCGGCCCGCCGAACTCCAGGTCGGCATCGTCACCGCGCTGATCGGCGGTCCCGTCTTCATCTACCTCGTCCGGCGCAAGAGGATGGCCCAGCTGTGACAGTGACCGACGCACCCCGCCCGGCGCGCGGGGGCCGGACCGGGCCCCGGCCCGTGCGCCTGCCCGGCGGGATCTCGCTGCGCGTGGAGCGGCGCGCGCTGGGCGTCGGGGCGCTGCTCCTGGTGCTCGTGCTGGCGACGGCCGTCCTGCTCATCGGCACCGGCGACTTCGACATCGCCCCCTGGGACGTCGTACAGACCCTGCTGGGCAACGGCACGCCCGCGCACGAGTTCATCGTCAACGACCTGCGGCTGCCGCGGGTCCTGGTCGGCGTCCTGGTGGGCGCGGCCCTCGGCATGGCCGGCGCCGTCTTCCAGTCCGTCTCGCGCAACCCGCTCGGCTCGCCGGACGTGCTGGGCTTCGGCTACGGATCGTCCGTCGGCGCGCTGCTGGTCATCGTGCTGTTCCACGGCGGCGCCGGAGAGGTCGCCGCCGGGGCCCTGGTGGGCGGGCTGGCGGCCGGAATCGCCGTGTACCTCCTCGCGTACAAGCGCGGCATCCACGGCTACCGGCTGGTCCTCGTCGGCATCGGCACGTCCGCGATGCTGACCGCCGTCATCCAGTACCTGCTGACGAAGGCGCAGCTCGTCGAGGCCACCCGCGCGATGGTCTGGCTGACCGGCTCGCTCGCCGGCCGGGACTGGGCGCAGGTCTGGCCGCTGCTCGCGACGTGCGCGGTGCTGTTCCCGCTGGTCCTCGGCCAGAGCCGGGCCCTGCGGATGATCGAGATGGGCGACGACGCGGCGTACGCCGTCGGGGTGCGGGTGGAGCGGACCCGGCTGCTGCTGATGGTGGCGGCGATCCTGCTCACCACCGCGGCCAGCGCCGCGGCCGGGCCGATCAGCTTCGTCGCGCTGGCCGCGCCGCAGCTCGCCCGCCGGCTGACCCGCTCGCCCGGGGCGAGCCTGCTGACGGGCGCGCTGATGGGCGCACTCCTGCTGCTGGTGTCCGACTGGGCCTCACAGCGGGCCTTCGGCGCCGACCAGTTGCCGGTGGGGGTGGTGACGGGGCTGGTCGGCGGCTGCTACCTGCTCTGGCTGCTCGTCACCGAGCGCAGGGCGGGCCGCATATGAGCAACCGGAGCGGTATGAGCAACCAGAGGAGCAGGCAAGTGCAGCGGCTGACCGCGGAGAACGTGACCCTCGGCTACGACCAGCGGGTCATCGCCGAGAACCTGTCGGTGGAGATACCCGACCACTCCTTCACGGTGATCGTCGGCCCCAACGCCTGCGGCAAGTCCACCCTGCTGCGTGCCCTGTCGCGGATGCTGAAGCCCTCGCAGGGACGGGTGCTTCTGGACGGTCAGGCCATCGGGTCGATGCCGGCGAAGAAGGTGGCCAAGACGCTCGGTCTGCTGCCGCAGTCCTCGATCGCCCCGGACGGGATCACCGTGTCGGACCTGGTGTCGCGCGGCCGCTATCCGCACCAGGGGCTGCTGCGGCAGTGGTCGGCGGACGACGAGCGCATCGTGAACGAGTCGATGGCCTCCACGGGGGTCGCCGAGCTCGCGGACCGGGCGGTGGACGAGCTGTCGGGCGGTCAGCGCCAGCGGGTGTGGATCGCGATGGCACTGGCGCAGCAGACGCCGCTGCTGCTGCTGGACGAGCCGACGACCTACCTGGACATCCAGCACCAGATCGAGGTGCTGAACCTCTGCGCGGAGCTCCACGAGGAGCAGGGGCGGACGCTGGTCGCCGTACTGCACGATCTGAACCACGCGGCCCGCTACGCCACCCACCTGATCGCGATGCGGGACGGGAAGGTCGTGGCGGAGGGGCCGCCGGCCGAGGTGGTCACGGCGGAGCTGGTGGAGCGGGTGTTCGGGCTGAGGTGCCAGGTCATCGCGGACCCGGAGACGGGGACGCCGCTGGTGATTCCCGCGGCGCGGGTCGCCCGCGCGGTGGCTCGCGCCGAATAGACGGGAGCGGTTTGCTCCTTCCGTAGCGTCATGTGGTCCGGTGGAGCTGTTCCCGTTCGCTCGAGAGAGGTTCTCCGCCGATGCCCATGTCCTTCTTCGTGTCGCGGCAGGTCAAGATCGGCGATGTGGCGGCCCTGGTGGGTACGACGCCGCGGGCGATCCGGCACTACCACGACATGGGCCTGATCCCCGAGCCCGTACGAGGGGGCGACGACCGCCGCCGCTACGGCTTCCAGGACGTGGTCCGCCTGCTGTGGATCCGGAAGATGGCCGATGCCGGAATCGCCCTCGACTCCATCCGCGACGCCTTCACCGCCGCCCCGCCCACGGCCGGGAAGGGCGAGGGCGACGGGGCCGATGCCGAGGACGGCATCAAGGTCACCCTGGCGCGACTGGAAGAAGCGCTCGCCGCACAGGAGGCGGAACTGGCCCGCCAGCGGGCCTGCGTGCAGCGCATGCGGGCCGAGGGCAGCCGGCTGGGACTGCTCTCCGAGATGGTCGCCGGCCGCCTCAGGAACCTCCCCGCCGGCTCCCTGCGCCAGGCGGACCTGGACACCCTGCTCGTCACCGAGCGGATCTTCGGCCCGCTCGGCGCGGCCGTCCAAGCCTCCCGGTTCATCGCACTGGCCACCCACCCCGAGCTGCGGGACGAGTCCGACCGCGTGGACGCCGCCGAGGAAGCCCTCGACGACACCGTGGCCGTCGACGACCCGCGCGTGGCCGAGGTTGCCGCCCGCCGGCACGCCTTCGAGAAGAACCTGATGGCAGTGATCGACGCATCGGCGATCGCCGAGGAGGAAGCAGCCCTCCTCGACACCTCGGAGCCCCCTCACCCCGGGGAAGCAGGGGAAGCACCGGAGCCGGACACCACCGGGGCCGGAGGCATGAGCGCCTTCGAGGCGGTCACCAAGCTGCCCCACGACCTCTCCCCGGCCCGGCTGCGCTGCGCCGAACTGGCCCAGGAACTCGCTGCCCGGGACTGACCGCCATCTCCTCGAGCCCGGCGCGGAACGTCTAGAGCAGGCTCTTGAGGCGGAGGAGGTCGCGGAAGCCCGCCTCCAGACGGATCCGGCCCGAGGCCCAGGCCTTCGGGAACTTCAGGTCGCCGGCGACCAGGGAGACCAGGTCGTCACCGGTCATCGCGAGCCGGATCTCGGCCTTGGCGGACGGCGGGCCGGGGGCCACCGCGTCCACGCGGATCCGGCCTCCGTCGAGGCGGCCCGTGAAGGTCCGGTCCAGGTCGGTGATGTGGCAGCTCAGCGAGCGGTCGAGCGCGGTCGCACCGCGCACGTCGCCTTCGGCCCGCGCCAGGTTGTCGGAGAGTTGGTCGAGTGCCGCACGGCACTCCTCGATCGTAGCCATCGTGATCCCGACCGTACCGCAGAGCCGCGCGCCGTCGCGGGCGCCCTACGCGGTAGCGTCGGGGGCATGAACGAAGAAGTGCCCGCCGGGGCCCAGGAACCGGACGAAGCCCCGGCCGGGCCCGCCGGGCCGGTCGCGCTGGGCCTCGTACGCACCCCCACCGGGCACGCCGGGGCGGACGCCGCGCTGGAGCGGCTGGCGGACGTGGACCACCTCCCGGCGGACGGACACGTCGAGGTGTACGAGGATGTGCACAGGGAGCTGCGCTCCGCGCTGACCGCGCTGGACGCGACCGAAGGCCCCCGTCCGCACGAAAACAGGAGCTGAACCGATCGTGGCAGGAGTGGCACGCCGCCGCCTGGACGCCGAACTGGTACGCCGCAGCATGGCCCGCTCGCGCGAGCACGCCGCGCAGCTGATCGCCGCCGGCCGGGTGACCGTGGGCGGCAATACGGCGACGAAGCCGGCCACCCAGGTCGAGACCAGCGCGGCCCTCGTCGTCCTCAAGGACGACAGCGACCCCGACTACGTCTCCCGGGGCGGCCACAAGCTGGCGGGGGCGCTCGCGGCCTTCCAGCCCCAGGGGCTGCGCGTGGAGGGCCGCCGGGCGCTGGACGCGGGTGCCTCGACCGGCGGGTTCACCGACGTGCTGCTGCGCGCCGGCGTGGAGCACGTGATGGCCGTCGACGTCGGGTACGGGCAGCTCGCCTGGTCCCTGCAGAGCGACGACAGGGTCACCGTCAAGGACCGCACGAACGTGCGCGAGCTGACGGTGGAGCTGATCGACGGGGTGCCCGTGGACCTGGTCGTCGGCGACCTGTCCTTCATCTCGATCGGGCTGGTGCTGCCCGCGCTCGTACGCTGCTGCGCGCCCGACGCGGATCTGGTGCTGATGGTCAAGCCGCAGTTCGAGGTCGGCAAGGACCGGCTCGGCAGCGGTGGTGTGGTGCGCAGTACGGAATTGCGCGCCGAGGCCGTGCGGGACGTGGCGGCGCAGGCGTGGAAGCTGGGCCTGGGCGTGCTCGGGGTGACCGCGAGCCCGCTTCCGGGCCCGTCGGGCAACGTCGAGTATTTTCTGTGGCTGCGGGCGGGGGCACCGGCACTCGACCCGGCGGATGTTGACCGTGCAGTGGCGGAGGGGCCGCAGTGAGTGATCTTTCGGGGGACCCGGCACAGTCGGGGGAGTCAGGGAAGTCGGGGGAGTCGGGGAAGCGGACCGTCTTCCTGCTCGCGCACACCGGGCGGCCCGCGGCCATCCGCAGTGCCGAGCTGGTGGTGCAGGGGCTGCTGCGCAGCGGGCTGGGCGTACGGGTGCTGCGGCACGAGGCGGTGGACCTGCCGCTGCCGCCCGAGGTGGAGCTGGTGGCTGAGTCCGAGTGCACCCCGGAGGTGCTCGACGGGTGCGAGCTGCTCATCGTGCTCGGCGGCGACGGGACGCTCCTGCGCGGCGCGGAGTTCGCGCGCGGCTCCGGGGTGCCGATGCTCGGCGTCAACCTGGGCCGGGTGGGCTTCCTCGCGGAGGCGGAGCGGGACGACCTGGACAAGGTCGTGGACCGGGTCGTGACGCGCGACTACGAGGTCGAGGAGCGGATGACCCTCGACGTGGTCGTGCGGACCAACGGGGACGTGGTGCACCGGGACTGGGCGCTGAACGAGGCGGCCGTCCAGAAGGTGTCCCCGGAGCGGATGCTGGAGGTGGTCCTGGAGATCGACGGGCGCCCGGTGTCCGGCTTCGGCTGCGACGGGATCGTCTGCGCGACGCCGACGGGCTCGACGGCGTACGCCTTCTCGGCCGGCGGGCCGGTGGTCTGGCCGGAGGTGGAGGCGCTGCTGATGGTGCCGATCAGCGCGCACGCGCTGTTCGCGAAGCCGCTGGTGACCTCGCCGGACTCGGTGCTGGCCGTGGAGGTGCAGACCGGGACTCCGCACGGGGTGCTGTGGTGCGACGGGCGGCGGACGGTGGAGCTGCCGTCCGGGGCCCGCGTGGAGGTCCGGCGGGGGACGGTGCCGGTGCGGCTCGCCCGGCTGCACCACGCGTCGTTCACGGACCGGCTCGTCGCGAAGTTCGCGCTGCCGGTGTCGGGATGGCGCGGAGCCCCGCACTAGTCCCGTAGGGGACGGGTGCGGGCGCCGTACCGGCGTCGCAGGGGGCCGCGTGCATCGCGCGTACGTAAATAGCATGATTGTTCGAGCCGGTTCGCGCGGGTGACGTCACATGGCACCCATGAAACCTCGGTATCGTCGTCCCGTGCTTGAGGAGATGCGGATACGGTCGCTCGGGGTCATCGACGACGCTGTGGTCGAGCTGTCACCCGGTTTCACCGCGGTGACCGGCGAGACCGGCGCGGGCAAGACCATGGTCGTCACCAGCCTCGGGCTGCTGCTCGGCGGGCGGGCCGACCCCGCGCTGGTGCGGATCGGGGCCAAGGCGGCGGTGGTCGAAGGGCGCATCGTCATGCGCCCGGACGCCCCCGCGGCGCTGCGCGCCGAGGAGGCCGGCGCCGAGCTCGACGACGGCGCCCTGCTGATCAGCCGGACCGTTTCCGCCGAGGGCCGCTCGCGCGCCCACGTCGGCGGCCGCTCCGTGCCCGTCGGCCTGCTCGCCGAACTCGCCGACGACCTCGTCGCCGTCCACGGCCAGACCGACCAGCAGGGCCTGCTCCGGCCCGCCCGGCAGCGCCAGGCCCTCGACCGGTACGCGGGCGACGCCGTCGCCGTCCCGCTGGAGAAGTACGCCGCCGCCCACCGCAGGCTGCGCGCCGTCGCCGGCGAGCTGGAGGAGATCACCACCCGGGCCCGGGAACGCGCCCAGGAGGCCGATCTGCTCCGCTTCGGGCTCGACGAGATCGCCGCCGTGGAACCGCTCTCGGGCGAGGACGCCGAGCTGGCGGCGGAGGCCGAGCGCCTCGGGCACGCCGAATCCCTGTCCTCGGCCGCCCAGGTCGCGCACGCCGCGCTGGCCGGCAACGTCGAGGATCCCGAGGGCGTCGACGCGGGCGCGCTCGTCGCCGGGGCGCACCGCGCACTGGAATCCGTACGCTCCCACGACCCGGCGCTCGGCGCGCTCGCCGAGCGGATCGGGGAACTGGGCATCCTGCTCGGGGACGTGGCGGGGGAACTCGCCGGATACGCCGACGACCTGGACGCCGATCCGCTGCGGCTGGCGGCCGTGGAGGAGCGGCGGGCGGCGCTGACCCAGCTGATCCGCAAGTACGGATCCACCGCGAGCGGCGCGGACTCCGTCCTGGAGTGGGCCGAACGCGGTTCCGTACGGCTGCTGGAGCTGGACGGCGACGACGAGCGGATCGACGAGCTGACCGCGGAGCGCGACGGGCTGCGGCTGGAACTCTCCGCACTGGCGCAGGCGTTGACCGACGCACGGAACGAGGCGGCGACCCGCTTCGCGTCGGCGGTCACCGAGGAGCTGGCCTCCCTGGCGATGCCGCACGCACGGGTCACCATCGACGTCCGGCAGACCGAGGACCCCGAGGGGGTCGAGGTCGGCGGCAGGCTCGTCGCGTACGGGCCCTCCGGCGTCGACGAGGTCGAACTGCTGCTGGCCCCGCACCCCGGGGCCCAGCCGAGGCCGATCGCCAAGGGCGCCTCGGGCGGTGAGCTGTCCCGGGTGATGCTCGCCGTCGAGGTCGTCTTCGCGGGCTCCGACCCGGTGCCCACGTACCTCTTCGACGAGGTCGACGCGGGCGTCGGCGGCAAGGCCGCCGTGGAGGTCGGACGGCGGCTGGCGAAGCTGGCCAAGTCGGCCCAGGTGGTCGTCGTCACGCACCTGCCGCAGGTGGCGGCCTTCGCGGACCGGCAGCTGCTGGTCGAGAAGACCAACGACGGGTCCGTGACCCGCAGCGGCGTCACCGTCCTGGAGGGCGAGGCCCGGATCCGCGAGCTGTCGCGGATGCTGGCCGGCCACGAGGACTCGGCGTCGGCGCGGGCGCACGCGGAGGAACTGCTCGCGGCGGCCCGGAGTTCGGAGTAGGAGCAGGGCGTCTCGCTGAACGTGCAGTCCGCACGGTCATCATGCTGACGCCCGGCTAGCCCGTGTGGGTGAGGATCGGGGGCTCGGGGCGGTATCTCACACGGGATCCGCACCCGTATGGTCCCGGAACGCGCGTGCGGACTGGCATTCTGAGCGACGTCCTGCCTTTTCTCCCTCACCCTGGAGCTTCGGCCCGTGAGCAGCTCCCCGGTCCCGGTCCCCGTCCTTCGCACCGTTCAAGTGCTCGGCGGCGCGAGCGGTGGTGCGCACGTGCGGTCGCTGGCCACCGGGCTCGCCGCGCGCGGCGTACGGGTCACCGTGTGCGGACCCGTCGAGACCGAGGGGGAGTACGACTTCACCGGCGCCGGGGCGCGGTTCACCCCGGACGCGGTCAGCGCGCTGCGGGCCGCGTGCTTCGAGGCCGACGTGGTGCACGCGCACGGCGTACGGGCGGGCATGCGCGCGGCGCTGGCCCTGCGCGGGCGGCGGGTCCCCCTGGTCGTGAGCTGGCACGGCGGCGGCCCCGGCAGCGGCCGCCTGAGCCTCCTCCTGGAACGGCACGTCGCGCGGGCCGCGGCGATCGTCCTCGGCGGCTCCTCGGCACAGGTGGACCTGGCCCGGCTGCGGGGGGCGCGGGACGCGCGGCTGGCGGCGGTTGCGGTGCCGGTGCCAGGGCCGGGCGCGGCGGGGACTTCCGGATCCTCCGGGTCTTCGGACGCTCCGGACCACGGGAAGGTGCGGGCGGAACTGGGCGCGGTGGAGCGGCCGTTGCTGATCGCGGTCGGGAGCCTGGTGCCGCGGCGCGGGTACTCCGTACTGCTGGACGCGGCGCGGGAATGGCGGAACCTGGACCCGATGCCGCTGCTGGTCATCGCCGGAGAGGGCCCGATGCGGGCGGAGCTCGCGCGGCGCATCCAGGCGGAGCGCCTGCCGGTACGGCTGCTCGGGCAGCGGCGGGATGCCGCGCGGCTGCTGGCGGCGGCGGATGTCGCGGTGCTGCCGAGCCGGTGGGAGGCGCGGTCGCCGCTCGCGCAGGAGGCTCTGCGGATGGGCGTGCCGTTGGTGGCGACGGCGGTGGGCGGTGTGCCGGAGCTGGTGGGGGCGGCGGGGGTGCTGGTGCCTTACGGGGACGCGGGGGCGCTGGCCGCCGGGGTGGCCGGGCTGCTGGCGGATCCCGTGCGGCGGGGGGAGCTGGCGGTGGCCGGGCGGGCCCAGGCCCTGACGTGGCCGTCGGAGGACGACACCGTCGCGCAAGTCCTGTCGGTGTACGACGAACTGACCTCGCGTCGGCGCTAGCCCCTGGCCGGGGTGGCGGAGCCCGTGCTTGCTGCCGCTGCCGCTGCCGCTGCGCGGCGCCGAGTCCCCTCCCCGCCCTTCGCCCGTTCCCCGGAGCTCAGCCCCGGACCCCTGCGCCTCAAACGCCGGTGAGGCTGGATGTGGCTCGGGTGGGCTTGCCCGTGCGGCGCCGTTCCCGGGGGCCAGCCCCCGGACCCCCGCTCCTCAAACGCCGGAGGGGCTGGGTTTTCGTCGGCGGGGCCTGGCCGCTCCAGCCGTCCGGCGCAGCGGCGCGAAGCCCGCGGAGCGGTGCGAGGGGCGCGTCAAGAAGGGGACGTGGTGTGGCGGCGGGCGCGCAGGGCCAGGCTCAGGGAGAGGACGGTTTCCGGGTCGTCCAGGTCCGCGCCCAGGAGTTCCGAGATGCGGGCCAGGCGGTTGTACAGGGTCTGGCGGTTCAGGTGGAGCTCGCGCGCGGTCTCCGCCTTGCGGCCCGCGTGGGCCAGGTACGTCTCCAGGGTGGGGAGGAGCGGCGGGCGGGAGACCGTGTCGTGCACGCGCAGGGCGCCGATCGCCCGGTCCACGAAGGCCGCCAGGTCGGGGTGTTCGCGCAGCCGCCACAGGAGCAGGTCGATGTCCAGGCGGCGGGCGTCGTACCAGGGGCGTTCGGGGAGTCCGTGCGCGGCCGTGGCCGTCTCGGCGGCGTGCCGGAGGCCCGCCGAGACCGTGGCCCAGCCGCCGCACACGCCGACCACCACCGCCGGTGCGGCCCCCGCACGGTCCAGGCCGGCCCGCTCCACGCCGGTCCGCAGCGCCACCGCGACCCGGTCGGAGACCGTCGTGCGCTCGGCGTCGGAGCGCAGGGAGACCAGGAGGGGCACGCGGCCTTCCACCGGCCGGACCCCGAGGAGCACCGGGACGCCGACGGAGGCGAGTTCCTCCAGGACGGCCCGGGCCAGGACGGCCCAGTTCCCCGACGGGGCCAGGTCCGAGGACAGCCGCATGACGATGGGCAGGAGCGGGCCGGGGCCCGGCTTGAAGCCCAGGACGCGGGCCTGGGCGGGGGCGTCCTCGGCCGAAATGCGTCCCTCCGCCAGGTCGGTGAGGAAATCGCCGCGGCCGCGCGCCGCGAGCTCGTCCTCCTGCCGGGCCTGCATCAGGACGACGGCCAGGACGCCGGCCGTCCGCTCCGCCGCCATCCGGTGCACGGGCAGCAGCGGAGCGGACACGCCCAGCAGGACCAGCCGGGCCCGCACCGAGCCGGTGCCGCGGCCGCCTCCCGGGACGTCGACCACCACGGCGTTGCCGGACGGCTCGGCCGGGCGCTGGCCCCGTAGGCCCTCCCACACCTGGAGCGGGTCCGCCGCGGCCTCGCCGGCGACCGGGCCCGCCGCGTACAGCAACTGGCCGTCGGGGGTTTCCATGAAGACCGGATTCGCGGTGAAGTCCGCCAGGATGTGGAGGACTTGGGGGATTCCGCCGCCTTCGAGCAGGGCTTCCGTACAGCGCCGGTGGACCTCCTCGGCCCGCTGGAGCAGCGCGTAGTGCCCGTTGACGATCTCGGTGTGCACCTCCTCCGTGACGGTCACGAAGGGGACCTCCCGGTGCAGCTGGACGAGGGGGAGGCCGACCGCCCGCGCCGTCTCCACCAGGGTCGCCGGGAGGCGGGTGAAGCGGGGGCCCAGTTCGACGACCAGGGCGGCGATGCCCCGGTCCGCGAGGCGGCGTACGAAGGCGCGCTGCTCGGCGGGGCGGGTGCCGAGGCCGAGGCCCGTGGTCAGCAGCAGCTCGCCGCCCTTGAGCAGGGAGGCGATGTTGGGGACCTCGCCGGCGTGCACCCAGCGCACGGTCCGGCCGAGCCGGTCGGCGCAGGCCACCACCTCCGGGAGGCCGCTGCGCAGCCCCGGCAGCTCAAGTGCCCGCTGAACCGTGATCCCGCCCTGATTGTCCATATGGCGGACGCTACCGGGGCTCTTGTTCCGTGCACATCACCGAGCGGTTACGGGGTCCCATCTACCCCCGTCCGGCCCGACAACTCGTCGCCCCGGCAAGGAGATTATCGGACTGCATGCCGATTGTGGCGTACGTCACCCGGGGAGAGAGTGAGCGCCCTCACGACAGGAACGAGGAGCCATGAGCACGGATAGCAGCACCGGCGGCGGCGCACCCCAGGTCCAGCGGCTGAAAGCCAATTCGGTGGGCCTGGTCGGTGTCGTCTTCATGGCCGTGGCCACCGCCGCTCCCATCACCGCGATGACCGGCAACCTGCCCATCGCCGTCGGCTTCGGCAACGGCATCGGCGCGCCCGCCGGCTACCTCTTCGCGACCGCCGTCCTGACCGTCTTCGCCGTGGGCTACGTCGCCATGGCCAAGCGGATCACCGCCGCCGGCGCCTTCTACGGGTACATCTCGCACGGCCTCGGCCGGATCGCCGGCATGGCCTCCGGCATGCTCGCGGTCCTTGCCTACATCGTCTTCGAGGCATCGATCGTCGGCGTCTTCTCCTACTTCACCAAGACCACCGTCCACGACCAGCTCGGCATAGATCTGCCCTGGATCGTCTACGCGGTCGCCATGCTCGCCATCACCGCCGCCCTGGCGCACTTCGACATCAACCTCACGGCCAAGGCGCTGGGCGTGATGCTCATCGCCGAGATCGCCGTCCTCTTCGCCGTCGCCACCGCCGTCCTGATCGCCGGCGGCGGACCGGACGGGATCCCGCTGGAGCCCGTCAACCCGAAGAACGCCTTCACCGGAACCTCCGCCGGACTCGGCCTCTTCTTCGCCTTCTGGTCCTGGGTCGGCTTCGAGTCCACCGCCATGTACGGCGAGGAGTCCAAGAACCCGAAGAAGGTCATCCCCAAGGCCACCCTCATCTCCGTCGTCGGCGTCGGCCTCTTCTACATCTACGTCTCCTGGATGACCATCGCCGGCAACGGCCTCGCCAAGTCCGTGGAGCTCTCCGCCTCCGCGAGCCCGCTCGACCTGTTCTTCGCCCCCACCCAGACCTTCATCGGCGCCTGGGCCGTCGACGCCTTCCAGTGGCTGCTGCTCACCGGCTCCTTCGCCTGCGGCATGGCCTTCCACCAGTGCGCCGCCCGCTACCTGTACGCCATCGGCCGCGAGGGCTTCCTGTACCCGGGCCTGGGCCGTACGCACGCCAAGCACGGCTCCCCGTACATCTCCTCCATGGTGCAGACGGGCATCGCCACCGGCCTGGTCGCGCTGTTCTGGCTGACCGGGCAGGACCCGTACATCCACCTGTACACGCTGCTCGCGATCCTCGGCACCATGGCGATCCTCATCGTCCAGACCCTGTGCTCCTTCGCGGTAATCGGCTACTTCCGCAAGAACCACCCCGAGGACCGGCACTGGTTCCGCACCTTCACCGCCCCGCTGGTCGGCGGCATCGCCATGGCCGCCGTGGTCGTCCTGCTGCTGGTCAACATGAAGACGGCGGCCGGGCTGGCCGCCGACTCGTTCTTCTTCACGCTCATCCCGTGGATCGTCGGGCTCGTCTTCTTCGGCGGGCTGGGCCTCGGCCTGTGGCTGAAGTTCAAGGCCCCGGACCGCTACGAGATCATCGGCCGCGTCGTCCTGGAGGACGCCGCCGAGCGCACCGACGAGAGCACCGACGGCACCACCGGTGCCTCCGCCCCCTCCGCCGCGAACGTCTGAGAAGGAGCCACCGCCATGGCCCGTACGCCACTGATGCACGCGCTCCGCCGGCTCGCCGCCGAGCACGCGGCCGCCCGACAGCTCGGCCTGCCCGTCGCCGAGGTGCGCGGCTCCACCCGCCGCCAGCTCCTCGGCCGTGCCGCCGCCCTCGGCCTCGGCACCGCCCTGGCCTCCGCCGCGGTCGCCCCGGCGGGCGCCCACGCGGTGGAGACCGTCGCCGACAAGAAGCCCGTCGCCCCCGCCCGCGTCGCCATCGTGGGCGCCGGCATCTCGGGGCTGACCGCCGCCCTCACCCTCAAGGACGCGGGCGTTCCCTTCACCCTCTACGAGGCCGACCCGAGCCGCGTCGGCGGCCGGATGTGGACCCAGCGCTCCCTGTGGGCCTACGGACAGACCTCCGAGATCGGCGGCGAGCTGATCGACACCAGCCACAAGAAGATCCTGGAGCTGTGCCGCCGCTTCAACCTCCAGACCGAGGACTTCCTCGGCGGCGGCCCCAACGGGGCGGAGGAGGTCCTCTGGTTCAACGGGACCTACTACCCGCGCGAGCAAGCCGACGAGGACTTCAACGCCGTCTACCAGGCCCTGCGCCGCGACCTCCAGGAGGCCGGCGAGGTCTCCTGGAACTCCTCGACCCCCGCGGGCACCGTCCTCGACAACATGACCCTGTACGAGTGGATCGAGACCCGGATCCCCGGCGGGCACGGCTCGCAGCTCGGCCGCTTCATCGACGTGGCGTACAACGTCGAGTACGGGGCCGACACCCACCAGCAGTCCGCCCTCGCGCTGGTCCTGCTGATGGGCTACCAGCCCAACCCGGGCAACTTCAACGTCTGGGGCCTGTCCAACGAGCGCTACCACATCACGGGCGGCAACGACCAGCTGCCGAACGCCATCGCCCAGGCCCTGCCCGCCGGTTCGACCGTCATGGGCCGCGAGCTGGTCGCCGTGCGCGTCTCCGCCGACGGCACCCAGACCCTGACCTTCAACGACGCGGGCGCCACCCGGACGGTCGTCGCCGACCACACCATCCTGTGCCTGCCGCTGCCGATCCTCCAGCGGATCGACATCACCGGCGCCGGCTTCGACCCGCGGATGAAGAACCTCCTGCGCGACGCCCGCATGGGCTACTGCACCAAGCTCAACATGCAGTTCACCAGCCGCCCCTGGCGCGGCACCGGCCCCTGGCCGGGGGTCTCCGCCGGCGACTGCTTCACCGACAGCGAGGTCCAGCAGACCTGGGACACCACCAAGGTCCAGCCGGGCAACGGCGGCATCCTGCTCCAGTACGGCGGCGGCACCCTGGCCGGATCGCTCACCCCGGCGACCCCCTTCGCCACCGACTCCGACCCCTACGTACGCGCCCTCGCGGGCCGGATGCTCACCGGGATCGACGCCTTCTTCCCCGGCACCAAGGCGGCCTGGACCGGCAAGGCGCAGCTGTCGGCCTGGCACCGCAACCCGTACGCGCTCGGCGCGTACTCGTACTGGCCGACCGGCTACCTGCACCAGTACGCCAAGTACGAGGGCACCGCGCAGGGCCGGATCCACATCGGCGGAGAGCACTGCAGCTACGACTTCCAGGGGTTCATGGAAGGCGGGGCGACCGAGGGGGAGCGGGCGGCGAAGGAGGTGATCACCGCCCTCACGTAACCGGTCCTACGACGGCTCGATGTTGTGGTTGAAGCGGAAGACGTTGTCCGGGTCGTACTCCCGCTTCAGCCGGCCCAGCCGCCGCATGTTCTCGGGTCCGAGGCCGGCGACCACCCGGTCCCCGCCCTCGTCCCCGGTGAAGTTGAGGTAGACCGCGCCGGTGCTCCACGGCCGGACGTCGGCGCGGACGTCCTTGACCCACTGGCGGACCCGGTCGTCGTCGGCCGGGTCCTCCCAGGCACCGAACGGGTGCACCGCCCAGGGCGCGTCGCGGAACGGCACCGGATAGTCGGCCGGGCCCTCGGCGATCGCGCCGCCCTGGGGCCACACCACGTGCTGGGTGCCGCTCGGCACCGGCATGGAGTCCGCGCGGGCGCAGAACACGTCCACGAACGCGTCGGGCACACCGGTCAGGTACTCCGCCGACCAGTAGTTCCGCAGGCCCGGCGGATCGTCGAGCATGCACTGCAGGTCCGCGTAGGGGATGTCCGTCACCATCTCCGCCTCGTGCGGGATCGCCAGCAGCGGCGCGATGAGGCGGCGCAGCTCCTCCACGGGCCCCGCGTACGTGACCAGCGCGCCCGCCAGCAGCAGGCCGACCAGGTGCGGCGGGACGAACTCCTCGGGCGGTCCGGTCATGTAGATCGCGCCGCCGCCGGCCTCGCGCGGCCCGTCCTCCATGACGTCCCGGTACGTACGGACCACCTCGGGCCCGTGCTCGGGCAGGTACAGCAGGAACGCGACGGACATGGCGGGCAGTTCGTGCAGCCGCAGCGTCAGCGAGGTCGCGACGCCGAAGTTCCCGCCGCCGCCGTGCAGCCCCCAGAACAGCTCGGGGTGGTCCTCCTCCGTCGCCGTCAGCATCTCCCCGTCGGCCGTGACCAGGTCCACGGCGAGCAGGTTGTCCACCGCCAGGCCGAACTTGCGGTCCAGCCACCCGGTGCCGCCGCCCAGCACGAAGCCGCCGACCCCGGTGGTGGAGACGCGGCCGCCGGTGGTCGCCAGCCCGTACCGCTCGCAGGCCCGGTCCAGATGGCTCATCGTGGCCCCGCCCTCGACGCGGACGGCCGAGGCCCCGGGGTGGACCGTCACCCCCTGCATCCGGCGCAGGTCCACGACCACGCCGCCGTCGTTCAGGGACATCCCGGCCACGCTGTGCCCGCCGCCGCGCACCGCGATCGGCAGGTCGAGCCGCCGTGCGAAGCGCACGGCGGTCACCACGTCCACCGGACTCTCGCACTGCGCGATGACGGCCGGCCGGCGGTCGATCATCCCGTTGTAGAGGGTGCGGGCCTCGTCGTACCCCGGATCCTCCGGGACCAGGACGGCGCCGGACAGGTCCTCGCGGAGCTCGGCAAGTGCCGTGCCCGCCTTCGAGAGGGGAGCCATGGCTACCCCCTTCCGGGAGATGCGGAAGGTGCGGAAAGGCCTACGACCCCTCCAGGTTAGTCAGCCCCCGTACGCCCCGCTCGCCGTCAGCCGCAGGGCCGTGTCGATCAGTGGGACGTGACTGAAGGCCTGCGGGAAGTTGCCCACCTGGCGCTGGAGCTTCGGATCCCATTCCTCGGCCAGCAGGCCCAGGTCGTTGCGGAGCGCGAGCAGCTTCTCGAAGAGGCGCCGGGCCTCGTCGACCCGGCCGATCATCGCCAGGTCGTCCGCCATCCAGAACGAGCACGCCAGGAAGGCCCCCTCGTCGCCCTGCAGGCCGTCCACGCCCGCCTCCTCGCCCGAGGTCGGGTAGCGCAGGATGAAGCCGTCGGGGGTCGACAGCTCGCGCTGGATCGCCTCGATCGTGCCGATCACCCGCTTGTCGTCCGGCGGCAGGAAGCCCATCTGCGGGATCAGCAGGAGGGAAGCGTCCAGCTCCTTGGACCCGTAGGACTGCGTGAAGGTGTTGCGTTCCTTGTCGTAGCCCTTCTCGCAGACGTCCTGGTGGATCTCGTCGCGCAACTCGCGCCACCGCTCCAGCGGCCCGTCCGCGTCCCCGCTCTCGATCAGCTTGATCGTGCGGTCCACGGCCACCCACGCCATCACCTTCGAGTGCACGAAGTGGCGGCGCGGGCCGCGCACCTCCCAGATGCCCTCGTCGGGCTGGTCCCAGTGGGTCTCCAGGTAGCGGATCAGTTTCAGCTGGAGCAGCGAGGCGTAGTCGTTGCGCGCCAGGCCGGTCATGTGGCCCAGGTGCAGGGCCTCGGTGACCTCCCCGTACACGTCGAGCTGGAGCTGGCCCGCGGCGCCGTTGCCGACCCGGACCGGCCGGGAGTTCTCGTACCCCGGCAGCCAGTCGAGTTCGGTCTCGCCGAGCTCCCGCTCGCCCGCGATCCCGTACATGATCTGCAGGTTCTCCGGGTCGCCGGCCACCGCCCGCAGCAGCCACTCGCGCCAGGCGCGGGCCTCCTCGCGGTAGCCGGTGCGCAGCAGCGAGGACAGGGTGATGGCGGCGTCGCGCAGCCAGGTGTAGCGGTAGTCCCAGTTGCGGACCCCGCCGATCTCCTCCGGGAGGGAGGTGGTGGGCGCGGCGACGATCCCGCCCGTGGGGGCGTACGTGAGCGCCTTGAGGGTGATCAGCGAGCGGATCACCGCCTCCCGGTAGGGGCCGTGGTACGTGCACTGCTCGACCCAGTCCCGCCAGAACTCGGTGGTGGCCTCCAGGGCCTCCTCGGCCTCCGGCGGCTGCGGCGGCTCCTTGTGGGAGGGCTGCCAGCTGATGCAGAAGGCCATCCGGTCGCCCGGCCCGACGGTGAAGTCGGAGTACGTGGTCAGGTCCTTGCCGTACGTCTGCGCCTCGGTGTCCAGCCAGACCGAGTCGGGGCCCGCCACGGCCACGGTGCGGTCGTCGACCCGGTGCACCCAGGGCACCACCCGGCCGTAGCTGAAGCGCATGCGCAGGGCCGAGCGCATGGGAACGCGCCCGCTGATGCCCTCCACGATGCGGATGATCTGCGGTGCGTGGTTCTCGCGGGGCGGCATGAAGTCGATCACGCGGACCGTGCCGCGCGGGGTGTCCCACTCGGACTCCAGGACCAGCGAATCACCGCGGTAGCGGCGCCGGGTGGCACGCGGGGCCTCGGCGCCGGCCGGGCACGCCGGGCCGATCCGCCAGAACCCGTGTTCCTCGGTGCCGAGAATGCTCGCGAAGACGGCATGGGAATCGAAGCGTGGCAGGCACAACCAGTCCACCGCCCCGTCCCGGCAGACCAATGCCGCGGTCTGCATGTCGCCGATCAGTGCGTAATCCTCGATGCGCCCGGACACGTTGCATCTCCAGTCGAACAGCCACGTCCGCCCCGAAGGGCGCTTGCATTGCGCGATGCCGCGGATTCTCCGGTGATGTGGATGGCCGCGTCCAGCCCATGATTCCGGAACCGGACGGGTTACGCCGTTCGCGGGGCCGCTCGGCGGGGATGTGATCGAGATCCGAGCAGGACAAGACGGCACCCTAGTGATCCCCGTCAGCTCGGCAACAATGAGGTTCGGCCGAACGGGTGAGGGGCGCCGACGGCGCCGTGACGGACCGCGCGCAGACCCCCGAGGACGCCCCCGCCGCGTGGCCGGAGGCGGACCGGCCCGGGCGCTGATAGGCTGGTATCCCGTGGACCGGTGGTCTGCCTGTGCGAATCAGGAGCCCCGAAACCGCAGCTTCGGCGCCCCCTGAGACCTTCCGGTTCGATGGTGGCCGGCGCCGGACGCACCTCACCTCGCGACCACGGGAGCCCCCTCTTGGCGATGCCGCCCAAATCCATGACGACCAAGCACATCTTCGTCACCGGGGGTGTCGCTTCCTCCCTCGGCAAGGGCCTGACGGCCTCCAGCCTGGGTGCGCTGCTGAAGGCGCGCGGTCTTCGGGTCACGATGCAGAAGCTCGACCCGTACCTGAACGTCGACCCCGGCACGATGAACCCGTTCCAGCACGGCGAGGTGTTCGTCACCAACGACGGCGCCGAGACCGACCTGGACATCGGTCACTACGAGCGCTTCCTCGACGTCGACCTCGACGGCTCGGCCAACGTCACCACCGGCCAGGTCTACTCGCAGGTCATCGCCAAGGAGCGGCGCGGCGAGTACCTCGGTGACACCGTGCAGGTCATCCCGCACATCACCAACGAGATCAAGCACCGCATCCGGCGCATGGCGACCGACGACGTCGACGTCGTCATCACCGAGGTCGGCGGCACCGTCGGCGACATCGAGTCGCTGCCGTTCCTGGAGACCGTCCGCCAGGTCCGCCACGAGGTCGGCCGCGACAACGTCTTCGTCGTGCACATCTCGCTGCTGCCCTACATCGGCCCCTCCGGCGAGCTGAAGACCAAGCCGACCCAGCACTCCGTCGCGGCGCTGCGCAACATCGGCATCCAGCCCGACGCGATCGTGCTGCGCGCCGACCGCGAGGTCCCGACCTCGATCAAGCGCAAGATCTCGCTGATGTGCGACGTCGACGAGGAGGCCGTGGTCGCCGCGATCGACGCCAAGTCGATCTACGACATCCCCAAGGTGCTGCACACCGAGGGCCTGGACGCGTACGTCGTGCGCAAGCTCGACCTGCCGTTCCGCGACGTCAACTGGACCGTCTGGGAGGACCTGCTCGACCGGGTCCACAACCCCGACCACGAGGTCAAGATCGCGCTCGTCGGCAAGTACATCGACCTGCCCGACGCCTACCTGTCGGTGACCGAGGCGCTGCGCGCCGGCGGCTTCGCCAACAAGGCCCGCGTGCAGATCAAGTGGGTCACCTCCGACGACTGCAAGACCCCGGCGGGCGCCGCGGCGCAGCTGTCCGACGTGGACGCGATCTGCGTGCCCGGCGGTTTCGGCGACCGTGGTGTCAACGGCAAGGTCGGTGCGATCACCTACGCCCGCGAGAACAAGATCCCGCTGCTCGGCCTGTGCCTGGGCCTGCAGTGCGTGGTCATCGAGGCCGCGCGCAACCTGGCGGGCATCGAGGACGCGAACTCCACCGAGTTCGACGCCTCCACCCCGAACCCGGTGATCTCCACGATGGAGGAGCAGCTGGCCTTCGTCGAGGGCGCGGGCGACCTGGGCGGCACCATGCGCCTGGGCATGTACCCGGCGAAGCTCGCCGAGGGTTCCATCGTGCGCGAGGTCTACGGCGACCAGGCGTACGTGGACGAGCGCCACCGCCACCGCTACGAGGTCAACAACGCCTACCGCGGCGAGCTGGAGAAGAAGGCCGGTCTGGTCTTCTCCGGCACCTCCCCGGACAACAAGCTCGTCGAGTACGTCGAGTACCCGCGCGAGGTCCACCCCTACCTGGTGGCCACCCAGGCCCACCCGGAGCTGCGCTCGCGCCCGACGCGCCCGCACCCGCTGTTCGCGGGTCTGGTCAAGGCGGCCGTGGAGCGGCAGCAGGCCGCGAAGTAGTCGTACGGCACATACCGTAGACAGCCGGGGTACGGAGATCCGTACCCCGGCTGTCGCGCGTTGTGGAGGGCTTCGGGGCATGGAGATCAAGGACACGTCGGAATCCTGGGAGACGGTGTCGACCCAGCGGCCGTTCCAGGGCGCGAAGACGGCGGTGGCTTCCGACGAGGTGCGGATGCCGGACGGGTCCGTGGCCCGCCGCGACTACCAGGTGCACCCCGGGTCGGTGTGCGTGCTCGCCCTGGACGACGCGGGACGGGTGCTGGTGCTGAGCCAGTACCGCCACCCGGTGCGGCGCCGGCTGTGGGAGCTCCCGGCGGGGCTCCTGGACGTGGTGGGGGAGAACCCGCTGCACGGGGCGCAGCGCGAGCTGTACGAGGAGGCGCACGTCAAGGCCGAGGACTGGCGGGTGCTCGCCGACTTCTACGCGTCCCCCGGCGGCTCGGACGAGGCCACCCGGATCTTCCTCGCGCGCGGCGTCTCGGAGGCGGACGGCGAACGCTACGCGGAGTCCGGCTCGGAGGAGGCGGACATGGAGGTGGCGTGGGTGCCGCTGCCCGAGCTGGTACGGGGCGTCCTGGCGGGCGAGCTGGGCAACCCCGGGCTCGTCACCGGAGCCCTGGCCCTCTCGGCGGCCCTGGCCGCCGACCCGCCCCTGACCTCCCTCCGCCCGGCGGACGCCCCGTGGCAGGCCCGCCCGTACGAGGCGTAGCCGATGTGTGACTTTCCGCCGTGCCGTGTGAGCGGCACGTCGGAAAAACTGCCCATCCGCTGATCCGATCGGGCGATTTGTCCGCCGCGCTCCACCCTGTCCGTCGCTCTGCGTGAACTACGCTCGCAATCCGAAGGCAGCGAGAGGAGCGGATCCGTGACGGATTTCGTCGGGCGGCGGCGTGAGCTCAAGGAGCTCCGCGAGGACATCGCGCGAACCGGGCTCGACACCCTCTCCGGCCGCAAGGCCAAGGCCCCGCGCGCCCGGGTGCTCCTCGTCGCGGGGCGCCCCGGCTCCGGCCGGACCGCCCTCGCCGAAGCGCTGGTGCGCGAGATCGCCGACGACTATCCCGACGGCGTGCTGAAGGTCCGGCTCACCGCCCCCACGGGCGAGGCCGTCGCCACCGAGCGTGCCGTCCGCACCCTCCTGGAGGGACTCGGGCAGCCCACCCCGCCCGGCGCCGGCGAGGACGACCTCAGCTCCGCCCTGCGCACGGCCCTGGCCGGCCGCCGCATGGTCCTGCTCGTCGACGACGCCTCCGATCCGCACCAGGTCGACGCCCTGCTGCCGGACACCCCCGAGTGCCTCGTCGTCGTCACCTCGGAGGGCCCCCTGACCGGGATTCCGGATGTCCGCCCCTGCACCCTCGGCGGCCTCGACACCCCCTCGGCCGTCCGCATGCTGATCCAGCGCATCGGCGACATCCGCGCAGCCAACGACCCGCGTGCGGCCGAAGCCCTCGCCGAGGAGTGCGGCGGCCAGCCCGCCGCACTCGCCCTCGCGGGCGGCTGGCTCGCCGCACGCCCCAAGGCCTCCGTCGCGGACGTGGGCAAGCAGCTGCACGACATGCCCGCCGGGGTCGGCGGCCCGCTCGCCAAGACCTTCAGGCTCGTCTACGAATCCCTCCCGCAGCCCGCGCAGCGGACCCTGCGGCTGCTTCCGCTTGCCCCCGCCGGCCTCGTCGACTCCCACGTCGCCTCCGCACTGGCCGGCTGCTCCGTGGCCGCCGCGCAGTCGACCCTGGAGGACTTCGCCGCGCTGGGCCTGCTCAGGCCCGCCCACGACGGGCTGTACCTGCTGCCCGGCTGCCTCGCGCCGCTGCTCCAGGCCCTGCTGGAGGCCAAGGAGCGGCCCGCCGAGGTCCAGCTCGCGCGGGCCCGGATGCTGGAGCGGACCGTACGGCTGCTGCTCTCCTGCCGGGCCATGGCCGAGCCGGACGAAGAGGGGCTGGACGGACCCGGCGGGGCGGTCGGGGTGCCGGAGAAGCTCGACGGGGTGCCGCGGGCGCTGCGCTTCGCCGACCGGCGGGCGGCGGAGACCTGGCTGGACACCCGGCTGCCCGCACTGCTGGCCGCCGCCTCGCTGGCCGTGGCCGACGGGGAGCTGGACACCCTGGCGCGCAGGTTCGTGGCGGCCCTGGCGCGGGCCCTGTCCGAGCACCGCGGCACCGCCGGGGCCGCGCCCGAGCTGTACGGGCTGCACCAGCTCGTGCTGGACGTGGCCGAGCGGCGCGATCTGCACCGGGAGCAGGCCGCCGCGCTGCTGAACCTGGCCGATCTGGACGCCGAGACCGGCCGGACCCGGGAGGCGCTGGACCGGTACCGGGCCGCGCTGGACGCGGGAAAGGCGGCGAACGACCCGTACGCGTCGGGCCGCGCGATGGAATCCGTAGGCGGCGCGCACCAGGAGCTGGGCGACTGGCACCGGGCCTCCGACTGGTTCGGCCGGGCCCTGTCCCACGCCCTCGCGCGGGGGGAGCGTGCGGACGAGGCGCGGCTGTACGGGCGGCTGGGGAACGTGCACACGTACGCGGGCCGGTACGGGGAGGCGCTGCGGAGCTGGCGGGCGGCCTCGGCCGGCTACCGGAAGCTGGCCGATGTCCCTGGCCAGGCAAAGGCGTTGAGCGAGATGGCGCGGATCCAGGAGTACGCCGGGCGGCCCGAGGAATCGCTGCACACCTGCCGGGAGGCGGTGGAGCTCGCGCGGAAGGCCGGGGACCTGCGACTTCAGGCCGCGCTCCAGGTGCGGCTGGCGGACACGCTGGACCGGCTCGGCGATCCCGCGGCTGCCAGGCTGCACAGGTCCGCGGCCGACAGATTGCTGGGAGACGACCCCGCAGCCTGCGAAATCCGTAGCGTTTCCGACTGAGATTATTGGTTTGCAAGGCTAGACAGCCGCTCATCCTTCATTAGACTGGCTTCACCAGGTCATCCTCTGGTGCATCCCGTTGCGCGTTCTTGTGGACGGGTTTGTATTGAAGTAGCCCGAAACATCCCCTGAGCCAAGGACCGTGAGCCACGATGAAGGTCGGCATCCCCCGCGAGGTCAAGAACAACGAGTTCCGGGTCGCCATCACGCCCGCCGGCGTGCATGAGCTGGTCCGTAACGGCCACCAGGTCTTCGTCGAGCAGAACGCCGGTGTGGGCTCCTCGATCACGGACGCGGAGTACGTCTCCGCCGGTGCGGAGATCCTCGGCACCGCCGACGAGGTCTGGGCCACCGCTGACCTGCTGCTGAAGGTCAAGGAGCCCATCGCCGAGGAGTACCACCGCCTCCGCAAGGACCAGACCCTCTTCACCTACCTGCACCTCGCGGCCTCCCGCGAGTGCACGGACGCCCTGCTCGAGTCCGGCACCACCGCCATCGCGTACGAGACGGTCGAGACGGCGAACCGCGCCCTTCCGCTGCTCGCCCCGATGTCCGAGGTCGCGGGCCGCCTGGCCCCGCAGGTCGGCGCCTACCACCTGATGCGCTCGGTCGGCGGCCGCGGCGTGCTCCCCGGTGGCGTCCCCGGCACCCACGCCGGCGAGTGCGTGGTCATCGGCGGCGGCGTCTCCGGCTGGAACGCCGTGCAGATCGCCGTCGGCATGGGCTTCCACGTGACCCTGCTGGACCGCGACATCAACAAGCTCCGCGAGGCCGACAAGATCTTCGGCACGAAGATCAAGACGATCGTCTCCAACGCCTTCGAGCTGGAGAAGGCCGTCATCGAGGCCGACCTCGTCATCGGCGCGGTGCTGATCCCGGGTGCGAAGGCCCCGAAGCTGGTCACCAACGAGCTCGTCGCCAAGATGAAGCCCGGAAGTGTCCTTGTCGACATTGCGATCGACCAGGGCGGCTGCTTCGAGGACTCCCGCGCGACCACCCACGCCGAGCCGACCTTCCAGGTCCACAACTCGGTCTTCTACTGCGTCGCCAACATGCCGGGCGCGGTGCCGAACACCTCCACCTACGCCCTGACCAACGCCACGCTGCCCTACATCGTGCAGCTCGCGAACCTCGGCTGGGTCGAGGCGCTGCGTCGTGACCCGGCGCTCGCGCTGGGCCTCAACACCCATGACGGCCAGGTCGTTTACCGCGAGGTCGCCGAGGCGCACGGTCTCGAGACCCTCGAGCTGAGCACGCTGCTCGGCTGAGTCGTCAACGACTGACGTCAATCTCACGTATCCGGCCGGACCTTGCTCGCGAGGTCCGGCCGGAGGCGTTCCCTGGGTCGTCCGCGAGGCCGCTCAACTCGCCTCGAACGTAACCCTTTAACCCTTTCGCGCACCCGCGAAACTTCCCGGCGACAGCTCGTACGCCCTTGACAGAGTGGTGTTCGGTTGCCGACACATCGCGGCGGGTCCGGCGGATTGTGTTGCCGCTGAGTGGTGACACGCCATAGAGTCGCCAACCGTCGGCATGGTGCCACGCTGACCTATCGATAAGTGTCCTGGTCACGTCCGAGGAGGTAAGACGACTTGTGAATGAGTCGACATTTGCTCCTGGAGGTGGTCGAGCAGGAGGGCCTGCGCGGGGCCAGGGTCCTGCCGGAATCGAAGCCGTGGGATCCGTAGCGGTCCGCACCTTCGCAAACCACCAGCACATGACGACGCCCCAAAAGAGCATGGACGGCCTAGACGTGAACTCCAGGGCCGGCGACCTGAGCGGCGACAAGCCCGTGGGTTTCGCCGACTACGAACAGGTGCCCGAGGGGCATTTCTACGACCCCGACGCGGAGTACGAGCCCGACCCCGAGTACGCGGCCACTCTCGCTCCCGACGCTGCCCGCCAGCGCCGTGAGCGGATCGGCCCGACCGGACGGCCGCTGCCGTACTTCCCGATCCCGGGTCCGCTGACCGACCACGGTCCGGCGACGATCATCGCGATGTGCAACCAGAAGGGCGGCGTGGGCAAGACCACGTCGACCATCAACCTGGGTGCGGCGCTCGCGGAGTACGGGCGCCGGGTGCTGCTCGTCGACTTCGACCCGCAGGGCGCACTGTCGGTCGGCCTCGGGGTCAACCCGATGGAACTCGACCTGACGGTCTACAACCTGCTCATGGAGCGGGGCATGTCGGCCGACGAGGTGCTGCTGAAGACGGCGGTCCCCAACATGGACCTGCTGCCGAGCAACATCGACCTGTCCGCCGCCGAAGTGCAGTTGGTCAGCGAGGTCGCACGCGAGTCGACGCTGCAGCGGGCCCTGAAGCCCCTGCTGCCCGACTACGACTACATCGTGATCGACTGTCAGCCCTCGCTCGGTCTGCTGACCGTGAACGCCCTGACGGCGGCTCACAAGGTCATCGTGCCGCTGGAGTGCGAGTTCTTCGCGCTGCGCGGTGTGGCGCTGCTGACCGAGACCATCGAGAAGGTGCAGGAGCGGCTCAACCCGGAGCTGGAGCTCGACGGCATCCTCGCCACGATGTACGACTCCCGTACGGTGCACAGCCGTGAGGTGCTGGCGCGCGTCGTCGAGGCCTTCGACGACCACGTCTACCACACGGTCATCGGCCGCACGGTGCGGTTCCCGGAGACCACGGTCGCCGGCGAGCCGATCACCACGTACGCCTCCAACTCCGTCGGCGCCGCCGCCTACCGCCAGCTGGCCAGGGAGGTGCTCGCCCGGTGTCCCGCCGAGTGAGTCTGCCCGGAGCCGACGAACTGTTCCGTACGACCGGGGGGATGGCACTGACCTCCTCCTCGCCGAACTCGGCGCGGGGCGTGGAGCACGCGGCGGCGGCCGCGGAGGGCACGGCGGGAGAGGGCCGCAGCCGGGAGGCTGAGGCCGGCACGGAGCCGGGCGTCGGCCCGCAGCGGCGTTCGCAGGAAGGTTCCGGTAACGCCGTCCCCGCCCCCACCCCCGGCCGGGGCAAGGGGCCGGGCCGGGGTGCGAACCGGCGGCCCAGCGGGCGCGAGCGGCACGACGAGAAGATCACGGTCTACGTCTCCGCGGAGGAGCTCATGGACCTGGAACACGCGCGGCTGGTGCTGCGCGGGGAGCACGGCCTCGCGGTCGACCGGGGCCGGATCGTGCGGGAGGCCGTCGCGGTGGTTCTGGCGGACCTGGAGTCCCGCGGTGACGCGAGCATCCTGGTTCGCCGGCTGCGGGGGCGCTGAGCCCCTGCGGGGGCTGGGCGGGCTTGTCCCGTCGGCTTCCGCCGGCCTCGCCGCGTGCGGTGCCGTGGCCCGGGCGGGCCCTGCGGGGCGGAGTCCCCTACCCGCCCTTCGCCCGTTCCCCGGGCTCTGCCCGGACCCCTTCCGGGGCTCCGCCCCAGACCCCGGTCCTCAAACGCCGGACGGCTGACATGACCCTGGGGGTCGTGCGTGGGAGTCTTAGGGGCTCGGGCTCCGGCCCCTGTCCGTCAGCCGTTCGTTCCGCACCACCCTGGACCGCGATGCCCCCTCCCGCCGAACCCGGCCTGCCGCCCCGCCGCTCGTTGGGCCGCGGCCCGGGTGCTCCCGTAGCGGCCCCAGGGGCTCCGGCCGGGGCCGGGGCGGCCCCGGAGGCCCCTGGGGGCCCGGAGGGGCCCGGGGAGGCCGAGGAGCCCGTAGTGGCTCCCGTAGCGGTCCCTGCGGCCGTGGCCGAGCCCGCGGCCGGGCCGACCGTCGAGGCCGAAGCCGGGCCGGACCCCGTCGGGGACGGCCGGTTCACGGTGCGGCTCGTGAACTTCGAGGGGCCCTTCGACCTGCTGCTGCAGTTGATCTCCCGGCACAAGCTCGACGTCACCGAGGTCGCGCTGTCCGAGGTCACCAACGAGTTCATGGCGCACATCCGTGCCATGGGGCCCGACTGGGACCTCGACCAGACGACCGAGTTCCTCGTCGTCGCCGCCACCCTGCTCGATCTGAAGGCGGCCCGGCTGCTGCCCGTCGCCGAGGTCGAGGACGAGGCGGACCTCGCGCTGCTGGAGGCCCGGGACCTGCTGTTCGCGCGGCTGCTGCAGTACCGGGCGTACAAGCGGATCGCCGAGATCTTCCAGGACCGGGCCGAGACCGAGGGCAGGCGCTACCCGCGCACCGTCGGGCTGGAGCCCCACCTCGCCGAGCTGCTCCCCGAGGTGGTCATCAGCATCGGCGGCGAGGGGCTGGCGCGGCTCGCGGTCAAGGCCATGCAGCCCCGGGCGAAGCCGCAGGTGTACGTGGACCACATCCACGCGCCCCTCGTGAGCGTCCGGGAGCAGGCCGGGCTGGTTGTGGCGCTGCTCAAGGCCAGGGGCGAGGCCACCTTCCAGGAGCTCACCGAGGACGCCGCGGACACCCTGACCGTCGTGGCGCGCTTCCTGGCCCTCCTGGAGCTCTACCGGGAGAAGGCGGTGGTCCTGGACCAGGAGGAGGCCCTGAAGACGCTCACGGTGCGCTGGAGCGGCGGGGACGGGGACGGCATGCCGACGGTGACGGACGAGTTCGATCGGATCGTGGAGGTCAAGGAATGAGCGACGTGACGACCCCTGTGGCCGGGCCGGCGCTGAAGCCGGCCCTGGAGGCCGTCCTCATGGTCGTGGACGAGCCGGCGACCGAGGCTCACCTGGCCAAGGTGCTGGAGCGGACCCCGCGGGAGGTCGCGGTGGCGCTGCGCGAGCTGGCGGACGAGTACGAGGCCCAGGGCCGCGGATTCGAATTGCGGCTCGTCGCCGGGGGCTGGCGGTTCTACAGCCGGGCGGACTGCGCGCCGGCGGTGGAGGCCTTCGTCCTGGACGGCCAGCAGGCCCGTCTCACCCAGGCGGCGCTGGAGACCATGGCCGTCGTCGCGTACCGCCAGCCGGTCAGCCGGTCGCGGGTCTCGGCGGTCCGCGGAGTCAACTGCGACGGGGTCATGCGCACCCTCCTCCAGCGGGGTCTGGTGGAGGAGGCGGGGACGGAACCCGAAACAGGTGCGATCCTGTACAGGACGACGAACTACTTTCTGGAGCGGATGGGCCTGCGTGGCCTGGACGAGCTCCCGGAGCTCGCGCCCTTCCTCCCCGAGGCGGACGCGATCGAAGCCGAGACGCAAGAGGGTGTTCCGTCGTTCGATCCGGACTCTCCGGATACCGATGAAGACGACAAGACGACGGAACTTTGATGCGAAGCAGCGGCAACGGCAACGGTGGCGGCAACAGGAACAGCGGCGGCGGTGGTGGCGGGCGCGGTAGCTCCCCCCGCGGCGGCTCCTCCAGCGGCGGCGGCGGTGGCTACCGCGGTGGCGGCGCCGGCGGCGGCAGCGGCTCGGGCGGTGGCTCCCGCGGTGGCAGCTCGGGCGGTGGCTACCAGGGCGGTGGCTCCCGTGGCGGCTCCTCCGGCGGCGGCTACCAGGGTGGCGGCAGCTCCGGCGGCGGCTACCAGGGTGGCGGCTCCCGTGGCGGCAGCTCGGGCGGCGGTTACCAGGGCGGTGGCTCCCGTGGCGGCAGCTCGGGCGGTGGCTACCAGGGTGGCGGCTCCCGTGGCGGCAGCTCGGGCGGTGGCTACCAGGGTGGCGGCTCCCGTGGCGGCTCCTCCGGTGGCGGTTACCAGGGTGGCGGCTCTTCCGGCGGCTACCAGGGCGGCGGCTCCGACCGCGACCGCGAGCAGGCCCCCCGCATCCGTAACCCCCGCCCCGAGGAGCGTCGCTACGACGTGGGCCCCGAGGGTGAGCGCAACGGCCGCGGCGGTGCCAAGGCGGGCGGCGGCGGTGCCCGTGGCGCGGCCGACGGCAACCGTGGCGGCGGCGCCCGCGGCGCAGCGGCCCGCGGTGGCGCCAAGGGCGGCCCGAAGGTCTCCCGCACTCCCGGGATCGGCGGCGCCGGCGGCCCGCGCATCGGCCCCGGCTCCCGCAGCGGCCAGTCCAAGCCGCGCGAGCTGGAGGCGCGGATCGAGGAGCGCGTGCGCGACCGGTACGCCGACAAGCCCGTGATCAAGACCCCGAAGACCTTCCCGGGTGCCGAGGAGGAGGGTGAGCGTCTGCAGAAGGTGCTCGCCCGGGCCGGCATGGGTTCGCGCCGTGCGTGCGAGGAGCTCATCGAGCAGGCGCGCGTCGAGGTCAACGGCGAGATCGTCCTGGAGCAGGGCAAGCGCGTGAAGCCCACGGACGAGATCAAGGTGGACGGCCTGACCGTCGCCACCCAGTCGTACCTGTTCTTCGCGCTGAACAAGCCGGCCGGCGTCGTCTCCACCATGGAGGACCCGGACGGCCGCCAGTGCCTCGGCGACTACGTCACCAACCGTGAGACGCGTCTCTTCCACGTCGGCCGGCTCGACACCGAGACCGAGGGCATCATCCTGCTCACCAACCACGGTGAACTGGCCCACCGCCTCACGCACCCGAAGTACGGCGTGAAGAAGACCTACGTCGCCGCGATCACCGGTCCGCTGCCGCGCGACATCGGCAAGCGCCTCAAGGACGGCATCGAGCTGGAGGACGGCTACGCCCGCGCCGACCACTTCCGCGTCGTCGACCAGCTCGGCAAGAACTACCTGGTCGAGGTGACCCTCCACGAGGGCCGCAAGCACATCGTCCGCCGCATGCTGTCCGAGGCCGGCTTCCCGGTCGAGAAGCTCGTGCGGACCTCCTTCGGTCCGATCGAGCTCGGCGACCAGAAGTCCGGCTGGCTGCGCCGCCTGACCAACACCGAGGTCGGCATGCTCATGCGCGAGGTCGGTCTGTAGGACCCCGTCAGTACCCCGGCCTGCTGAAGGCCTCCAGAACCCGCGGTGCCCTTGGGCGCCGCGGGTTTTCTGGTTGTGCCGGGCCCCGGACCCTGTTTATAGTCAACCTGACTATAAATGGAGGGGGCGTCATGGGATGGCAGACGAGCTGGACCGAGATCCTCGGGTTCGTCACCGGGGCCGTGTGCGTGTGGCTGGTCGCCCGGCAGCACATCGCCAACTGGCCGATCGGCATCGCCAACAACGTCTTCTTCATCGTGCTCTTCGCCCAGGCCGGCCTCTACGCCGACGCCGGGCTGCAGATCGTCTTCATCGCCCTGGCCGCGTACGGCTGGTGGTCCTGGACCCACGGGGGTGGCCCGGGCACCTCCACGGCCCTGCCGGTGCGCCGCACGACGGCGGCCGAGTGGACCGCGCTGGCCGCGGCGGGAGCGGTGGGGGTGCTCGGCCTGACCCTCCTGCTGAGCCGGGCCACCGACTCCACCGTCCCGTTCTGGGACGCACTGACGACCGGGCTCTCGCTCGCGGCCACGTACGGACAGTGCCGCAAGCTCGTCGAGTCCTGGTGGCTGTGGATCGCGGCGGACCTCGTGTACATCCCGCTGTACGCCTACAAGGGGCTGTACCTGACCTCCCTGCTCTACGTCGGCTTCCTCGCCCTGTGCGTCGCCGGACTGCTCGGCTGGCGCCGGTCGCTCCCGGCCCGCGGCGCCGTCGCCCCGGCGGTGCCGGCATGAAGCGCCACGGCCACGGCCTGGTCCTCGGGAAGTTCTATCCGCCGCACGCCGGCCACCACCACCTCGTGCGCACCGCGCAGGACCAGTGCGAGCGGCTGACCGTACTGGTCTGCGCGGCCTCGGTGGAGTCCGTACCGCTCGCCGACCGGGTCGCCTGGATGCGCGAGGCGCACCCGGGGGCCGAGGTGGTCGGCGCCGTCGACGACATCCCGGTAGACCTCCACGACCTGGCCGTCTGGGAGGCGCACATGGCGATCTTCCGGCGCGCGGTGCGCCGCCCGGTCGACGCCGTCTTCACCTCCGAGGCCTACGGGACCGAGCTCGCGCGGCGGTTCGGCGCCGAGGAGGTCTGCGTGGACCCCGGCCGCACCCTGTTCCCGGTGTCCGGCACGGCCGTACGGGCCGACCCCGTCGGGAACTGGGAGTTCCTGGGACCCGCCGTACGGGCGGCGCTGACCCGGCGGATCGTCGTACTCGGCGCCGAGTCCACCGGCACGACCACGCTGTCGCGGGCCCTGGCCGAGCACTGGCGCGGGCGCGGCGGGGTGTGGGCGAAGACGGGATGGGTGGCGGAGTACGGCCGGCAGTACAGCGAGGAGCGGCTCGCGGCGGCGCGCGCCGCGGACCCGGCGGCCACCTGGGCCGAAGTGAGCTTCGCCTCGGCGGAGTTCCCGGTGATCGCGCGGCGGCAGGACGCGGAGGAGGAGCAGGCGGCCCGGCTGGGATCGCCGGTGCTCTTCTGCGACACCGACTCCTTCGCCACGGGCATCTGGCACGAGCGGTACACGGGCGCGCGCAGTGCGGAGGTCGAGCGGATCGCCGCCGCGACCCGGCGGGACCTGTACCTGCTCACCGACCACGCGGACGTGCCCTTCGAGGACGACGGGCTGCGTGACGGAGAGGAGCTCCGGCCGTGGATGACCGGGCGGTTCCTGGAGGAACTGGAACGGACCGGGAAGCGCTTCCTGGTGGTCCGCGGGGACCGCGGGGAGCGGCTGGCGGCGGCGGTGGCCGCGGTCGAGGGACTCCTGGCGGAGGGCTGGCAGTTCGCGGATCCGCTGCCGGAGCGGGTGGCCGGGCAGGTGCCCGGGCAGGCGGCCGGGCGGACCGGGCAGCGGACGGGGGAGCGGAGCCGATGAGTGACACCGGACCCGGCAGCGGCACCGGACCCGTACCCGGGCACGGGTACGACCCGCAGGCCTTCCCGCCCTTCGCGGTGACCGTCGACCTCGCCGTCTTCACCGTGCGCGGCGGCACCCTGCACGTCCTGCTGATCCGGCGCGCGCAGGAACCGTACGCGGGCACCTGGGCGCTCCCCGGCGGCTTCCTGCTGCCGCGGGAGTCCGCGGAGACGGCGGCCCGGCGCGAACTGGCCGAGGAGACCGGCCTGTCGGCGGAGGTGGTCGACGCCCTGCACCTGGAGCAGCTGCGCACCTACAGCGAACCGGGCCGGGACCCCCGCATGCGGGTGGTCTCGGTGGCCTTCACCGCGCTCGTCCCCGATCTGCCGGAACCGGTGGCCGGGGGCGGCGGGGACGCGGACCGCGCCCGCTGGGTGCCGGTGGGCGAGGCTTGTGCGCCGGCCTTCGGGCTCGCCTTCGACCACGCGGAGATCCTCGCGGATGCCCGTTCCCGCGTGGGCTCGAAGCTGGAGTACAGCTGCCTCGCCACCGCCTTCTGCCCGCCCGAGTTCACCCTCGGCGAGCTCCAGGCCGTCTACGAGACCGTCTGGGACACCGCCCTGGACCGCCCCAACTTCCGCCGCAAGGTCCTGGCCACGCCCGGCTTCGTCGAGGCCGTGCCCGGAGCCGCCCGGCTCACCGGCGGCCGCGGCAAACCGGCCGCGCTCTACCGGCCCGGTCCCGCGACCACCCTGCACCCGCCCCTGCTGCGCCCTACGGAAGGACACACGCGATGACGACGATGACGACCGGGCCGACGAAGCCGGCGAACACGAAGCGGGCCGCCACGGGCTCCCTGATCGGACTGGCCCTGGGCGACGCCCTCGGCTTCCCGACGGAGTTCAACGACGTGCCCCGGATCCTGGCGAAGACCGGCCCGTGGCGGCAGATGGACCTGCCCCGGCCGGCGATCGTCACGGACGACACCCAGATGACGCTGGCCCTCGCCCGCGGCATACGGACCGCCGCGGAGCGGGGCCGGGTGGGCCCGCTGCGGCTCGCCCGCCCGGTCCGGGAGGAGTTCGTGGACTGGTACCACTCCCCGGAGAACAACCGGGCCCCGGGCAACACCTGCCTGAAGGCCTGCAGCCTCCTCAACCACCCCGAGCGGGACTGGCGCGACGCCAGCCAGCTCGGCTCCAAGGGCTGCGGAGCGAACATGCGGGTGGCTCCGGTCGGGCTGGTGCCCGGCTGGACGGAGGAGGAGCGGGCCGGCGCGGCCCAGCTCCAGTCGGCCCTGACCCACGGCCACCCGACCGCACTGGCCGCCTCCGACCTCACGGCGCGGGCGGTGTTCCTGCTGGCGCAGGGCACCGAGGTGACCGGCCTGGTCGGGCAACTGCGCTCGTACGCCCTGGAGAACCGCACCCGCTACCACGAGCGCTGGCTCGGCGACCTCTGGACGCGGACGGCCTCCGACGCCTCGGCCGAGTCCTTCATGGCGCGCGGCTGGGACGAGTGCCTGGAGGTCCTGGACCGCCTCGCGGCGGCCCTGCGCACCCCGTCCCCGGAAACCGACCCCTGCCTCACGACCGGCGACGGCTGGATCGCCGAGGAGGCCCTGGCCACCGCCCTCCAGTGCTTCCTGCTCTTCCCGGAGGATCCGCTCCTGGCCCTGCGCCGCGCGGCCTGCACGGCGGGCGACTCCGACTCCATCGCCTGCCTGGCCGGCGCCTTCGCCGGCGCCCACCTCGGCGCGGACGCCTGGCCCCGCGACTGGGAGGGCCGCATCGAGTACCGCGCCGAACTCCTGTCCTTCGGCACCCTCTGGGACGCGTGAGCCGGCCGTCGGGAGTCGCTCTCCGGCGGTCGCGAGCCCGGTCTGACCGGCGGGACACCCGCTAGTAGGTGATCTCCTCGCCCGCGGAGTTCCAGACTCTGGCCCAACTCCGCTCCTGGCCGGGCAGGAAGTGGGGTTCGTAGATCATCAGGCCGTCCGGCGCGTGGACGAACGTCGCGGCCGATTCGGGTCCGGGAACGCCGTCGGGCCATTCGACGACGATGTGGTCCCCGGGGTCGACCACCACCTGCCAGGCGAGCGGTTCGAAGTGGACGACCACGGGGTCGGGCCCGGCTGCCTGCACGCGGAAGGTGAACACCGGTCCGAGCGTACGGGGCCGCCGCGGGCGCCCGGCAGCCGCTGCCCGGCCGCGGGCCTGCCGGAGCGGGTCAGGCCAGCGCCGAGGCCCGGCGGGCGCGGAGGAGGAAGTCCTCGACCCGGGGGAGGTCCGGGGTTTCGGGGAGGGGGGTCGTCGTGAGTGCGGCTTCGGTCTCCTCGGTCAGGAGGGTCATCCAGGCGTCGACCTCCTCCCAGGTGAGCTCGCCGCGGCGGACCGCGAGGAGGCGGTCGCGGTAGGGGGTCGCGTCGATCACCAGGCGGCCCGTGCGCAGCAGGTCGCGGCAGGACAGGAGCAGGCGCAGCAGGTGCATGGCGTGCTTCCAGCGCGGGGCGCCGTGGTTGCGGAGGTCGCCGAGGAGCTTGCCGCGCTGGGAGACGGCGTACCGGCTGAAGGTGGTGTGGGCCCGGCGGGAGAGGAACGCACCGCGGAGCGAGAGCAGTTCCTCGCCGACCGGGGCGAGGTCCTCCACGAGAGGGGAGTGGAGGACCTCCAGGATGTTCGGGTTGGCGCGCAGCGCGAGTTCGCAGAAGCGCTCCAACTCCCACGAGAACTCCTCGTCCCGGGGCCCGTCCACGTGTGTCGGCGGCTTCTCGAAGCCCCAGAACAGCGGCGTCGGGGCGAGGTAGACACCGCGCCGGTCGGTGTCGCTCGCCTCCGTCGCCAGACCGAACGCCCTCGAACCGATCACGCACGAGTAGACCGTGTGGTCCCTGACCAGGGTGAGTTCGAGCGGTTCGGGGGTCGGTTCGTTCGCGTGGGCCTCGTCCATCCGGCGAGGCTAGTGCCGGGGCCCGCGGCTAGGCGAGCGAGATTTCGCCCGCCGGGGAGACGGTGATCTTCTTCTCCTCCAGCGGCTTGGTGGCCGGGCCCTTGGCCACCGCGCCGTCCGTGTCCTTGAACTTGCTGCCGTGGCACGGGCAGTCGATGGTGCCGGCCTCGACCTTGTTGACGAGGCAGCCCTGGTGGGTGCAGACCGCCGTGAAGCAGCGGAAGGAGCCCGCGGTCGGCTGGGTGACGACCAGCTTCTGGTCCTTGAGGACCGTGCCGCCGCCGACCGGCACCTCCGAGGCCTTGATCAGGGCCTTGGCGTCCGAGGCCGGAGCCGAGGACGAGGCGGACACGGAGTTCTGCGCCGTGGGCGCGCTGCCGCCCTCGGACGACGGCTTCGTCTCGTCGGCTCCGCCGCACGCGGCCAGCGCGCCGCCTGCCAGGACGCTCGCGCCGGCCGCCAGTACGGTGCGCCGGGCGGCGCGGGTGGGGTCGCTCATGACTTCTCCTCGGGTGATCGCCGGGATGGCGAGAGGCATCCTGGCGCGTGACGGGCTCCAGCAACACCCCGCCACGCCTTGACTCAGCCCTCCAGGGGCCGGGGAACGAGTTCCGCCGGCGCGCCGGGGGCGCGTACCACCTCCCACACGCGCACCACGGCCTCCCGGTTCAGCGGTCCGTGGACGTGCGGATAGCGAAGGCCCGTTTCACCCTCCCGGCGGACCTCGGAGGTGAGGGCGTGCTCGTCGAGCTCCACGGCGAGCAGGGTCCCCGGTACGTCCGCGTAGTGCGTGGCGGCGATCGCGAGCACCGTCTCCGGATCCGCCGAACAGTGCACGAAACCCTCGGAGTCGAGGGAGGGCGGGGCGTACGGGCGCGCGGGATCGGCGGTCCAGTCGGAGAGCGGTACGAGGTGGAAGATCATGCCGATCGTTCTACCGCAGTCGGTGCACGACTCTGCGCCAAGTGGCAGATACGCCCGAGTTGGGTGACATTGTCCGTATCTCGAAGCCGGGTGCGCAGATTTCCGCGCGCCCGGTCCCTCTTCGAAAGGCATCACCATGGCGGGCAACGACCTCGGCTCCCTCCTCGGCTCCCTCCTCGGCGGCGGCAGCGGTGGGCAGGGCGGCAGTGGCGGCGGCAACATCCTCGGCTCCCTCCTCGGCGCCCTGATGGGCGGCGGCGGTGCCGGCGGCGCCCAGGCGGCCGGAGGCGCGGGGAACAACCCGCTCGGCGGGCTGCTGGACATGCTGACCAAGTCGGGTCTGACCGACCAGGCCCAGTCGTGGGTCGGCACCGGCGAGAACCAGCCCGTCAGCGGCGCGGAGATCGCCAAGGCCCTGCCGGACGACACCCTGGCCAAGGTCGCGGAGCAGGCGGGCGTCAGCCCCGAGGACGCCGCCGACCAGATCGCGCAGGCGCTCCCGCAGGCCGTGGACAAGCTGACCCCCGGGGGCTCGGTCCCGAGCGGCTCGCTGGAGGACATCATCAAGCAGCAGAACCTCTGACCGACAAGCAGCAGAACCTCTGACCGACCCCGAGCGACTCCCGGCGACCCCGGTCCTTCCCGGGGGCGGATCCCGAGGGCCCGGCGGCCCGTCCCAGCGGACGGGCCGCCGGGCCCTCGCGCCATTCCCGCTGGTTACCCTGTGGTTGGTATCGCCGTCCCGTACCCCTGTACACCTGGAGAGCACCCCGTGAGAACCGCCGTCGTCATCGGAACCGGGCTGATCGGCACCTCCGCGGCGCTCGCCCTGGCCGCCCGCGGCATCGCCGTCCACCTGTACGACCGCGACCAGGGGCAGGCCCGTACGGCCGCCGCGCTGGGCGCCGGCACGGAGGAGCCCTACCAGGGCAAGGCGGACCTCGCGGTCATCGCCGTACCGCCCGCGCACGTGGCCGCCGCCCTCGCCGACGCCATAGGGCGGGACCTGGCCCGCGCATACGTGGACGTGGCCAGCGTCAAGGGCGGACCGCGCCGGGAGCTGGAAGCGCTGGGCGTGGACGCGAAGGCGTACATCGGCACCCACCCGATGGCGGGCAAGGAGCAGTCCGGACCGCTCGCGGCCTCCGCCGACCTCTTCGAGGGCCGGCCCTGGGTGCTCACGCCGACCCGGGAGACCGACCACGAGGTGCTGAACCTGGCACTGGAGCTGGTGGCGCTGTGCCGGGCCGTCCCGGTCGTCATGGACGCGGACGCGCACGACCGGGCCGTCGCGCTGGTCTCCCACACCCCGCAGCTCGTCTCCAGCATGGTCGCCGCCCGGCTGGAGGAGGCCGACGAGACCGCGGTGCGGCTGTGCGGGCAGGGCATCCGAGACGTGACCCGGATCGCCGCCTCCGACCCGCGGATGTGGGTGGAGATCCTCTCGGCCAACCCGGGACCGGTGGCGGACGTGCTCGCCGGGATCGCGGCCGACCTGGAGGAGACCGTGGAAGCCCTGCGGGGCCTGCAGTCGGCCGACGAGGACAAGCGCCGGGACGGGGCGGCGGGCATCGAGGACGTCCTGCGCCGCGGCAACGCGGGGCGGGTCCGGGTCCCGGGCAAGCACGGTGCCGCGCCCGCGGTCTACGAGACGGTGGCCGTCCTCATCTCCGACCAGCCGGGCGAGCTCGCGCGCATCTTCGCCGACGCCGGCCGGGCCGGGGTCAACATCGAGGACGTGCGGATCGAGCACGCGACGGGCCAGCAGGCGGGCCTGGTCCAGCTCATGGTCGAACCCCGGGCCGTGGCCGGCCTCCAGGCCGAGCTGCGCGAACGCGGCTGGGCGCTGCGCCAGCCGTAGGGCCGCAGGGCCTCCGGAGCGGGCCCGCGCCCGCCCGGGGCCCGCTCCGCGCCCCTCCCGCGGCCGCCCCGGGCCCGTCTTGGGCCCGCCCGCCGCCGCCCCGGCGGGCGGCGGCGAAAAGCCCGGTAACCTGGAGGAGGGGCGCTATTGGCGCGCCCGGACACGTACGCGCAACCAGGAAGGTGCCCGCACCGTGGAAACCGCAGCTCCGACCGCCGTGATCGTCGCCATCGACGGTCCCTCCGGCACGGGCAAGTCCAGCACTTCCAAGGCCGTGGCCGCCAAGCTCGGGCTGCGCTACCTGGACACCGGTGCCCAGTACCGGGCCATCACCTGGTGGATGATCACCAACGGCATCGACATCGAGGACCCGCAGGCCATCGCCCTCGCGGCGGGCAAGCCCGTCATCGTGTCCGGCACCGATCCCTCCGCCCCCACCATCACCGTCGACGGCCAGGACGCCTCCGGCCCGATCCGGACCCAGGAGGTCACCTCCAAGGTCAGCGCCGTGAGCGCCGTCCCCGAGGTGCGCACCCTGATCACCGAGCTCCAGCGCTCCATCGCCGCCGAGGCGGCCGACGAGGCCGACGGCATCGTCGTCGAGGGCCGGGACATCGGCACCACCGTGCTGCCCGACGCCGACCTGAAGATCTTCCTCACCGCTTCCGCCGAGGCCCGCGCGGCCCGCCGCAGCGGCGAGCTGCGGGGCAAGGAGGCCGTGGACCTCGCGGCCACCAAGGAGGCGCTGATCAAGCGCGACGCCGCCGACTCCGGCCGCAAGACCTCCCCGCTGGCCAAGGCCGGCGACGCGGTCGAGGTGGACACCACCGAGCTCACGCTGGACCGGGTCATCGAGTGCGTCGTGACCCTGGTGGAAGAGAAGCGGGCGGGCCGCCCGTGAGTGATACGCCCTCCCTCAAGGGTGCGGCGGTCGGCCGGAGGATCGGCATCGGGCTCATGTACGGCCTCTGGAAGCCGCGCGTGCTGGGGGCCTGGAAGGTCCCCGCCACAGGCCCCGTCATCCTGGCCGTGAACCACTCGCACAACATAGACGGCCCCATGGTCATGGGCACCGCACCGCGACCGCTGCACTTCCTGATCAAGAAGGAGGCGTACGTCGGTCCGCTCGGCCCCTTCCTCGACCGGATCGGGCAGGTGAAGGTGGACCGCTCCGGCGCCGACCGGGGAGCCATCAGCCGCGCGCTGGGCGTCCTGGACAACGGCGGCGCCCTGGGGATCTTCCCCGAGGGCACCCGGGGCGAGGGCGACTTCGCCTCGCTGCGCGCGGGACTCGCGTACTTCGCGGTCCGCTCCGGCGCCCCCATCGTGCCGGTCGCCGTACTGGGCAGCACCGAGCGCTCCGGCCGCGTCGTCAAGGCGCTGCCGCGACTGAAGAGCAGGGTCGACATCGTCTTCGGCGATGCCTTCGACGCCGGGGACGGCAGTGGCCGCCGTACCCGTACCGCGCTGGACCAGGCCACCGTACGCATCCAGGACCGGCTGACCGCCCACCTGGCCGACGCCAAGCGCCTGACCGGGCGCTGAGCGAGACTTGACCTAGTAGTGGAACCGCGCTGCGCGGGCCCCACCGATCACCACGAACGACGAGGAACGGACTTCATGAACGACCAGCAAGACCACGGAGCACTTGGCGATGCCGAGTACGCGGAGTTCATGGAGCTCGCCGCGGAAGAGGGCTTCGACATCGAGGACGTCGAAGGCGCTCTGCAGGAGGCCGGTCACGGCCCGCTGCCCGTCCTCGCCGTCGTCGGCCGCCCGAACGTCGGCAAGTCGACCCTGGTGAACCGCATCATCGGCCGCCGCGAGGCGGTCGTCGAGGACAAGCCCGGCGTCACCCGCGACCGCGTCACCTACGAGGCCGAGTGGGCCGGCCGCCGCTTCAAGGTCGTCGACACCGGCGGCTGGGAGCAGGACGTCCTCGGCATCGACGCCTCCGTCGCCGCCCAGGCCGAGTACGCCATCGAGGCCTGCGACGCGGTCGTCTTCGTCGTGGACGCCAAGGTCGGCGCCACCGACACCGACGAGGCTGTCGTCCGCCTGCTGCGCAAGGCCGGCAAGCCCGTCGTGCTGTGCGCCAACAAGGTCGACGGCCAGAGCGGCGAGTCCGACGCGGCCTCGCTGTGGTCGCTGGGCCTCGGCTACCCGCACCCGGTCTCCTCCCTGCACGGCCGCGGCACCGGCGACATGCTCGACGCCGTCCTGGAGGCCCTGCCCGAGGCCCCCGAGCAGACCTTCGGCACCGCCGTCGGCGGTCCGCGCCGGATCGCGCTCATCGGCCGCCCGAACGTCGGCAAGTCCTCCCTCCTGAACAAGGTCGCCAAGGAGGACCGCGTCGTCGTCAACGAGATGGCCGGCACCACCCGCGACCCGGTCGACGAGCTGATCCAGCTCGGCGGAGTCGTCTGGAAGTTCATCGACACCGCGGGCATCCGCAAGAAGGTCCACCTCCAGCAGGGCGCCGACTACTACGCCTCGCTGCGTACGGCCGCCGCCGTGGAGAAGGCGGAGGTCGCGGTCATCCTGATCGACACGACCGAGCAGATCTCCGTCCAGGACCAGCGCATCATCACCATGGCCGTCGAGGCGGGCCGCGCGATCGTGATCGCGTACAACAAGTGGGACAACCTCGACGAGGAGCGCCGCTACTACCTCGAGCGCGAGATCGAGACCGAGATGCAGCAGGTCGCCTGGGCGCCCCGGGTGAACGTCTCGGCGCTCACCGGCCGCCACATGGAGAAGCTGGTCCCGGCCATCGAGACCGCGCTCGCCGGCTGGGAGACGCGCATCCCGACCGGCCGTCTGAACGCCTTCCTCGGCGAGGTCGTCGCCGCCCACCCGCACCCGATCCGTGGCGGCAAGCAGCCCCGCATCCTGTTCGGTACGCAGGCGGGCAGCAAGCCGCCGCGGTTCGTCCTCTTCGCCTCGGGCTTCCTGGAGCACGGCTACCGCCGCTTCATCGAGCGCCGCCTGCGCGAGGAGTTCGGCTTCGAGGGGACCCCGATCCACATCTCGGTCCGCGTCCGCGAGAAGCGCGGTGCGCAGCACAAGCGCAAGATGTAGTGCCACGCGAGTGGGACCGCCGGGGCTAGTAGCCCCGGCGCGGAGCGGGCGGCAGGGCCGCCGGGATGTGCTGCATCCCGGTCTGGTGCTGCCGCCCGTTCGCGTATCCGGCGCCGGCGTACGAGTACTGCGGCTGCGGGGCGGGGGAGGGCTGCCAGGCGTCCGCCTGCTGCCCGGCGTGCTGTCCCGTCGGCTGCCACGAGGAACCGTTCCAGCCGCTGCCGTAGGCGCCGGCGGAGCCCGTCCCGGAGCCGCTGCCGTACGAGCCCGCGCCGCCGGTGTACGCGCCGCTGTAGGGGCCCCCGTACGAGAACGCCGTGAAGCCGAGGTCCTCCTCGCCCGTGCGGTCGCCGGGCAGGGCCCGGAAGGCGCGCAGGTACTCCGAGTACAGCGTGTCGTAGATGGGGGTGTGCGAGGCGGTCGGAGAGCTCCCCAGCTCCCGTACGGGGCGCATCGGGGGGACGCTGCTCGGATAGGACGGGGCGCGGGAGACATCGTAGGAATGCACGTATCAGCCAACGAAACCGGCGGCCCGCGGATGCGGGGTCGCGGGGCGGAAAACGCAGATCGCCGGGGGTGCGCGGGACGGACCGCGCACCCCCGGCGCACGCCGCCCGGCCCCCGTGACGGGGATCGGACGGCAGTTTCGGGGACGTAAGGCAGAGCGGGGAACGGGGGCCCGGGGAGGCCCCGGGAGCCGGGGCCTCAGGCGCCCGGGGTACCCGCCAGCGGCATCGAGGCGGCGACCAGCTTGCCGTTGCGGGCGGCCTTGTCCAGGGCATCGCGCAGCAGGTCCTCGCGGGGCTGCTGGCCGATGGTGCCGACGGGGGCCGCGTACACCAGGACGCGCTGCGTCTTGTTGACGGCGGCCCGCCAGCCGTCGGTCACCGACAGCGGCCGGTGCGCCTGCCACCAGGCGATCTGACCGGGCTGGAGCACCGAGTGCAGCTGGCCGGCGGCGAGCAGGATCGACCAGCCGCTCAGGGCCTGCGGGACCTCTTCGGTCTCGGTCATGGGGATGAAGCCCTGCTCGATGAGGAGCGGGAGGAAGTCGTCGCCGGGACCGGTGGTGCCGGGGCGCGCGATGGGCGCGGTCGGCTCCACCACGAGGGCGGGGTGCAGCTCGCCGTTGATCAGGATCAGGCCGCTGGTGATGCCGAGGACGGCCTGGCCGCCGGGCACCGACTGCGGCACGTCGCCGGCGGGGGAGGCCGCCGGGGCGGGGCTGTCGCCCGTGATGGAGCGGACGGCGCCCTGGAGGTCCGCCTCGGGGACGGAGACGACCTGCGAGGGGATGCAGCCGGCGTGGGCGAAGGCCAGGACGGCCGTCTCGTCGCCGACGAACAGCACGGTGCTGGTCTGCTCGCGCTCGGAGTCGCCGGGGGTGCGGCAGGACGTGCAGTCGTAACTGCCCGGGGATCCGTCACCTGCGAGCAGCCGCTCGGCCTCCTCGTCGCCGATCTCGGCACGTACCTCATCACTGACTTCGAGCATGCGCGGCACGGGGTGGCTCCTCGGACTAGGCGTGCGGGGCCGGGGGGTTCCGGCTCGCCGGGCTCAACGGGGGAGTGGCGGCCGGGGTCACGCCGTTTGAGGGAACGGAATCGAACCGGACCCCCGAAGGAGTGAACGGTCCGACCGGGCCGTTGTTTTCGTGCCAACTGTTTTTTGGTTGTGCGCAGTTGATGGCCGGTGCTGGCCGTTTTGCCGGTGGGCCGAGCGGGTGGGGGCGCGCGGGGCGCGGTGTGGCGCGCGCGGGGGGCGGTACGGGGCTGCGTAGCGTGACGCGATGCGCAACTTCGGGGTTCCGGGTGGGGTGGGCGCGGCGGCGCTGGTGCTGGTCGCAGTGGTGTCGGCGTCGCCCGCGGCGGCGGCGGTCGCGGCGCCGCCTCCGCCGCGGCCGGGGGCGCCCGGGCGGGCGGTGGACTGCGGGCCCGGCGGGCAGTGGCCCTGGGACTGCGTGGCCGACTGCGAGAGCGGCGGCCGCTGGGCGGTGAACACGGGCAACGGCTTCTACGGCGGACTGCAGTTCTGGCAGCCGACGTGGGAGGAGCACGGGGGACTGGCCTTCGCCCCGAGGGCGGACCTCGCCACGCGGGCGCAGCAGATCCGGGTGGGGGAGGAGCTGCTCGGCAGCCAGGGCTGGGAGGCGTGGCCCGTGTGCGCGAAGCGGTACGGGCTGGCGGGGCGGATGCACGTGGTGCGGAGCGGGGACACGCTGGTGGCGATCGCGCGGAAGCGCGGGGTGCCGGGTGGGTGGCAGGCGCTCTACGCGGCGAACCGGGGGGTGATCGGGGCTCGGCCGGGGGTGCTGCGGATCGGCATGCTGTTGGCGCTGCCGGCTGTGCGGTCGGATCCGCCGGCGCCGGCGCCGACTGCTCCGCAGGCATCTCCGGCGGCGCCGCCCGGGGGCGTTGCGGCTCCCGCCGCGCCGGGGGCGCTGCCGCCCGGGGGCGCTGTGGCCCCGGCTGCGCCGGGCGTGCTGCCTCCGGGGGCGTCGGGGGCGCCGTCCCCGGTGCAGCCGTCCGTTGGTCCCGGCTCGGTGCGGGGATCGCGGGTGTAGGTGGTGGGTGGGTGCGGGTGGTTCGGCCCTGCGGGGCGGAGTCCCCTACCCGCCCTTCGCCCGTTCCCCGGGGGTGCGCCCCGGACCCCCTGGGGCTCCGCCCCGGACCCCGCGCCTCAAACGCCGGCGGGGCTGGACATATCCAGCCCCGCCGGCGTTTGAGGCGATCTTTTCAGCCCGTCCGGCGTTTGAGGACCGGGTCCGGGCAGAGCCCGGGGGACTCCGCCCGCATCGGCCCGCCGTGCGGAGGGGTCAGGCCGGGTGGCCGATCGCCGGGTCGTGGTCGGGGGAGGGCTGGGCCGGGATGCGGGCGCCCGTGGGTGCCGGGCCCGGCTGTGCCGGGAGGCGGACGGGGGCCGCCTCGGCGTCCGCGCATTCCATCGTGCGGGGGAGCTTCAGGGCCATCGCCGCGCCCGCCAGCAGCAGGGCCGCGCTGACGACCAGCGTCACGTGCAGACCGTGGACGAAGGAGTGGCGGGCGGCCGAGAAGAGGGACTCGCCCGCCGGGCCGCCGAGCCGCGCCGCGATCTGGTAGGCCTCGCCCAGCGAGTGCGAGGCTCCGGCCGAGTCGGCCTGCGACACCCCGGGGACCGATGCCAGGCCGGGTGCGTAGGCCGCGTTCATCACGCTGCCGAGCAGGGCGATGCCCATGCCCGCACCGAGCTGGTAGGAGGTCTCCCCGATGGAGGCGGCGCCACCGGCCGTCGCGGCCGGAGCCTCGCTCAGCATGGACTCGTAGGCCGCGAACAGGGTGGTCTGCAGGCCGAAGCCGAGGAGGATGAAGCCCACGGTGAGGAGGACCGGGCGGTCGTGCTGTCCCATGAGGGTCAGGAGGAGCACCGCGAACGCCGTCAGGACGAAGCCCAGCGAGACCATCCTGCGCGGCCCGGTCCGGGCCAGCGTGTACGAGCCGGTCGCGCCCGCCGCCATCGCGGCGAAGGTGAGCGGCAGCAGGCGCAGCCCGGTCTCCAGCGGGCTCAGGTGCAGCACGAGCTGGAGGTACTGGACGGCGATCAGCTCCAGGCCGACCAGCGCCAGCATGGCCAGCACGATGCAGCCCACGGAGGTGGTGAAGGCCGGCCGGGAGAACATCCGCATGTCGATCAGCGGGTGCGCGCGGCGCTTCTGGCGCCGGACGAAGAGCACCAGCAGCGCCGCCCCGATCAGGAGGGGGACCAGTGCCTGCGGGTCGACGAGCTGGCGCTCCGCACCGAGCCGCTTGACCCCGAGGACCGCGCCGAGCACACCGCCCGCGGCCATGAGCGCGCCGAGCACGTCCCAGGGGCCGTCGGAGGAGCCCTTGGACTCGGGCAGCAGCCACCGGCCCAGCGGCAGGATCATGATCATGAGCGGGATGTTGATGAGGAAGACCGAGCCCCACCAGAAGTGCTGGACCAGGAAGCCGCCGAGGACGGGGCCGCTGGCGGCGCCGACGGCGGCCACGGCCGTCCAGATGCCGATGGCCAGGGCCCGCTCGCGCCGGTCGGGGAAGACCTGGCGCAGGATCGACAGGGTGGCCGGCATGATCATCGCGCCGCCGACGCCCAGCAGGGCGCGGGCGGCGATCAGGACCTGGGCGTTGTCGGCGAGGGCGGCCAGGGCCGAGGCCGCGCCGAAGAGCCCGTAGCCGAGGAGCAGGATGCGGCGGCGGCCGACGCGGTCACCGAGGGTGCCGAAGAGGATGAGGAGGGCCGCGCAGACCAGCGGGTAGGCGTCGACGATCCAGAGGAGTTCCATCGGGCCGGGACGCAGGTCTTCGGTGACGGAGGGAACGGCGACGTGCAGGATCGTCGCGTCGAGCGCGACGAGCACCAGGCTCACGCAGAGGACCGCGAGGACGGCCCAGCGGTTGGCCCCGCCGGAGCCCGCGCCGAGTCGCCGCAGTCGCTGCCAGGGGGAAGGGTTCCTGTCGCCGGTCACGTTCGTCCCCGACATGCATGTACCTCCCAGGTGATCCCTCGCACTCGGCGGACCAGCGTCTTTCGGGGCCACGGATGGGGAGGGTGGCGTCCTACGGGGTCCGGCGTCGACACGCGAGTGAAGAGTCAGCGTACGCGAGTTCGGCTGTCCGACACGTGGTCAAGCTCTCATCCCGCCGCCGGCTGCGCTGTGGTGTGCGCCACTCGTTCCACCTCGGCCCTTCCTGCCCGGGCGCGACTGCCCCGGACCTCGATAATCATGCCCGTGAAGGATCTTGGATTTCGCCGGGCCGCGCCCGCTCTGACCGTGTTCGTGGCGGTGCGGCTGCTCGGGCTGACCGTGCTCGCGGTGTGGGGGGCGGCGGCCGGCAGCAGCGCGCACACGCTGCTCTCGGCCCGCTGGGACTCCCTCTGGTACGCCCGCATCGCCGCCGAGGGGTACGGGTACGAGGTGGCGCTCCCGAACGGCGACGTCCACTCCAACCTGGCCTTCTTCCCGCTGCTGCCCTGGCTGGAGCGGCTGGTCTCGGCCGTCACCGGGCTCGGCCACGGATCCGCCGGCCTGGTGGTGTCGGCGCTCGCCGGGCTCGCCGCGGCCTGGGGGATCTTCGCGGTCGCCGAGCTCGTCCACGGCCGCCGGGCCGGGGTGTTCGCGGTCGCGGTCTGGGCCGCGCTGCCCGTCGGGATCGTGCAGTCGATGGCGTACAGCGAATCGCTGTTCACCGCGCTGGCCGCCTGGAGCATCTACGGGGTCCTGCGCGGGCACTGGCTCACCGCCGGCCTGCTCGCGGCCGGGGCGGGACTGACCCGCCCGGTCGGCGCCGCCGTGGTCGCGGCGGTGTGGGTGGCCGCCGCCCTGGCCCTGCGGGGCGGGGAGCGCTCCTGGCGGCCGGTGGCGGGGGCGCTGCTGGCGCCGCTGGGCGCGGCGGCGTACGTGCTGTGGGTGGGCGCGTACACCGGGGGCGGCCTGACCGGGTACCTCGACGTACAGGGCGGCTGGGGCAACGGCTTCGACGGCGGCCTGGCGTTCGCCCGGTTCATCGGGGCGCGGCTGGCCTCCCCGGCCTTCGCCGCCGGGATCGGGCTGATCGCCGGGGTCGCGCTGGTGCTGTGGCTGTACGCGCTCTGCGTGCGGCGGCGCCTGCCGGTCCCGCTGCTCGTGTACGCCGGGATCGTGGTGGCGCTCGCCCTGTGCGCCTCCGGGTACTTCGGCTCCAAGCCGCGGCTGCTGCTGCCGGCCTTCCCGCTGGTGTTCCCGCCGGCGGTGGCGCTGGCCCGGTGGCGGACGGGCCGGGCGGCCGCCGTCCTGGGCGCGGTGGCCGCGGCCTCGGCCGTGTACGGGGCCTTCTGGCTCAACGGCTCGGGGCCGCCGTAGGCCGTGGCGGGAGGGTCCGGCGGCCCGAGATCACGGAATGGAGCGTTCCGCTCCATCTTTGGGCAAAACAATTGACCGGGAGCGATAAAGGCGGCCTAAGTATGCGAGGAAAAGATCGGAGGAAGGGACCTTCCCTGCTCCAACCAAAGGATGAATACCGGGAATTAAGTCCCGCGTGAGACCAACTCCACATCACATGGTCATCACAAAGCCCGTGATTCGACCGGGGTGCCCATCGGCGCGCGGTAACGTCGATTGAGTGCGTACCGACCAAATCCTGCCCAGACTGGAGCGGGTGTTCGCCCGGCTGGACCGGGAACCAGAGCGACCGGCTCATCTGCAAACACCGCGGATGAGCCGGCACCGCGTCGTGCTCCTCGGAGCGACCCTCGGCATCTACCTGGCGATCGTGATCGCGGTCCTGACCACTTCCTGGCTCGTCCGCCTCGACTGGCAGATCATGTTCTTCCGGCCGTACGAGCAGTGGCCGCAGCTGCACGCCTTCCTCGACTACCTCGTCGTCCTCGGACAGCGCGGCCCCACCGCGGTCATGGTCGCGGCCTGGCTCGGCTGGCGGTCCTGGCGGCAGCACACCCTCCGCCCGCTGATCACCCTCGGCGTGGCGCTGCTGCTGCTCAACATCACCGTGGGCGCCGTCAAGCTCGGACTGGGCCGGCTCGGCCCGCACTACGCCACCGAGATCGGCTCGGCCGAGCTCTTCGCGGGCGGCGATATATTTCCTTCGGGCCACACCGCCAACGCCGTGGTGACCTGGGGAATCCTGGCCTACCTGGCCTCCACGGTGGTCACCCGGCGGGTGCTCTCCCTGGTCTCCGCCGTGGTCTCCCTGAGCGTCGGCGCCACCACCGTCTACCTCGGCACCCACTGGGTCAGCGACGTGCTGCTCGGCTGGCTCGCCGGTCTGCTCGTGCTGCTGGCGCTGCCGTGGTTCGAGCCGGCCATCGCCATGGCCGAGGCCTACGTCTTCGACCTGCGCGCACGGCTGCGCAGCCTCGTGGAGGCCGGGCAGGTGCCCGAGGGCCTCACCGGGCTGCTGGTCCCGCTGCTCTCGGCCGGCGGCAAGTGGCAGCTGGAGCGGGCCGCCGCGGAGCCGTCCGAGCGTCAGCCGGCGCAGCCCGCACAGCCCGTGGTCGTGCTGCGGCAGCCGGGGACCGCCGAGGCCGCACAGGTTCCGGTTCCGGCATCGGCGCCGGCTCCCGCCCCTGCTTCCGCTTCCGCTTCCGCATCCGTGCAGACCGCGGGGCACCAGCCGGCCGCCCGGCCCGCCGCCCACCTCTCCGGCCGCCCGCACCTGATCCGTTCCGAGCGGACCCCGGGCGCCCCGGCCGGCAGCCGCCGCCCGGCCCATGCGGAGCGCGCCCCGGCGCGCGGCGCGGCGCCCCGCCCGGCCACCGGCGGCTGAGCCGGACGGTACGCACCCCCTCCGCTCGCGCATCCACGGCGGGCCCCGGTCGACGACCGGGGCCCGCCGTGCTGCGTCCGGGACGGCCGCGGGCCTTTCGCAGCCGGGCCCGCCGCGAAAGGCCCGGAACGTCAGCGGCGCGCCCGGACGTTCCTCCATACCGGGTCACGCTTGTGTCACGGATTGTCGACAGTCCTCCACGGCGGAGTTCGTCTGGACCTTTTATTTCCCGTCCCGCGACACGCCCGGGGGGAATTCTGTTTCGAATTCCCCCGGAACTTCACGGAATTGTGGGCGGAGTGCACTCCGGGCGCACTCCCGGCACCCTCCGCTTCCTCACAAATCCTTCACTTCTCCGGCCGCTTCACGCGGTTCCAGTGACCTGCCGAGCCGATCTCGCGCGGCCCGGATCCGGTCCGTCAGCTCGGCCGGCTCGACGACCTCGAACTCACACCCGATCATCATGATGTGAATCACGAGGACATCGAGGTTGACCGCCCCGGTGCGCAGGATGCAGCTCTGCTCGTCGAGCGGCTCCAGGGTCCCGTCGGCCGGCCCGACGATCCGCGCCGCCTCCTCCTCGGACACCCGCAGCCGGACGACCGCGCGGGCCGCGTACACCCGCTGGGAGATGCCCCGGGAGACGTACGCGGCGAGGTCCTCGGCGGGCGGTGGGCGCGGGGTGAAGCGCGGTCCGTGCGGGGGCCTGGGCTCGATCCGGTCCACCCGGAAGGTCCGCCAGTCCTCCCGGTCCAGATCCCAGGCGACGAGGTACCAGCGGCGCTCGCTGCACACCAGCCGGTGCGGCTCGACGGTCCTGCGGGTGACGGTCCCCCCGTGGTCCCGGTAGCCGAAGCGCAGCCGCTCGGCGTCACGGCAGACGCCGGCCAGCTCGGTCAGCACGGAGGAGTCGACGGTGGAGGCGCCCGCCCCGCGGAACATGGGCACGGTGAACCGGTTGAGCGCGGACACCCGGGCGCGCAGCCGGGACGGCAGCACCTGCTCCAGCTTCGCCAACGCCCGTACGGATGCCTCGCCGATGCCCTCCACGCCGTTCCCGGCGGCGGTCCGCAGCCCCACGGCCACCGCGACGGCCTCGTCGTCGTCGAGGAGCAGGGGAGGCATCTCGGCCCCGGCCCCCAGCTGGTAGCCGCCGCCGGTGCCCGGACTCGCGTTCACGGGGTAACCGAGCTCCCGCAGCCGGTCCACGTCGCGGCGCACGGTCCGCGCCGTCACGCCGAGCCGGCCGGCCAGGTCGGCCCCGGTCCATTCCCGGTGGGCCTGCAACAGGGACAACAGGCGCAGCAGCCGCGCGGAAGTATCGAGCATGTCCGCAGTCTGCCCCCAGGACCGGGACCGGGGTCACACCGGAAGCGGGTGGACCGCGGACCGGCGGACCGACAAACTTGCGGCGCTAGGTTTTGTGATCCCGGTCTGCCAGGAGGCGCAGTGTCCTTCGTTCCCACCGACCCGCTCGGGCTCGACGAACTCCTCACGCCCGAGGACCTCGCGATCCGGGACACCGTCCGCGGCTGGGCCGCCGACCGGGTCCTGCCGAACATCGCCGAGTGGTACGAGAACGGCGAGCTGCCCGGGATCCGGGAGATCGCCAAGGAGCTCGGCGCCCTCGGCGCCCTCGGGATGTCGCTCCAGGGATACGGCTGCGCGGGCGCGAGCGCCGTCCAGTACGGGCTCGCCTGCCTGGAACTGGAGGCCGCGGACTCGGGGATCCGCTCGCTGGTCTCCGTACAGGGCTCGCTCGCGATGTACGCGATCTGGAAGTACGGCTCCGAGGAGCAGAAGCAGCGGTGGCTGCCCGGCATGGCCGCGGGCGAGCTCATCGGCTGCTTCGGGCTGACCGAGCCGGACGTCGGGTCGGACCCCGGCGCGATGCGCACGCACGCCAAGCGGGACGGCTCGGACTGGGTGCTGAACGGCCGCAAGATGTGGATCACCAACGGCTCGGTGGCCGCCGTGGCCGTCGTCTGGGCGCAGACCGAGGAGGGGATCCGCGGGTTCGCCGTCCCCACGGACAGCGCCGGCTTCTCCGCCCCGGAGATCAAGCACAAGTGGTCCCTGCGCGCGTCGGTGACCAGCGAGCTGGTCATGGACGACGTACGGCTGCCCGCCGACGCGGTGCTTCCGGGCGTCACCGGACTCAAGGGGCCGCTCGGCTGTCTCAGCCACGCGCGGTACGGGATCGTCTGGGGATCCATGGGTGCGGCGCGCGCCAGCTTCGAGTCGGCGCTGGACTACGCGAAGACGCGCGAGCAGTTCGGCAGGCCCATCGGCGGCTTCCAGCTCACGCAGGCCAAGCTCGCGGACATGGCGCTGGAGCTCCACAAGGGGATCCTGCTCGCCCACCACCTGGGGCGGCGGATGGACGCCGGGACCCTGCGGCCGGAGCAGATCAGTTTCGGCAAGCTCAACAACGTCCGCGAGGCCATCGAGATCTGTCGCACCGCGCGGACGATCCTCGGTGCCAACGGGATCTCCCTCGAATACCCCGTCATGCGGCACGCCACCAACCTCGAATCGGTCCTCACCTACGAGGGCACCGTCGAGATGCACCAGCTCGTGCTGGGCAAGGCGCTCACCGGGCTCGACGCCTTCCGCTAGGCCGGGTGCGGCCACAGGATCGCCGGGAGGGCCGGAAGGAACCGCGGGCGGCCGGTGAGGCCTTGCTCAGCTCTGGTTGAAGAAGTCGCGCGAGCGGCCGCCGGACTCGCCGCTCACGATCTGGGTGTCGGCCGGGGTCAGCAGGAAGACCCTGGTCGCCACCCGCTCGATCGAACCGCGCAGACCGAAGGTCAGACCGGCCGCGAAGTCGACCACGCGCTTCGCGTCGCCCGGGTCCATCGAGGACAGGTTCACGATGACCGGGACACCGTCGCGGAACAGCTCGCCGATGCCGCGGGCGTCGCGGAAGCCGTCCGGGGTGACCGTCGCGATGCGGCGGCCCTGCTCGACGGCGGACTCCGACGCCACCTTGACGCGCGGGTCCGTGACCCACTGCTCGCCGGGGCCGACCACCGAACCCCCCTGCGGGGCCTCCGCGTAGTCGTCGTCGTAGTAACGCTCGTCGTCGCTGTCCTCTACGAGACCCAGCCAGGCACTCGCCTTGCGCACCGAACCCATGGACGCCTCCTTTCATCGCGGTCAGTTCTGTCTTGTCTTCCGCGTCCCTATCGTCGTCCATGATGCTGACAACGCGCCAAGTGGATAGTCGCCGCGCAGGGGTTTCGTGACGGTACTGGTGCAGAACATCCGTTGCACCGTCAAGGATCCCGGCGGGTACCGCTGCTGACTGAGTGAAAATACGACCAGTGCAGCCGTACGGGTGAGGGACGGGGGCGTACGGGTGACGGCCGGTCTCGCTACCATGCCCGTCGGCACGCGTATGACACACGGGGGAATCGTTTTGTTCGGCATCGTCAGACCCTGCACGCATCGGCTCGGGGAGCGGTTCAAGACGGAGTGGATGGCCCATCTCTGCGGGCTGTGCCTGGCACTTCGGGGGGACCACGGCCAGTTCGCGAGGATCGTGACCAACTACGACGGGCTGCTCGTCTCCGTTCTGACGGAGGCTCAGTCCGGTCCCGCCCCGGGCTCCCGGCGCACCGCCGGTCCCTGTCCACTGCGCGGGATGCGCACCGCGGCCGTGGCCAACGGCGAGGGTGCGCGGCTCGCCGCCGCCGTCTCGCTGGTCCTGGCCTCCGCGAAGGTGCGCGACCACGTGGCCGACCGCGACGGCCTGTTGGCCCGCGCCCCGATCGCCCTCGCGGCGCGCCGGGTGGCCCGGGGCTGGGACCGGGCGGGTGCCCGTACCGGGGCCTCGCTCGGCTTCGACACGGCCGTGCTCGTCGACGCCGTGGACCGGCAGGCGGGCATCGAGACCCTGGCCGGAGCCGGCACGCCGGTGCTCGTGGTGACCGAGCCGACCGAGACCGCGACGGCCGCCGCCTTCGCCCATACCGCGACCCTCGCCGGTCGGCCAGGCAACGCCCCCGCGCTCGGCGAGGCGGGACGCTACTTCGGGCGGCTCGCGCACCTGCTGGACGCCGTCGAGGACCAGGCCGCGGACGCGGCGGCGGGCGCCTGGAACCCGCTGACCGCCACCGGGACCCCGCGTGCCGAGGCGCGCAGGCTGTGCGACGACGCGCTGCGGGGCATCCGGCTGGCGCTGCGGGAGGTGGAGTTCGCCGACGCGGGACTCGCCCACCGGCTGCTCGTGCACGAGCTGCGCACCTCGGTGGACCGGGCCTTCGGGACGGCCGGCTGCTCCCACACGGCGACGGGTGCCGGGCCCGAGGGCTCCTTCGGCCCGCCCCCGGTGGACTTCGGCCCGCCGCCGGCGCCCCCGCGCAAGCCGCGCCGAGACCTGCTGCCGGGCTGTGCGGTGGCCATCGGGCTGTTCTGCACGTGCCAGATGTGCTGCACCGAGCACGAGGGTCCGTGGTCCCGGGAGAAGAAGGACCCGTGGTGCGATGCCGGCGACTGCTGCGACGGCTGTGACTGCTGCGGTGACTGCGGGTGCGGGGACTGCTGCTGCTGTCCCTGCGACGGCTGCTGAGGACGTTCGGGCTCCGCTTCGGCCCCGGCTTGGCTGCGGATTGGTTCCGGCTTGGTTTCGGGTTGGCGCGGGTTCGGCCCGACGCTTCCGGCCATCGATAGGTTGGGGCGATTTCCAGCCGTTCCGGGAATCGGTGCGTGAGGGGTGTGCGCACGGCCTGGGCTGCGACGAGGGAGCGTCTCGGCTGCGATGGTCAACGCGGAGCGGACAGTGGCTTGAAGTGGCCCTTGCCTCACGTGCCTGGTGCCGGAAAACCTTCGATAGCATTTACGGGGTTTGTCAGGGGCACGGCGAACGGCGATCTGCCGACGGCGGTTCCTGATGACTACACAAGCTCGGGCACCGCACCTGCCCCGGGCTTCGATTTCCTTCGGGAGGACAATAAGTGACGATCAAGCGCATCTTCCGTTCCCGGCTCTTCGCCGCGGCCGTCGGTCTGACCGCCGTGGCCACCCTCGCGGGTCCCGCGGCGGCGGCAGAGGACCCGAACGGCGGCAGCGTCAACGCCGACCTCTTCGCCGCCGTGGACGCCTCGCTCCTGCGGGCCGACGTCCCCGGCACCGCGTGGGGTCAGGACCCCGAGACGGGGGCCATCGTGGTCCAGGCGGACTCCACCGTCTCGGACGCGAACATAGAGAAGATCAAGAAGGAGGTCGGGGGGAACTCGGCCGTGCGCGTCGAGCGGACCCACGGCAAGACCTCGATGCTGACCAGCGGTGGGGACGGCATCTGGACCACCTCGTGGCGCTGCTCCCTCGGCTTCAACGTGCGCAAGGGCACCACGTACTACGCCCTGACCGCGGGTCACTGCGTCAAGGGTGCCGGCACCTGGTACACCAACTCGTCGCGGACCACGAAGATCGGCGGGAACGTCGGTGCCAGCTTCCCGGGCAACGACTACGGTCTCATCCGCTACGACAACAAGGCCCTCAAGCACTCGGGCAGTGTCGGTAGCCAGGACATCAAGACCGCCATCAACGCCACGGTGGGCCTGAGCGTGAAGCGCCGCGGCAACACCACCGGCACGCACGGTGGCAAGGTGACCGGCCTGAACTGGACGGTGCACTACAGCAGCGGTGAGACCGTCAAGGGTCTGATCAAGACCAACGTCTGCGCCGAGCCCGGCGACAGCGGCGGCCCGCTCTATTCGGGCACCCGTGCGGTCGGCCTCACCTCCGGCGGCAGCGGCAACTGCACTGCGGGCGGTACCACCTACTTCCAGCCCGTCAAGGAAGCGATGGCCCGCTGGGGCGTGAGCGTCTACTAAGCCGCACGCACCCCGCTTCACCGCTTCACCGCTTCATCGCTGGACCCCCTCCCGCCTGCCGGGTGGGGGTCCAGTGCGTTGGTGTATGCGTGCGTTCGTGGCCATTGGCGGGCCTTTCGGTTTCCGGCCCGGCCGGTGTGGAAGGGTTGAGCGGCATGAGCGCTGACGCAGAAGATCCGATCACCGCCTGGAAGCGGTGGCACGAGCATCGGGTGGACACCGTGTCCGCCCCCTACGGGCCGCTCGCACTGACCGGCACCTTCTGGCTCGCCGATTACCCGGAAGGTCGAATTCCGGCCGTTCCGGGGCGCTGGCGGGCCGCCGCCGGAGGCGTGACCCTGACCGCGGGGCCCGAGGACGGGATCACCCTGGACGGCGAGCCCTTCGCCGGCTCCGCCGTCCTGGCCGCCGACGAGGCCCCGCCCTCGCACGCCCGGCTCGCCGCCGGGGAGGTACGGCTCGTCGTGATCCGGCGCGAAGGGGACTGGGCGGTCCGCGTGTTCGACCCGGCCGCGCCGGGACGCGCGGCCTTCACCGGGATCGAGGCCACCCCGTACGACCCGGCGTACGCGGTGCCGGGACACTTCTCCCCGTACGGCGAGGACCGGACGGTCCAGGTCGAGAACGTCGACGGACGGACGCGCGGGCTCGGGCTGGGCGGTGAGCTGAGCTTCTCCTTCGCGGGCGCCCGGCACGCGCTGCGGGTCGCGGTGGACGAGGAGGACGGCAGTCTCCGGGCGGTCATCGGCGATGCCACCGGGGGTCGTTCCAGCTACCGCTTCCGGTTCCTCAAGCCCGGAATCCCCGCCGCCGACGGCTCCGTCACCGTGGACCTCAGCCGGGTCCAGCTCCCGCCGTGCGCCTTCGCGGACCACTTCGTGTGCCCCTTCCCCCCACCGGGCAACACCCTGCCGTTCGAGATCGCGGCGGGCGAGAGGCGGCTGAAAGGCGCCCTTGCTAGCGGTATCTGACGCCAGGAGACTCCCGTCAGCGTCTCTCGGGGCTTGTCAGGGGCACGTCGAACGGCATCCTGTTCCGCCGTGCCCCCGGCCGCCCTCCACGGGCTCCGGCACCACCCACCCCGCCGGGCCTCCGATCCCCACTCGGGAGGACGACAAGTGACGATCAAGACCATCATCCGTTCCAGGCTCTTCGCCGTGGCCACCGGTATGGCCGCCGTGGCCGCCCTCGCGGCGCCCACGGCCGCGCACGCCGACGGCGGCTTCAGCGCCGACCGGCTCGCCTCCGCCGGCGCCTCGGTCCTGCGCGCCGACGTCGCCGGCACCGCCTGGCACACCGACCCCGCCACCGGCACCCTCGTGGTCACCGCCGACTCCACCGTCTCGGCGGCCGACATCGCCAGGATCCGCAGCGAGGCCGGAACGAACGCGGCCGCCCTGCGCATCGAACGCACCCCCGGCAAGCTGAGGAAGCTCGTCTCCGGCGGCGACGCCATCTACGCCTCCGGCTGGCGCTGTTCGGCCGGCTTCAACGTGCGCAGCGGAAGCACGTACTACATCCTGACCGCCGGACACTGCACCGACGGCGCGGGCACCTGGTGGACCAACTCCGCCCGCACCACCGTCATCGGCCCCACCGTGGGCTCCAGCTTCCCGAACAACGACTACGGGCTCGTCCGCTACGACAACGCCGCCGTCGCCCACCCCGGGACCGTCGGCAACCAGGACATCACCAGCGCCATCAACGCCACCAACGGCCTGGCCGTCACCCGCCGCGGCTCCACCACCGGCATCCACAGCGGCTCGGTGACCGGGCTCAACGCCACCGTGAACTACGGCGGCGGCGACGTCGTCTACGGGATGATCCGGACCAACGTCTGCGCCGAGCCCGGCGACAGCGGCGGCCCGCTCTACTCCGGCACCCGCGCGGTCGGCCTCACGTCCGGCGGCAGCGGCAACTGCTCCTCGGGCGGCACCACGTTCTTCCAGCCCGTCGTCGAGGCGCTCAACGCGTACGGCGTGAGCGTGTACTAGACCCCGCTCCGGGGCCGCGCCACGGACCCGTGCGCCCCCGCCGCACCCCTGGACGTCCTCCCGCCTTCTGGGAGGATGTCCAGGGCGTTCGTGTCCACGGGGGGAGCGGGTTTCTGCATGAAGCGAATCGGCGTGACCGGGCACCGGTCGATTCCGGACGAGCTGCTCGGCCATGTGGAGGAGGGCCTGCGGGCCGTACTCGGGGGCCACGAGGGGCCGTTGGAGGCCCTCTCCAGCCTCGCCGAGGGAGCGGACCAGCTGTTCGCCGCCATCGCGCTGGAATACGGCGCCGACCTCACCGTGGTCATCCCCAGCGGGGACTACGAGGAAGGCTTCGAAGGCACCGGCGCACTGGACCGGTACCTGGGGCTCAAGCGCCGGGCCGCCCAGGAGATCCGGATGGACTTCGCCCGCTCCACCGACGAGGCCTACTACGCGGCCGGTACCTACATCGCCGACTCCTGCGACCGCCTCGTCGCCGTCTGGGACGGACTGCCCGCCCGCGGGCACGGCGGCACCGCCGAGATCGTCGCCTACGCCCGCGCGCTCGGCAAACCCGTCACCGTGATCTGGCGGGCGGGCGTGGCCCGGGACTGAGGCCACGCCCGCCCGGCGCGTCAACTGCTGTGCCGGGCCAGCCAGTCCGTGTGCTGCGGGGACACGTACCGCTCGGTCTCGTAGACCGCGGCCGGCCACTGCGTCTCGGTGATCGTCGTCTGCATCACGACCATCATCGCCGAGAGGTCCTGCTCGATCAGCGTGTGCGCCTCGATCAGCGGGTGGTGGCGCCGCACCTCGTTCCAGGCGATCCCGGCCGTCGCCGCCGCGCTCAGCAGCCCGGTCAGCTCCGGCCCCGGACCCGAACCGAACGCCCCGAAGAGGGCGAACAGCAGCGCCAGCACGGTCAGCAGCACGATCGACCACGACCACAGGGCCGTCGCCCGCCGGGACACCTCCGTCTTGCGCTGGTACCAGTTGCGTTGCTCGATCAGCCGGTCACGGACGTACGTCTCCCTGCGGACCTGGTAGTCGAGCCCCCGCAGCCGGAACATCGCACCGGTGATCTCCCCGCCCTCCGGCACCAGCCCGGCGGTCCGCGGATCCTCCCAGCCCATCTTCCTCAGTTCGTTCAGTCCCGCCTCCAGGCGGGTCCGGTACGTCTCCTCGACGCCCGGGACGTCACTGCCGAAGGGCGCGCCGTGGACGGCGTACCGCCAGGCCAGCGACTTGATGAACTCAGCGGCGCTGCGGTTGAGCTGCCACTGCGGGCGGGCCCGGCGCCGGGTGGCCCGTACGCCCACGCCCAGCACCCCGGCGTAGGCGAGCACGCTCAGGAGCCCGGACAGGTACGCGGAGCCGGCCTTCGGCCCCGCGGGCAGTGCGGCGATCGCGGCGGCCACGACGAGCAGCATCAGCTGGGCGCGGGTGGCCTGGGTGGACTCCCGCTGCCGGGAGATCGCCGCCTGGTCGGTGTGGTGGAAGAGGACCGGCAGGTCCTCGTTGCGAAAGGTCATGCTGTCACTCACAGCGAACCCCCCAGTCTGCTGTTTCTGCGTCTATAGGGGAGGTGCGGGGGCGGCGCCCGGCGGGAGCCGCCCCCGCGGATCACACCGCCAGGGGCTCCAGGTCCCGGTGGACCCGGCGCTCGTCGCGCGCGTACCGGGTCAGCCCGTGGTCCTCGCCGAGCAGCCGGGTCAGCTCGGCCACCGCCTCGGCCCGTACCCGGTTCGCCTCCTCCTTGCGGCCCATCATGTCCAGGCTGACCGCCATGTTGGAGGAGCTCGCCAGGGTCTCCGGATGGTGCACGCCCAGCGCCTCGCGCAGCCGCATCACCGATATCCGCTCCAGCTCCAGGGCGCCCTCCGGATCACCCAGGTCGGCCCGGGCGTTGGCCAGGTTGAGGTTGGCGAAGATGGTGTGCGGGTGGTTGTCGCCCAGCACCTCGCGCATGTGCCGGATGGTCTGGCGCAGCATCGTCTCGGCGGTGTCCGCCGCCCCCGTGCCCCAGTGGAACACCGCGAGGTTGTTGACGGCGGCCAGGGTGTACGGGTGCCGCTCGCCCGGCACCTTGACGTACTCGTCCACCACCTCCTGGGCCAGGTCCCGAGCCCCGCCCGGGTCCCCGGTCGCGAACAGGTCCGCGGCCAGGTTCAGTTCGCAGGCCAGGAGGTCCGGGTTGACCGAGGTGTACTTGGCCCGGTACCGGTTGCGGGTCGCCGTGGTCAGCCGCAGCGCGTCCTCCACGTCGCCCGCCCTGCGCAGCGAGACCGCGAGGTTCTTGGCCGCCGACAGGGTGCCGGGGAAGGCCCGGCCCAGGGTCCGCTTGTAGATCTCGTACGTCCGGCTCAGCAGCTGCACCGAGTCGTCGTACCGGCCCACCTCGCGCAGGTCGCGCGCCAGGTTCTGCGCCGAGGACAGGGTGTACGGGTGGTCCGTGCCCAGCACCTCCGTGCGCCGGTCGAAGACCTCCTGGTCGATCTCCCTGGCCCGCGCGTACTGCCCGATCATGCGCAGGTTCAGCGCCAGGTTGTTCGCCGCGGCCAGGGTCCGAGGGTGGGCCTCGTGGAAGATCTGCCCGAAGCCCTCGTGCGCGGCGTTGGCCAGCTCCATCGCCTCGCCGTAGCGGCCCAGCGCCCCCAGGTCCATCGCGAGACCGCTGGTGGTCATGTACGTGTGCGGGTGCGAGACGCCCAGCGCCGCCTGCTGGCGCTCCAGCGTGCCCTCGTCCAGCTCCATCGCCTCCACGAACCGGCCCTGCGAGCGCAGGATGTTGGAGAGGTGGAAGCGCAGGTAGAGGTACTGGAGGTCGTCGCCGCCCAGGGTCTCGCGCCAGGTCTCGCGCAGTTCCTCGCCCAGTGCGTACGCGGCCTTGAAGTCGCCGCGCTTCCAGAGGTAGCGGACGCGGTCGATCAGCAGCCGGCGGGTCTCCGGCTCCTTGCAGAACCGGGCCTCGGAGGGGGTCAGGTGCGGCCAGATGGTGTTGAACCGCGGCCAGGTCTCCGGGTTGTCTATCGGCTCGTCGTCGTCCGGCCGGGCACCCGCCAGGATCCGGTGCACCGCGTGCCGGGCCTCGCGCTGCTCCTCCTCGGAGAGCTGCGCCCGGATCACGGCCTGGACCAGGCGGTGGACCTGGATGCTGTTGCTGACCTGGTCGACCTTGGCGAGCGCGAACCGGCCGATCTCCCGGATGACCCGGCCCAGGACGAGCTTCTCCTGGAGGGAGGAGTCGTACGGCTTGAGGGCGTCGATCATCTCCTTGCTGTAGAGCAGGTTCGCCGAGATCGGCTCGGGCGCGAAGAAGGCGCACAGCTGGAGCAGCCGCACGGCCGCGGGGGAGCGGGACTGGAGCCGTTCTATGGAGACGTTCCAGGTGGCGGCCACCGGCTCCGGGTAGCCGGGCGGCTGGTTCAGCGCCAGCACGCGGGCGGCCTGCTGGGCCAGTTGCTCGATGTACGCGGACACCGGGGTCGCGGTCTCCGCGATCCAGGCGCCCGCCTGCTCGACGGCCAGCGGCAGGTCGCCGACGGCGACGGCCACCTGCTCGGCGTCCTCCTTGCTGAGGCCGGGGGCCCGGCGCTGGAGGTGCTCGATGGACTCCTCGCGCAGGAACACGTCCACCGGGAGGGCGTCACCGTACTGGGACCAGGACTGGTTGCGGGAGGTGACCAGTACGTGCCCCGGGCCGCCCGGCGGGAAGTACCGCTTGAGCGTCTCGGGATCGTCGGCGTTGTCGAAGACCAGCAGCCAGCGCGAGGAGGGAACCCCGCGCCGCAGCAGGTCGATCGCCTCCTGGGAGGCGGCCGACATGTCCTCGCCGGTCTGCGCGCCGAGGCGTACGGCCAGTTCCGCGAGGGCGGCGACCACGTCGTCGGTCTGCTCGGCGGAGATCCACCAGACCAGGTCGTAGTCGGCCATGAACCGGTGCACGTACTCCAGCGCCACCTGGGTCTTGCCCACGCCGCCGAGCCCGAACAGGGTCTGCGGCTGCGGCAGCACCACGGATATGCCGCCGCCGAGCTGGTCGCGCATCCGCTCCAGGACGATGGAGCGGCCGGTGAAACCGGGGTTGCGGGGCGGCGCGTTCCAGATCTTCGGGACCGTCCCCGGGAAGCGGGGGCCGGGCGCGGAGGCGCTGGCGACGGTGTCGGGCAGCGCCATCGGCCGTTCCACCGCGCGCAGCAGCGCGGTCGTGGCGTGCACCTCGTCGAGGCGGAACAGGTCCACCGGATTGCGGTCGATGTACGGGGTGGACAGGCGTACGTCGCCCACCCGCAGCGGCACCAGCTGGCGCCGGCCCCCGGTCGGGTCCTCGGCCGCGGCCCGCTCCCACACGTCCACCGCGCGGGCCGACTTGAGGTAGGCGCTGGAGAGCAGCACCACGGTCCGTGCGGCGGTGTCGACGCTGATCCCGGTTCCGCCCAGGGTGTCCCCGCCGGCGGTGGCCGGGGTCCGTTCGGCGGAGACGTCCCGGGGGACGACCCGGAAGCCGGCCCGGGTGAGCACCGATTCGATCCAGTCGGCCCACATGCGGTTCTCGGCGACGTAGGAGAGGAAGAGGTCCGCGGGCAGGGCGGGGCGGCGCCGGGTGAAGGCGTCCCGGATGCGCAGGCGCACCTCCTCGCCGATGGCGGGCATCGAGGTGACGTCGCCCTCGGTGACGACGGTGGTGAGCCGTTCGAAGGCGGAGAGCAGGGAGTTGGTGAGCCCGGCCTCGTCCCCGAAGGTGGCCAGGGTCTCCTCGTAGGCGTAGTAGGGGCGGTACGGGATCTCCACCGCGCCCCAGTAGGAGGTGAGGTCGTCCCCGATCAGGCCGTTGGGGAAGCGGTCGAACTTGATCCGGGCCAGGGCGCGGCCGGCGTCGGCCTTCTCCTTCTCGCCCTCGTCGATGCGCATCGGGACCGGGTAGATCTTGATGCCGCGGTCGTTGAACCGCTCGTCGATCTGCCGGGCCACGGAGGCCGCGCCGTCGATGGACTGGTCGGACAGGGTGAAGCAGTCGACCAGGACGTCGGGCAGGTGGACCGTGCAGATGTCGGCTATGTCGGAGAGGCCGGTGCGGCTGTCGATCAGGACGTAGTCGTAGTTCCGCTTCATGTCCGCCCGTAAGGCGTCGAAGAAGAGCCCGCCGCCGAGCCGGTCGTAGAAGTTGTCCCAGTCGAAGGTGGAGACGGTCGCGGAGTACTCGCGGTTCTGCCGGCCCGCCGAGACGAAGTCGAGGGTCCCGCCGTCGGGGAACTCCCAGCCGAGGGTCTCGGGGGTGAGCGAGACGGCGTGCGGCTGGATCCGCGCGTAGTCCTTGTGCCAGTCGTCGGCGCGCTGCACCGGGCTGGTGGCCGCCCACGCGTACTCGCTGATCAGGTCGATGACACCGGTGGTGGCGCCGAGGGTGGAGGGGTCCAGGAAGGGGTGGAAGAAGCGGTGCAGGCCGGGAGCCTCCAGGTCCCAGTCCACGGCGAGGACCCGCTTGCCGTTGGCGGCGAGGATCCAGGCGGTGTTGGCGAGCGCCATCGTGCGGCCGGTGCCGCCCTTGTAGGAGTAGAAGGTGACGATGCGCCCCTCGCGGTGCTCGTCACGGCTGCTGTGCTGGCCGTCACGACTCTGGCTGTCACGACTCGCTGTCATCCGCGTCCCCCCGGTCGTTGTCGTTGATTTCGGTGGGCCCGGTGAGCCCGATGGACCCGCCGGACCCGATGGGCCGGCCGTACCCGTTGCCCGTGTCGCCCGCGGTGGGCGGGAAGGGGGCGGGCGGTGGGGCCGGAGGCCCGTTCATCCCCATGGGACCGAGCAGCCGGGGCCGTTCGGTGCCGGCCGCGGGGCTGCCTGCCGGCGGATAGACCTGGGCGTGTCTGAGGAACTGCTGGGCGGCGGCCTCCACCACCTGCGGCAGGATCTGCCCGAGGGTCTCCATGTTGGCCACGCCGTTGGCGGCGGCCCGGCAGGCGGCCCGGCCCTGGCTCATCTTGACGGGCATGGTGTCCTCGAGCCGGTGGGCCAGCTGGCTCTCCTTGGCGCGGCTCTGGTGGTCGTACCGGTTCCACGGCACGACCACGTTGATCCACGGCCGGGACTCCTGGTCGAAGGCGGCGAGGCGCTGGCGGCGCTGTTCGTCCTCCACCGCCCACCGGTCCACGATGAGGATCTCGGGCCGGGTCGGCGGCTGTTTGGAGTCGAAGTGCCCGGCTTCGTCGTCGAACGACCCCACCGACGTCTGGTAGTTGAGGTTGCGGACCAGGTCCTCGGCGACGTAGGCGATGGGCCGCTGCGAGACCGGGTGGTACGGGTTCCAGTCCAGCGCGCTGTCCCCGTAGTACTCCGGGCTGCGGCCCTCGGGCAGATCGTGCCGGGAGGCGGCGGCCACGGTGACGTGCAGGGTGCGCGCGGTGCTGCTGGGGGTGCCGTTCGGAGAGCCGAAGGCGCTGGGCACGAGGCGGTAGTCGAGCGGCCGGATCGGATCGAGCCGGACGGTCTCGGCAACCCGGACGATCCGCTTGGCGAGTTCGTACACGGCGCTCTCGTACTGCTCGGCGTAGCCCCGCAGTTTGATCAGTCCGTAGAGCCCGTCGGTGACGTACCGCTCGCCGAAGGTGTTGTGGTTGAACTGCAACCGCTCTGCGGGGAGCGGTAGTTGGGAGGGCGGTACCGGCACCCATAACGCGGGCACGATGGCCTCGGCCGGCTGATTGCTGAGCGCCACGTGGTGGATGGTGCGCTGCGCGAAGGCGAACCACTCCTTCCCGCACATTTCGCTGGCGAAGTAGCGCGGCGAGAACAGGGGGACGAAGACCCGGCAGGTGGCGAGCGCCGCCCCGAGCCGTTCCGACCAGCCCTCACCGCTGCGTATCTCCCGGTCCATGAAGCCGGCCTCGGCTCCCGCGGGCAGATTCGTCAATGCCATGACATGACTGCAGAGATCGCGGAAAAGCCGCTCCACCCACATGTCCGGGTCCGGTCCTCCCGCCCCGAACCTCGGTGTATGCGCATAACTGAGAAAAAAGTACGGCTGCACTGATGCGGGCACACGACCCCCGTCCCGAAGATGCGAGCGAAGAAACATCATTCCGGAGCTGCTCCGCCACATCCCCTCATCGTTCAGTCAATCAGCGTCTGTTTTCGGTCATCCATTCAAGCGCGTGATCGACGGCATGCGGAAGGGCGAAGAGCATGGTCGATGCCCCGCCGATCCGCCCCCGGCGTATCCCCTCTTCCGGGAACGCCCTGCCGATCTCGGCGAAATCGCTGTCATCCAGCGCGATGTCCTCGTACGCGGTCCACCCTTCCCGCTTCGGCCCTTCAGGCTGCCCCCCTGAAGACCCCGGATGGTTCACCTTCACCACACACTCGTACATGCGCAAGGGGGGCTTCGGAATTCGATACTCCGCGAGATGGAAAGCGGTGCAGACGGAAAATCCCACATTGATCATGAGTACCTTCCATCCCTCCCCGCACATCTTTCCCAGGGGTGAATCCTCGCCCAAATGGCTGGTCAGCGGATGTCCCGCACACAGCTCCCGGGCGCCTGCGCCGACCGCGGAGAAAGAGGTCTGCGGATGCCCGCTGCGCGCCGCTCCCGGGGCGGTGCGCACGGCTTCGGCGAGGACCCCCATGCCGTGGCTCGGGGTGCGCGCCGGGTCGAAGGCGGGCATGCGTGCGCGGAAGGCCCGTACGCCCTCCTCGGTGAGGCCGGCGATCCGTGCCAGGTGCGCGGTGGAGGTCTTGGAGTTCTGCGGGGTGAAGGCCGGCGCCGCGAGGGTGCCGCCCGGACCGACGGCGGCCAGGAGGGCGTCGCGCAGCTCCTCGGCACGCAGACCGGTGCCGCCGAGCGAGGCGTGCACCAGCAGGCGCATGCCGGGGCGGACACCGAGCGCGCGGAGGGGGCGGGCGAGGGCGCCGGGGCCTTCGGGGCCGGGGCCTTCAGCGGCGGGGTCTTCTGAGGCGGGGCCTTCCGTGCCGGGGCTTTCGGGGCCGGGCCGCGGGGGGCGGTCCCCGGGGCCCGTCGGGCCCGTCACGCGTCGACCGCCTTCAGTTCCCAGCGGAGCTGTTCCACGAGGCGCTTGCCGGTGCTCGTCAGCTCCGCCGCCTCCGACAGCCGGTCCAGCGCCCGGTTGATCCGGTCCAGCCCGCCCGGCTCGGCGGTGGCGGTCGCCCGCCGGTAGGCCTCCACGGCCACCCGCTCGTGGACGTCGGCCAGCAGCCGGGACACCGGGACCGGGCGCTCACGCCACGGCGAGGGGTGCTGCCATTCCCCGTCCAGCGCGTACAGGTCGGCCACCTCGGTCAGCGCCTGGAGGCCCGCCCGCCGCCGCCCGGTGAGCAGTGCGAGCGCGGTCTCCGCCACCCCCGCCGCGTACGGCACTCCGAGCGCGCCCGGACCGTGCCGCCCGGCCTCGCCCCAGCCGCGGGCCCGGGGGCCGCCCGCGAGGGGCGTCAGGGTGGTCAGCCCGGTGGCGGCCGCCCGCGCGAACTCGGGCACCGAGGCGTGCAGCAGGGCCCACGCCGCGTCGAGGCGCTCGCGCCACTCCTCGGCCTCCCCGGCGCCGAGCCGCAGCCTGGGCGGGCGGGCGAAGCAGTTGCGGTGCGGGTCCAGGTCCTCCAGCGCCACCGGGGCCGCGTCCGGCCCCGGCGACCAGGTGCGTACGGGCTGCCAGCGCGCGTCGCCCGCGGCGGGCCCGAAGCGGTGCTCGGGGCGGCCCTCCTCGCGGACGGCGTACCCGCCGTCGGCGGCGTGCAGGGTGGCGCGGCCCTCGGTGCCGGGCTCGCCCAGGCGCAGCAGGCCGAGCGTCGGCAGGTACACCTCGCCGTCCCGGTAGACGACCTCGGCGGGCAGGTCGAGCCCGCCGCGCAGCACGGCGGCGGCGGCCAGTGCGGTCAGCCGGCGGGCCGCCCGCGCGGCGTCGGGGCCCTCCTGCCCGGGGTCGAGGCAGGCCATGACCCAGGTCCGGGTGAAGGGGTGGGCCAGTACGGCGTCCAGCGCGTCCGCGCCCGCCTGCCCGGCCCGCTCCACGGCGCCCAGCACCCGCCAGGCCCGCTCCCAGTCGGAATCACCCGTGCGGCGGTCGTTCAAGAGGGCGAGCAGGTCCCGGGTCAGCTGCTCCTGGGAGCCGGCCAGCTCGGCCGGGTCGGACAGTTCCGGCGCGCTCGCGCTGGCGCTCGTACGCCCCTCCACGCCGTCGACGAGCTCGCGCAGGTCGGTGCAGTAGACGGAGGGGTTGTCGAAGTTCCCGGGGGCTTCCGAGCCGGACGGCTCGTCGGAACCGGCCTTGTAGCGGTGCGTGTAGAGCCCGCCTCCGCACGAACGTACGACGGGGCACCGGCGGCACGCGTCGCTGACGCCGGCCAGCCCCAACTGGCGCGCGCGGACCCCGGGATGGGCCGCGACCAGGTCGAAGGCGTGGTCGAAGACGTTGAACCCGGTGGCGGCGGCGCCCTCGAAGGCGCTCTTGAGGGAGTCGACCTGCTCCAGGTTCCCGTCGGTTTCCACCACGACGAGATCGGTGGGCGCGAGGCCGAGGGACTCGGTGAGGCTGGGGCCGCCGGCCAGGGTGGAGAACAGCGAGTCGAAGAGGCGTACGGGGACCGGGCGGCCGCGGCGGTCCCAGTGGTCGAAGACCCGCAGCAGCCAGCGCGCGTAGGTGTCGGGGGCCTCGTCGGGGCGGACCGGCGGCGTCTGCCAGGTGGCGTGCGGGAGGAGGAAGTCCACGCGCGGCGGGGCCAGTTCGACGAGGGCGTCGAGGACGGCCACCGGATCGTTGGCGACGTCGATGGTGCAGAGCAGGCCCTGGTAGAGGTGGCGGTAGGGCTCGGTGCGCAGGAGGTCCACGGCGGCCAGGACCAGGGGGTGGCTGGTGCGCCCGTCGGCGAAGCGCCGGTGGCGGTCGTTGGCGGCGCGGTCCCCGTCGAGGGAGACGCTCACGCTGACGCCGAACTCCGCGAAGAGGTCCAGGTAACGGCGGCTGAGCTGCAGGCCGTTGGTGTGCATGCGCAGGTCGAGGGCGGCGATGCCGTCGAGGGCGCGGGTGAATTCCTCGCACACGAGCCGGAGCCGGGCGGTGCCCGCGAGAAGCGGTTCCCCTCCGTGAAGGATGACCGTGACGGAGGGGAGTGCGTGTGTCCTTGCGTGTTCGGCGAGACGCGACGCGGTCTGGGCGATCACCTCGGGGGAGATCACTTTCGGCCGGGAGCGCCAGCTCTGATCTGCGTGTTCGTAGACATAGCAATGATCACAAGCAAGATCGCATCTGCTGTGAACTTTCAGGACGATCTCGCGAAAAGCGATCAGGCCGGTCATTCCACCAGTCTAGAGCGCCGACTTCTCCGTCAGAGTGCAGAGTTGAAGATGGGCGTCTGAACCTTTCGACCGGATTCCGTCGGGAGGACGCGACCCAGGCTCGCGGCCGCGCGCGCACCGCGGACATCGATCCGGTCGAGCGGGACGCGGGTGGCCGTGACGGTGCTGGCCGGGTGGGTTGCGGAGGTGTTCATGACGCCGTCCTCGGGGAGGTCATGGGGAATGGGAGGGGGACAATGGCGAAGAGAGCCACTGCCTGGCGCGGACTTTACCTGCCCGATCGGTGATCGGCTTGCCGAACTGCGCAGGTCGTTGTTACAGGATGATGTCCTGGTCAGGGCCGATCGGGGGGCAGTGGCAAACGCGATCGAATTCGCTCGGGCCCGGCATTCGCCCGTTTGCCTGATGGCAAGATCCTTTCCATTTGCGGGCCTGCCGTACCGTCGGCCGTCACCCCGTGTCGGCGGCGACGGCGTATCGGTGCTGCGGCAGGTTCCAGGCTTCTGACCTCGCTACACGTCTCTATATCCCTTCGATCCACCGGCGGATCAGACCGCCGAGCGCTTGGAGCGTCAGCCAGCCCAAGGCGTGGGAGGCGATCTTCCGCTTCCTCTTCTTCTTCCCGGCCTCGGGCTTCTGGGACGGGCCGTGATCCTTCTCGGGATCCGCCGTCGGGTGGAGGCCCTTCTCGGGATCTGTTGTGGGGTGGGGATCCTTCGCGGGATCCGTTGTCGGGCGGGGATCCTTCTCGGGATCCGTTGTGGTGTTCACTTTCACCGCTCCTCACCGGGGGCAGTCGACCCCGATCGGGAGAGACGACTGTTCTTCGGTCGTGCCGGAGCAGGTTGGTGTGGAGGTGAGGCGGGGTACGGGGCAGGCCGGCCCCGGTTGCCCGTTCACGGACCGAGCGGTGATGGCGAACGAGATCGCATCTGCCGCGGACGTTCAGGACGATCTGGCGAAAGGCGGCCGGGCCGCCCTTCCGTCAGTCTAGAGCGCGTACTTCTGTGTCAGAGCGTGGAGTTGAAGGTCGGGGACCGCATCGGTGATGCGGTCGCGGCGCCGGTGCACGGCCGGACTTTACCCCCGGGGGGGCCCTTCGGCGTGCCGAACAGGACGCGGATTTTCACCGCGCGACCTCTCGGTCGGAGGCTGTCCCGATCCGGGGCCTCCGCCCCACCGCGCCCGGACCCTCCTACGCAGGCTGCTGCTCGTTGACGGGAGGTGCGGGTACCTCCCTGAGCAGCCACGTCAGTACGTCGGGCAGGGCGCGCAGCGCCGCGAAGTGCGCGGCGGCCGGGTCGATGTTCGTGGTGGCGCCCGGGATGCGGCCCGCCAGCCAGCGGGAGTGGCCCACGGGGGAGAACACGTCGAGCTCCCCGTGCCAGATCAGCACCGGGCAGCGGATGTCCGCCGGGTCGAAGCCCCAGGGGCTGCTGAAGGAGATGGCGTCGTCGATCCAGCCGTAGGCGGAGGTGCGGACCCCCTCACGGTAGTTGCGCAGGAGCATGGCCCGCAGCCCCGCGTCCGCGACGATCATGCGGTCGCTGTCGGTGAGCTCGCGGCGCAGCTCGTCCAGGAGCCGGCCGGGGTCCTCGGCGATCCCGGCGGCGCGCGGGATCAGCCGGGCGGCGAGCTCCTCGGGGTCCCGGCCGGCGGTGGAGTGCTCCCGGATGTTCGAGGGGGACATGCCCTCGAACCAGTCCAGGTCCTCCGCGTCCCGGGGGGCCAGGGAGACCAGCGCGGCGGTCCGGGTGACCCGGTGGGGGAGCAGGGCGGCGCAGGCCAGCGCGCCGGGGGCGCCGCCGGAGCGGCCGGCCACGGCGAAGGTGTCCAGGCCCAGGGAGTCGGCGATCGCGGCCACCTCCGTGGCCACGTCGGCGACGGTGCGGCCCGGATGGCGGTCGGAGCCCCCGTAGCCGGGCCGGTCGTAGGCGATGAGCTGCATCCGGCGCTGGTAGAGGACCATGCCCCGGGGGGCGGGGCCCAGACGGCTGCCGGGCATGCCGTGGAGCAGGAAAACGGGTTTTCCGTGCGGGTCGCCCCAGCGCTCCACCGTCAGATTCCGTCCGTCCGCGACGCGCACCTGACTGCGCACGCGCTCCCTCCCTCACGGTCGACGCGACTCGTCACGGTGATTGTGCTCGCTGGGGGAGGAGCGCGGTAGGGCGCACTTCGCCGGAAATTCTTGTGAAAGTTTTCACAAGCGCACAGGGGTCTTAGGTCCCGAGGTGTTTATGCAGGTCAGATGGGGTATCGAAGGGAGGTGAACGGGTGTGAACGGCCCTTCGGCCCGGTGGATAAGGGCTTTTTCGGCGGCGCGGCTTCCGCTTTTGGGTGTCGAATTGAGTCATCAGGAAAGCGGTTCAGGTTGAGTCGAAATGAAGGAGTTCCTGCCATGCAGGCGAACGAGATGGTGGATGGACTGGTCCAGGGGGCGCTCAAGGCGCTCGACCAGTTCTCGTCGTTCAACCAGGAGCAGGTCGACCACATCGTCAAGAAGGCCTCGCTGGCCGCGCTGAGCCAGCACGGCGAGCTCGCCCAGCTGGCGGTCGAGGAGACCGGTCGCGGCCTCTTCGAGGACAAGGCCGTCAAGAACCTCTTCGCCTGCGAGCACGTCGTGAACTCGATGCGCGGGCTCAAGACCGCCGGCGTCATCCGCCGCGACGAGCTGAACGGCATCACGGAGATCGCCGAGCCCGTCGGCGTCGTCTGCGCGATGACCCCGGTCACCAACCCGACCTCGACCACGATCTTCAAGGCCCTGATCGCCCTGAAGACCCGCAACCCGATCATCTTCGCCTTCCACCCCTCCGCGCAGAACTGCTCCGCCGAGGCCGCCCGCATCGTCCGCGACGCCGCCGTCGCCGCCGGCGCCCCCGCCGACTGCGTCCAGTGGGTCACCGCCCCCTCCATGGAGGCCACCGGCGCCCTCATGAACCACCCGGGCGTCTCCACCATCCTCGCGACCGGCGGAAACGCCATGGTCAAGGCCGCGTACTCGTGCGGCAAGCCGGCCCTGGGCGTCGGCGCGGGCAACGTCCCGGCGTACGTCCACAAGAGCGCCAAGCTCGGACGCGCGATCCACGACATCGTGCTCTCCAAGGCCTTCGACAACGGCATGATCTGCGCCTCCGAGCAGGCGGTCATCCTCGACGCCGAGATCTACGAAGCGGGCCTCGCCGAGTTCAAGCGGCTCGGCGCCCACGTGGTCTCCGCCGCCGAGAAGACCAAGCTGGAGCAGTTCGTCTTCGGCACCACCGCCTACGCGGCCGACACCAACGGCGCCAAGCTGAACCCGGCGGTCGTCGGCAAGTCCCCGCAGTGGATCGCCGAGCAGGC